>CAYVOZ010000055.1:1461-15533 GCA_964453325.1 uncultured Christensenellaceae bacterium | reverse complement strand
ACCAGAACAACCAGAACAACCAGAACAACCAGAACAACCAGAACAACCAGAACAATCAGAACAATCAGAACAATCAGAACAATCAGAACAATCAGAACAATCAGGACAACCAGAAGAACAAGAACAAACAGAACAACCGCAATAATCAGAACGACAAAAACAATCAGAATAACCGTGACAACCAAAACCAGAGAGACGAGCAAAACAGATAAACTTTTTCGGTTTCCGTCCGCGGGTCAATTGTACACTGCTATAAAAAAGCCGGCGATTACTCGTCGGCTTTTTGCTATTGCTTTTTGTAGTCACAGAATGTCTGCCTGCGGATTTAATCTATTGAAAAAATCGCTTATCTTATGATAAATTCGACTGAGTGCAATGTGAATTTATATGCAGACAAAAACAGTACGGCGATTGACACTACGATGTCAATGCCGTACCGATTATTGTTTTATTTACCTCTGCGATAATGCGGACTGTCAGACTTTTATAAAATGAATAACCTTGCTGTCACCGTCACCGCTTGCAATGTCCGTCAGATTTATGCCGGCATTCATAAGCAACGCGCCCGAATAGACTGCGCCGCTCTGCTCGTCTTTGTAGTAGGACTGAGCGTCAAGCCCCTTGAGCCTGATTATACGCAGCGGACACTCGGCTTTCCGCATTGTGACAAAGGTGAACAGCGCCTCTGCTTTGTCTTCCGAGACGAAATTCCATGCGCAGTAAAAGTCGTTTTCCGTCGGGGTAATGAGCCTGTAAAGCTCGCCGTAATGGATTACATTATAGTATTTGTGGTAATCCGAAATCTGCGCCTTTATAACTGTCTTTTCTTCATCGGTAAGCTTGCAGGGGTCAAGCTCATAGCCGAAGGTGCCCCACATTGCAACTGCGGCGCGGGTGCCAAGACCCGTGCGCTTACACGCCGAAACGTGTGCGCCCATGGTCGCGGCGGGATAGCAAAGCGATGTGCCGAATTGTATTGTAAGACGTTCGATGGGGTCGGTGTTGTCACTGCACCAGATTTGCGGTGAGAAGCTGAGCATAGCGGGGTCAAAGCGTCCGCCGCCGCCGGAACAATTCTCAAGCAGCAGGTCGGGGAACGCCGTTGTCAGCCTGCCCATCAGTTCATATGTGCCCAGGACAAAGCGATGAAACACTTCCTTTTGCCTGCCTGCGGCAAGCAGGGCGCTGCCGACCTCAGTCAGGTTTCTGTTGAAATCCCACTTGACATAATCAATCTTATTCTGCGAAAGCACTGCGTACATCTGCTCAAAGATATTGTCACGAACATCCTGCCTTGACATATCAAGAACGTACTGTTTGCGGGCAATTGATTTGTCACGTGACGGCACGTGCAGGCACCAGTCGGGATGCGCCCGATAAAGGTCACTGTCAGGCGATATCATTTCCGGCTCAAACCAGATGCCGAATTTCATGTCAAGCGCGTTAATCTGTTCAATCAGCTTGCTCAAACCTCCGGGCAGCTTCTTTTCATTGACATACCAGTCGCCCAGCGAGCAGTCATCACAGTTGCGTACGCCGAACCAGCCGTCGTCCATAACAAGCATCTCAATGCCCAGCTCCTTTGCGTGCGAGGCAAAGCGGACAAGCTTGTCTGTATCAAAGTCAAAGTATGCCGCCTCCCAGCTATTGATGAGCAGGGGACGCTTTTCTGTTTTCCATTTGCCGCGAATCAGGTTTTGCGAATATATTTTATGGAAGGCACGGCTCATCGCTCCGACACCGTTGGCAGAGTATACCATTACGATTTCGGGAGCGTAAAAGCTGTCGCCCGGCTCCAACAGCCAGCCGAAGGTTTCGGGGTTGATGCCCATAATCAGTCTTGTGCTGCCGTAGCTGTCAACCTCAATGTCTGCCGCAAAGTTGCCGCTGTAAACGAGATTGAAGCCGTAAGCTTCACCGGTCTCCTCCGTTGCGTCAGAACTGCACAGGGCAACAAACGGGTTGTGATTATGGCTTGAAGAACCGCGCTTGCTTGAAATACTTTGAATTCCGTGAGCGAGCGGCCGGGTCTGCAGAGTTCTCTCTTTCAACCATCTGCCGTAAAGGTCAAGCATATTAAGCTTCATTGTCGGCAGCTCAACACAGCAGCTGTAAATTCTTTCGAGACGCATTGAATTTTCGGAGCGATTTTCAACCTTAACGCTTCTTGTGATTACGGGATGGTTTGAAAAAACGGTGTAGAACAGCGTAACGACGACACCCGTCACCTTATCCTCGGTGACAAGCTCCAGCGTTTGTGCTTCATCGTCGGAATTGACATACAGCGAGGGCAGACCGTCAAGCGAGGGCTTGCCTGCATAAATTTTGTGTGAAACATAGCGTATATCCGTCACGTTGTTGCCGTCTGAATTGAGAATACCCAGCGCGGAAATCCTGTTGTCTCCTGCGCCCTCGCACGAATATTCCATCGGGGCGACATCCGCCGAGAAGCAGTTGTTCGTCACTTTTTCGTTTGAGGCGCTGAAGGAAGCAAACGAACCGTGATAACGCAAATGGCTTACATTGTCATCGGGAAGCTTTGCGCCGTAATAAAGATGAAGAAGATAGTTTTGCTCAAAAATTTCAATTATGTAGCTCGACTCAGATGTGTCAAGCTTGAAAGTCTGATTTGCGCTGTTAAATGAAATAGGCATATAATCACAGTCCTTTCAGGGTAATATTTGTTCTTATAGTATCACAAGACTGAAGCTGAAAAATTACAGAGCAGAACAATAATAAATTTACAAACCAAAAACAGTCCGGCGAAACGGGCAGAAACACTATTTCTGTTATTGAATCTTATGTCTGATTATGGTATATTTACATAGACAACAATAATGCGGTTAAAGGAGCGTGCGATAAATGAATGAAACACAAATGAAAAACGCCGTTAAGCTTTCCGAAAGTCTTGAGCTGACCAACGAAGAACGCAATAAAAAGAGCGGCAGCTTTATCACCTTGCCATCGGGGATAACCCATTATCAGCTTGAGGGTGAGGGCGAGGCTGTTGTGCTCGTTCACGGGTATGCCACACCTTACTACATATACGACAAAATTTTTGCCGGGTTACTTGCCTGCGGTTATAAGGTGCTCAGGTACGATTTGCTCGGCAGAGGCTATTCGCAAAGGGTCAAGGCGAAGTATTCACCCGATTTTTTTGCCGGGCAGCTTGAGCAGCTGACAAGCGCGTTAATCGGCGAAGAACCTTTTATTCTTGTCGGCACCTCAATGGGCGGGTCGGTATGCGCTGAGTTCTGCCGCCGATATCCGCAACGCGTGAACCGTCTTGTTTTGTTGGCACCCGCCGGGATGGATACGTTCAAGCCACCGCTCTATATGAAGCTGTGCAAACCAGCCGTGCTGGGCGAGCTTGTTTTTTACAAAGTAGCGGGTAAGCTGTTGCTGAAAAAATGTGCAAGCGAGCTTTATCATGTAAGTGAGGAAGAGATAGACTATTATCAGCGGAGCTTTGCCGATGCAAGCCTTTATAAAGGCTTTTTGAAATGCACACTTTCATCCCTGCGCCATACAATACTTAACACCGCAGAGACGGTGAAGGGCTATAAAGCAATCGGTCAGAGCGGCTTGCCGATGCTCTGCATTTGGGGCACGGCGGACAAAACTATGCCGTATTACCAAAGCGAACGTATGAAGGAGGTTTGCCCGCAGGTAAAGCTTATTACATACGAAGGCTCAGGCCATGTTTTCCTCTTTGATGAGGGCGACCGTACATTTAAGGATGTTGTTGAATTTTTACGA
The DNA here is from genome assembly GCA_964453325.1 of uncultured Christensenellaceae bacterium. Classification (GTDB taxonomy): domain Bacteria; phylum Bacillota; class Clostridia; order Christensenellales; family Christensenellaceae; genus JAZRGP01. The sequence continues at coordinate 11,774 of CAYVOZ010000055.1, read as the reverse complement.
TAACCGATTAAAAAACAAAGGAAGACAACATGAAAACAAAAGAACAAATATTTGAATTCATACGCAAGCAAAAGGTTTCAATCATTTCGTCTGTCGACAGGGACGGGTTCCCGAACACAAAAGCAATGTTAGCGCCCCGAAAAATAGAAGGTAATTGCTTTTATTTTTCGACAAACACTTCGTCTGCGCGTGTTGCTCAATACAGTGAAAATAAAAATTCCTGCATCTATTTTTTCAACAAAGGTCGTTTCAAATACGAGGGTGTTATGCTCACAGGCATCATGGAAGTCCTGACGGACGAGGCAACGAAAAAAGAAATCTGGAGAACGGGAGATACTGTGTTCTATAAAAAAGGAGTAACTGATTCGGATTACTGTGTTTTGAAATTCACAGCCGAAAAGGGACGATACTACTGCGATTTAAAAACAGAGAGCTTTGCGTTGTAAATTGCACTCGTTTTGTTAATTGATATAATATCCACCCTTGGTGCATATACTATTCCGGGGTGATTAAAATAAAAAATAATAACTGGAAGCCATACGTTGCGTTTATCGCACTCACGGAAGCGGTGGGCGCGGTTTCGGGATGGGTGACAAAGAGTGGCATGGAGGCTTATCACGCGGTTGATAAATCCTCGCTGACTCCGCCGGATATCGTTTTCCCGATTGTATGGGCAATTCTATATGCGCTTATGGGCATCGGAGCCGCACGCATATGGAACAAACCGCCGACTGCGGCCCGAAAAAACGCACTTGTCGTTTTCGGTATTCAGCTGGCGGTCAACTTCGTGTGGAGTATTCTCTACTTCAATATGCAGGCGTTCGGATTTGCGTTTTTGTGGCTGATTATGCTGTGGGTGCTGATTCTGGCAATGATTATCCTCTTTGCAAAAGTCGACAAACCCGCCGCATGGCTTCAAATTCCGTATCTGCTGTGGGTAACCTTCGCAGGATACTTGAATTGTGTCACATGGCTCTTAAACCGTTAAAGCGGCGGACGATGTCCGCAGGCGGCGAAGCGCCGCAGCAAATACGCGGCGGACGATGTCCGCAGAAAAATACGCGGCGGACGATGTCCGCAGAAAATACGCGAGCAGGTACGTTGAGATAAATCGCAACATATCCGCCCGCGGATTTCATTTATGTAGTTTATCGCTTTGGGTTCGGGCATATAACATGAAAGTTACATCCCCCTGCCTGCACGTTAATGCAACGGCGGACGATGTCCGCAGAAAAATACGCGAGCAGGTACGTTGAGATAAATCGCAACATATCCGCCCGCGGATTTCATTTATGTAGTTTATCGCCTTGGGTTCGGGCAGATAACATGAAAAATTATATCCCTCTGCCTGCACGTTAATGCAACGGCGGACGATGTCCGCAGAAAATACGCGGGCAGGTAGATTGATAAAACAACAACCACAAATGCCCGCGACGGAACGGGTGTGAAAGAGGACAATATGCCGCCTTGGGTTCGGGCATATAACATGAAAGTTACAACACTCTGCCTGCACGTTAATGCAGCGGCGCATCGCCGCCCGCTGAAAATACGCGAGCAGATAGATTGATAAAACAACAACCACAAATGCCCGCGACGGAACGGGTGTGAAAGAGGACAATATGCCGCCTTGGGTTCGGGCATATAACATGAAAGTTACAACACTCTGCCTGCACGTTAATGCAGCGGCGCATCGCCGCCCGCTGAAAATACGCGAGCAGATAGATTGATAAAACAACAACCACAAATGCCCGCGACGGAACGGGTGCGAAAGAGGACAATATGCCGCCTTGGGTTCGGGCGTATAACATGAAGAAATTATCCCTCTGCCTACACGTTAATGCAACGGCGCATCGCCGCCGTTTTTTTCTGCCATCAACTTTTCATGCCGTCGGGCGGCAAGCTCTTCGTTCATGGTGATTTTAAAATCGCCATGGACATTGAACAGAAGCAGGGAAAGAGCGTAGCCAAATTTAGACACGGCGGGAACTAATGTGAATATTCCGAAAATGCCCTTGAGCACGCGTGGGTTGGTGTGAGGAATGGCATTGCCGAAGCTGTCGAGGTTCGGCGTGAACTTAATGAGTGCATAGACGAATCCGGAAAGCACGCCGATGATACTGCCTGAGAGCTTGCTGACGTAGCCGTTAACAGCGTTGATAACGCCCTCACTTCTCATGCCTGTTTTCCATTCAAGATAATCGTACATATCACCCGTCAGCAAGGGTGTGCATACGCCTATGATTCTGTTGGGCAGACCGATAACCGTGAGCATGAAGGTCACCCAGCAGAAGTTTGCATATGAGCTTTCGCTCGGCGAATATCCGAGAATATAAAGCAAAAGCCAACATGAACCGCAAATGAGAGAACCGACAATCGCTGTCCTGCGTATTCCGAATTTACGGATAATCGAGGGAGCAAGCGGGGTTGTGACATAGTTGGGAAGTCCCGTAAAAAGACTTGCGAGAAAACGGTATGACAGCTTGCCCATACAGTTGAGCCAGAAGAAATCCTCACCCGCACTGCCGCGTATTCCGCCGACACTGCTGCAAAAGTTGGCAATAAGAAGCGCGACAAACGGACGGTTTTTAGTAACCAAAACAAAGGATTTTAAAATGCTTGTCTTCTTCATTTCCTCCTTGCTTGCTTGCGGAATTCGCTCCTGCATATTGAAAAATCCAAACAGGCACGCAAAAATGGCAAAGCCGACAAAAATGAACGACGCGCCGCCGTAAATCTGCGGCTGAATAATTCTGTTGTTTGTCATGCGCGGCAGCAAATCAACAAACACAGGCACCAGCGAGGGAAGATAATTGAACAGCTCGACAAATTTCTGCGTTGCAATCAGCTTACTTCGCTCATTGATGTTCGGCGTAATGTTATACAGAAGCAGATTCCAGCCGCCGAGATATGATGTTCCGATTCCGTTAAAAATTGTGATGATAAGCGCGTAAAAAAAGCGCTGCGTTGTGTTGAACGCGTCCGGAACAAGAAAGAACAGTATTGATGTGATTGACCAGAACGGCATTGACAAAATCAAAAAGGGGCGCAGTCTGCCCCAACGTGTTCTCATCCTGTCGATTACCACGCCCGAAATCGGGTCATCAAGTGCGTCCCATGCGGTGGAAATTCCGGAAAGAATTCCCCATGCGGAGCCGGAAATCCCCATATAATTCATCATGAAAACCTGTTTTGAATTGCCGACAAAGGTACTCAGCGCCGCGGTGCCGAGGTCTGTCAGACAGTACGCTGCAATTTCTCTCGGAGAAAGATATCGCCGCTCAACCTGAGATTTGCGGACAGCCTTCTCATTGTCAGATGAAAGCACTTTGTCATCGGACATTCTCAAAGTCCCCCTTCGATTTACACAATACTATTTTCTCTTTTTCTTAACAATAATAACAACAGCCGTAGCTATAAAGGCAAGTCCCACTGCAATCCATATAAACAGGCAGGTGCCGAGCGGCTGAACGGGACAAATTCCGCACAACGGGCATTCGCCATTGTCTCCGCCGTCGGACAAGCCGCCTACAGGAACAACAATGGGCGGCGAGGTCAGAAAGTCCGATTCGGGGGCGGCAGCGATATTCGTGCCGTCGGTACCGATTGTGTTTGACCACCCGGAGGTGAACGGCTCTCCCTCAAGCCGTACACGGAGAAGTATGATGTTTTCTTTTTTGACATCTTTTTCGGATATTGTGGTGCGTATGCCGTTCTCAAGCGAGCTTGGGTCGGAAAGGGCTATGCTCTGCCAGCCTTTATCGTTGACGTTAATTTCACAAACAAGGTCGCCCACGCTATACCCTGCGTTGCCGTGCATGAGATAATAAAGCTGCGCGTGTTCTGTGCCTTCGGGAAATTCAACATTGAATTGAAGACAGGTCTTGTCATCACCCTCTGCCGTGTCAAAGCCCAGTCCGTAAACTATCGGGGCGGGAATATCCGTCGGCTCGGTAAGCGTTTGCTGTGTTCCGTCTTTGCCGACAGACGATATCGCCGACCAGTCACTTATAAGCTGAAGCCGTTCGGACGGGGCAGAGGTAAGCGCATAATCAACAATGAACCGCGCGCGGAAAAACAGGGTGTTATTTTCAAGGTCAAGCAAATAATGGTCGTCCTCTTTAATTATGTATTGTGCGAAGTGTGCACGAGTCTTTTCCCAGCACAGGTCAAAGGTGGTTGTCGCCTGTATCCTTTCGGAGCTGTTGAAGCTTGACTCTTGCGCGGCACAGTCATAGCCGAGGTCGCCGCCGTGTGAGTCCCATTCGGGGACGTACAGCCAGCTGTCCTCGCCGTTCATCGACACATCAAACTGAATGCAGACGGTAACATCGTCTAAAACACCACATGTTTCGGCAAATTCGTCAAGCACGATGAGCTGTTCAATCGTGCTGTTGAGCGAAACAATTTCGTCTGTCAGCGTAAACCACAGGTTGCCCACAGTACCGCTGCTGCCCGAATGTGCCGTGTCGTTGATATCGAGATATGTATGCACGGGAGCGGCGGGCTTGCCATGAGGAAAAAACGCAGTGACAAAATCCTCGGCAGCATAAACCGGGATGACTACCGCGGAAATTACAATAAAAAATGATACTGTAAAAATAAGTGTCTTTTTCAAAAAAATCCTCTCCATTTTCAGCGCATACCAATTTATACTACAATAACATATTTCAGATGTAAAAGTCAACATATTTTGTATGCCTTGTCAACACATCTTGACGTACACCCGTTTCGCAAGGAAACACAATAAAAAACGGAAATTTTCATGGTAAATTCACGGAAATAAAAATGGATGATAAAAGAGCCAAAAAGGGCTTGACCTTTTTTATTATGTATATTATAATACATAGTATATTGTGGTTAAACATGGGTTGTTTTGCCGATAAAAGTCAAACTAAACAACTTTCAGAAAGGGTGCGGGATTTACCGTACACGGTGATTGAATACTATGGAGTATAAGTTCATTCAGGCAGTTATTCAGGCACAAAAGGGTTCCGGCACGGCATTCAGTACACTATATTCGAGGACATACAAAGGAATACGTGCGTTTGTGTCGTCCGTTCTGACCAACGCGACAGAAATTGACCATGTTGTGCAGGATACTTTTGTCGAAGGCTTTAACGGAATAACAAAGCTTACCTCGCCGGAAAGCTTTGAAGAAATTCTGTACTCCACAGCGGCACTTAAATGCATGAAAATCCGCGGCTCCGATTCATCAAATGAGCTGAACACCTACGTCAGGGACGGAATTGAGTTTGACGCGGATATTGAGTTCTTTCCGCAGGAATTTGTCTCGGATGAGGGCTTTCACAAGAAGGTCGAGAGTTCTTTGTCAAGCTGTTTTCCGCAGGTGACTATGACGGTGCTGCTGTACTATTACGCAAATCTTCCCGTTCCGCGCATTGCCGCAGTTTTTGATTGCTCGGATGAGCTTGTCTGCGGTGTGCTGGGCACTTTCAGCGAGGAGCTTAAAAAAAGTGTCGAAAAAGAGACAGAAAAGGAGCTTTCTCCTTACGAAGGGGACAGCGTTTTTGTTCTGACTGTTGTCCTGCATAAAATTACGGGAGAAAAAGAGGTAGACCTGCCTCTTTACAATAAAATATACAAAAAAATTATGCGTCAGGTTTCATACACTAACGACGCGGCGATTGTTGAGGCAAACAAGACTGTTGATACAGACAAAGTGGAGGTTCTCAACGAGGTTTACGACACAGAGGAAGAGTTCGAGGAGAAGAAGGACAGAATCAGAGACAGGCTGTTTACTCTTTTGATTATCGCCACGGTACTTATTGCAATTGTCGTTATCGGCTTTGTTGTAAAGACCTTCCTTACCAGCGGCAATAACACGGTAACAACCGCCTCAAGCTCCGATGCGCTCAACAGTGACTATTTTTGGAGCTCGGTTGCGTTGGAGGATGTTTCGGATTTTACTGCGGTCAACAGCGATATCGTGATATATGTTGACTCTGTTTCAGGGCTTAAGGGTTTGATGAACGGCAGGGGTCAGTCCGTGCTGTCTGCACAGTATTACAATATCTTCAGCTATAAGCCGTCGTTCAACAAATTTGTTGTCGGTGTTTATGAGCATGAGGGCGATACCGCGTATTATGAGGTTGATACCAACACATATTCCTCGATATCCAACACCCCGACCACAGACAGAACCGCCTCAAATGCATACAAGTGGGATGACGCTCTCGGCAAGCTTATGGAAATTGCGCCGAGCGGTGAGAGCGCCGTGGCGACTCCGTCCGCAGACGGCGATGTCAACAAGCTTTATGTTGTTCAGAATTTCTCCGGAAAATACGGCTTGATTAACGGCAAATACAATTTGATAATTGAGCCCAAATATCAGGCGATGGGTAAATACAACAACGGACTTATTGCCGCAAAGCTTAACAATAAATGGGGCTACATCAACCTTAACGCAGATGTTGTGATTCCGTTTGTTTATGATGCACCGTATATTCGCCGCAATGTGAATGACGGCGAAGTGATTGAGGAGCAGGTGCTTAGCTTCAAAAACGGTATGACAGCGGTTCGCAAGGATGACAAGGTTGGTGTTATCGACACTGACAACAATGTTGTTGTGGCTTTTGAATATGATAACATTATTCTCAATGACGGCAAATGCTTTATCGCGTATAAGAACGGCTCATGGGGCCTGATTACGGTTAATGACGTTGCCATTCCCACAACGCAGGACAATGGCGTTACAACCAGTCTGCCTGCGGAGGAGGCAAGCACACTGCCGCAGTCAATTCAGTACACAGTCGCAACATCCGGCGAAGCGCTCAATATCAGAATTTCGGCGCTTGCAGGCTCTGCCTTAGTCGGCACAATCCCGAACGGTTCTCCCGTTAGCGGTTCGGCAGATGAGGGCGGCTGGGTGTATGTTACATACAACGGAAAATCAGGCTGGGTTGCGTCGAGATATCTTGTTGAGGTTACGACGACCACGCTTCCCACAACAACGCAGCAGGTTGTTTCTGTTGTGGCTCCGACAACCGTGCCGGGCACGACAACATGGAGGCAGCGCACAACAGCGGCACCTTACACAACGATTTCGACTACCGCAATTCCCACCACAAACAAGCCGTCATGGACACGTGAAACAACCACACGCGGGAAGTGGCCGTATGACACCACTACAACTACCATAACAGAAGAGTCAACAGCTCCGCTGACAGAGGAAGTAACCGAACCGACAACGGAGAATTAACGGTAGTTTTGCAGAAAACCGGAAACTTGTCATAAAATATTAAAGCGGATAGCAGCAGGGTATAACCCGTCTGTTATCCGCTTTTTCGCATTGTGCCTGCGAGAACCAATACGAAAAAAGCCCTGAGCTGTGTGTCAATGTCGGGACAGAAATACAGTACGAACAGAGGTAATACCGACGCGCACATTACCATCCGGACGGTCACTGAGCGAAGAAGCGCCGTGGCGAGGGCAAAAATCACCAACAGCAACGGGAACAAATCCGGCCTGAGCGCGAGCACGACTCCCGCGGCGACGGCAACACTTTTTCCACCCTTGAATCCGAAAAACACGGGGTATGCGTGACCGATAATTGCAAGGACTCCCGCCATGAGCGCCGCAATCGTGTCCTCGGACAAAAGGCCGGCAATATATACCGCCGCCCAACCCTTGAACGCATCACACGCAAGCACAAGCGCTGCCATGGGCAACCCATAACAACGCAAGGTGTTGACCGTTCCCGGGTTTCCGCTGCCGTGAGCGCGTATGTCGGTATGCTTGAACAGACGCGAAAAAATGACGGCAAAATTCACACTGCCAATCAGATATGACAGTGCAAGTATTGTCAGGTTAATCCACAAAACAAGCCCCCCTTTTTATGCATTCTCGCACGGTTTGCGATTATTCCAACCATTCCGCGTTGGGGGAATCTTTTTCGTTTTTGTATATGGACAGGTTTCCTTCGTCGTCACAGGCGGCGTAGAGGATGTTTGATATACTGTCGATCTTCTGTATTTTCAGCTGTTTTTTCAGCCACACATCGTTTTTGCCCGCCGCCTTTAGCGCCTCGGGAATAATTTTTCCGTCAACAATTACATTCTTCGGCAAGGAATCCCGCGTCAGCGGAGCGCCGACGTCTGCGACTGTGGCGGGGCGGATGCCGGGCTTTGGAAGGAAGCTTAAATTGCCCGTTGTTTCAAAAATTGCCGTCTGAATCTGACCTATGTCAAAATATCCTGCAATACGGCATTGCACAAGGAAGTCGCTCATGTCAAGCCTTGCCTTTTTCATGTTATGACGAAAAAGCTTGCCGTTATCAATAATTAAAATCGGCTTGCCGGTGACAACCTTGCGTATTTTGCGCGACTTTAAGGTTATCAGGGATATCAACACGCCGAGAACTCCGTAAACCACCATTGCCGTGAGCGGGTGCAACGGATTTCCCTCAAGCTTGGTCGCCATTTCCGCGGCAATGGAGCCGATTGTTATGCCGGTAATGTAGTCAAACATACTCATCTGCGAAATCTGCTTGTTGCCCATGAGCTTTGTGAGCAGGAACAGCGCAGCAATCGATGCAATCGAGGTCAAAAACACTTGTAAATAATCCAAAGCAAAAACCTCCAAATAACAATTTATCACAATTATTATGAGGAGGTTTGTTAATTATAGTAATGTAAAAATTTTCCTGTTATCTTATTGCTCTAACTGCTCAACTGTTTTCATAACAATCGGAGTGACGGGAGATGACATTGCACCGTCGGAGCCGAGCGTAAGGTCAACATCGAGGAATGACTCCACAACGTCCATTCCGTCTATAACCTCGCCGAATGCCGCATAATCGCCATCAAGAGAGCTTTGGCGCGAATAGCATATGAAGAACTGGCAGCTGCCGGAATCGTTGTTGCCCAAGCGTCTTGCCATTGAAACGGTACCGCGCTTATGTTTCAGGGTGTTTTGCGTGAAGCCGTTGTTTGAAAATTCACCGAAAATCGGGTCACTGCCGCCGCTTCCCGTTCCTTGCGGGTCGCCGCCCTGCGCCATGAATCCGTCAACAATGCGGTGGAAGGTCAGCCCGTTATAGAAGCCTTCGTTGACCAGCTTGAGGAAATTTGTAACCGTTATCGGTGCATATTCGGGATAAAGCTCAATGACAAAGAATTCACCGTTTTCCATCGTCACCTTGACGCGCGGAGTACCTGTCGCAAGGACTGTGGTTCCGGATTCCGCAGAAGTTTCTCCGTCGGCGGAAGTCTCGCCCTGCGCAAATTCTGTGGTAGCATTGTCCGCCGAAGTTGTTTTGTCAAACAAGCCCTCCGGCACGGCAGTTGTTGTGATGTCTCCTCCGGCCGAGATGCAACCCGCAAAAGCAAGCACTGCAATTAAAGCGGTAACAAGCGCAATGATTCTTTTAAACATTCAATCAATCCTTTCGTGAGTCCGTTTTTATATTACTACGTCACCGTCCGCAGATGCGGTTTCGGCTACCGTGCTTATAACAGTTGTCGATTCCCTCAGGTCTTTGATTTTTGCCTTTTGTGACATCAGAATTGATATCCCCGCGACCGCCGCAACAACAGCGACAATGAGGCAGACAATAATCAGAGCCGAGCTTTTTTTACCTTCAGCCAAAATAAAATCCTCCGATAAATCAGTCCTGCTTCAGCAGTGCAATACCCAGATCGGTGAGCTGTGCAGTGTCAACTGTGGCGGGACATTCGGTCATCGGCTCGGAAGCATTCTGAACCTTAGGATACGCCACAACATCGCGCAGACTCTCACAACGGAGCATCTGCATTACAAGACGGTCAAGACCTATGCCCATGCCGCCGTGAGGCGGTGCGCCGTACTTGAAAGCATCGGTCAGATAACCGAATTTCGCATACGCTTCTTCATCGCTCAGACCGAGCAGAGAGAACATCCTCTTCTGAAGCTCGGGATTCGTGATACGGATTGAACCAGACGACAGCTCAATGCCGTTGAGCACAAGGTCATATGCCTTTGCCTTGACGCTTGCCTTGTCTGTTTCAAGATAATCGAGACATTCGTCCATGGGGGATGTGAATGGATGGTGCATTGCAACAAACTGCTGTGCATCCTCGTCCCAGTCGAAAAACGGGAATTCGGTAATCCAGAGCAGATTATACTTGTCGGCGGGGATAATGTCAAGCTTGCGCGCAACCTCTGCTCTGAGTGCGCCGAGAACGGACAGAACCGTCGCGTTCTTTGTGTCGCCGACAATCAGGATAACGTCACCGTTCTCTGCTCCTGCCGCTTCGATAATGGACTTCATTTCGTCCTCGGTCATGAACTTTGCAAATGACGACGCAACAGTACCG
>CAYVOZ010000055.1:0-1451 GCA_964453325.1 uncultured Christensenellaceae bacterium | reverse complement strand
CCGTCCTCGGCAATGCGCGCCCATGCAAGTCCCTTTGCGCCGATGCCGCGAACCAGCTCGGTCAGCTTGTCAACCTCTTTGCGCGTTAATGTGCCGTAGGCGTTCTTCGCTGTGATTCCGCGCACGGAACCGCCGCCGTTAATCGCGCCTGTGAACACGCCGAAGCCGCAATCCCTGACGATATCGCTCAGGTCGTATAGCTCCATCGCATAACGCGTGTCGGGCTTGTCTGAGCCGTAACGGTTCATAGCGTCTGTGTAGGTAAGCCTGCGGAGAGGTGTTTCAACCTCAACGCCAAGAGCCTCCTTGAACACGCGCTTGATGTAGCCTTCACCGATAGCAAGCACGTCCTCGGTGTCAACAAAGGACATTTCAAAGTCAATCTGTGTGAATTCGGGCTGACGGTCGGCACGCAAATCCTCGTCGCGGAAGCAACGGGCAATCTGCATATAACGGTCAAACCCCGCGACCATTGAAAGCTGCTTATAAAGCTGCGGAGACTGCGGAAGCGCGTAGAATGTGCCCTTATGTATACGGCTGGGAACAAGAAAATCTCTTGCACCCTCGGGTGTTGATTTAATAAGAATCGGAGTTTCAAGCTCGACAAAGCCGTTCTCGTCAAAATAGTCGCGTGTGATTTTGCAGATTTTGTGGCGCATGAGTATGTTCCTCTGCAAATCGGGACGGCGCAGGTCGAGGTATCTGTATTTAAGGCGTGTAAGCTCGGAGGTCTGACAATTTTCGACAATCTCAAACGGCGGGGTTTCGCTCTTTGAAAGCAGGCGAAGCTCCGACACCTCTATTTCAATGTCACCGGTGGGAATGTCCTTGTTCTTTGATGAACGCTCGCGCACAACGCCCTTTGCTATCACAACATACTCGCTGCGGAGGGTGAACGCCTTGTCGAAAATTTCTTTGTCACAGCCCTCATCAAATGCGAGCTGAACAATGCCGGTGCGGTCGCGCAAATCTACAAAAATCAACGCTCCCAAATCGCGCTGACGCTGTACCCAGCCGGCAACCGTAACCTCTTTCCCGATATCCGATATGCGGAAATCGCCGCAATAGTTTGTTCGTTTCATGCCTGTCATAAAGTCCATATTTATCGCCTCGTCATTTAAAATTTCAATTTATTAAGGTCAATTCCATTCAGATTAATGTCGTTTAATGAGGTGCTGAACTCATTGACCGACTGCTTGATTGATATGTTTAAAAAATCGTCGGCAAGTGTCTCCAACGGATTTTCTACCGTGCCCATGTTCTTGAGCTTAACCGTGCCGCCGACCAGCTCGTCGTCACCGATAACGGTTGTATAGCGCGCATTGAGCTTGTCGGCAAGCTTCATCTGTGCCTTGACCGAGCGGCCTGCAATATCTGTCTGCGCGCTTATGCCGGAGCAACGTAAATCGAGCGCGATTTGCGCTGCTTTCACATTAGCCGCCGCACCTGCG
>CAYVOZ010000054.1:1295-15549 GCA_964453325.1 uncultured Christensenellaceae bacterium | reverse complement strand
AGTCCTGCATCTCCTGAGAGAGAAAATCCGGCATCAGGATTTTGCGATTGCTTTTTTTGGTCTTGGGTGTGGTGATGATGTCCTTTCCTTTCTTATTCAGTTCTTCCTTCAGAGCGCAAAGATATCTGTGATGCAGCTGCGTGCCGATGTTGATCTTATTGATGCCCAGCTTTATAGCCCTTTTGATATCCTCCTCCGGTATGCCTGTTCCGCCGTGGAGCACAAGCGGCACATCCGTAGCTTCGTTGACCTCGCTGAGACGCTTGAAATTCAGCTCGGGCTTCTGCTTATAAAAGCCGTGTGCGTTTCCTATTCCTATTGCCAGTGAGTCCAGTCCGGAGCTGTTTACCAGCTCGACCGCCGACTCAACATCGACGAGGAAATCGTCGCCTTCATATGTTCCTTCGATGCTCTTTCCCTTGATACGGCCGATCTCACCCTCTACGGCAATATTTTTTGCGGCTGCATATTCCACGACCTTGCGCGACGCTTCCGCGTTTTCCTGTACCGAAAGATGAGACTTATCTATCATGACCGACGCATAGCCGCTGTCTATGGCGCTCATGCACAGCTCGACCTCGTGGCAATGGTCGAGGTGATTGGCAACAGGCACCTTTGCGCTCTGCATAGTCTCTATTCCCTGCGCTCCGAGATACGGTATCGTATGAGTCTGTGACACCTGCGCGTTCGTCATTATCATGACCGGCGCATGTTCCGCCTCGGCGGCCTTTACGATAGCCTCCATCTCCCAAACATCCGAGTAGTTGAAAGCCGGTATTGCGAATTTTTCGTCATCTGCATATCGCAGCAGTTCTTTTACATTTGCTATCATTTTCTCCCCATTTTCCTGCAATTCTTTATTTAACATGCAAAAGCTCACTGCTTTCCCACATTATTTATCATTTTCTTTCATTTACGTATGCATTTGTAAAATCTACTTATCGCTTTCAACACTTTCCGATTTCTTTTGACAATTCATTATACTTTGCATGCGTATTATTTGTCAACGTATTTTATTTATTTTTCTGCAACAAATCGTTTTCACAGCAAAACACTCGTATCGGTTCGATTTTATTACATCATTGGTATACATCCGGTAAAAAACCGTATAGCCGCATTATCAGGGCATTTATTCCCGTATAATTCCTATTAACTTATCAATAATGCTCGCTTCTGATTATCATTATAATTCATTTTTCGTCAATTGCAATAGTTAATAACAAATAATAATGATTTTTTTATTTTACTTATTGTCATTATGATAACTTATGATATATAATACTGCTTGTATCGACGCGAAGCTTTTGCGATATGCTGTCGGGAGGAGAATACTTTTGAAATACATTATTGGTATAGACGTCGGAACAACAAACATTAAGGCTGCTGTTTTTAACGAGGACGGTATCAGACTCGGTCTGGCATCCGCACCCTCCCCCAAGGTCAACTCGCCGGAATCCCTTTGCGTTTTTTATCCCGACGAGCTATGGCACACCGTTTGCTCGCTTGTCACCGAGGCTGTTGAGAGCACATGCGCACACGAGGGCGTTGCTGCAAAGAGAAATATAGTCGGCATAGCAGTGACCGGTATGGCCGAGTCGGGCGTGCTGCTGGACGAGCGTGGACATGAGCTTTATCCTATAATAGTATGGAACGATCCGTGCACAAGGGGCATGGAAGTGATCTTCAGTGATCGCTTCGGCAGCGACCGTCTGCTTGCCATAACGGGACAGCGCGCACAATACAACTATTCAGTCAACAAAATAATGTGGATAGCGAACAATCACCCGGAGATCATGAGCAAGGCGGCCCGTTGGATGTGCGTTCCGGACTATATCGCTTACAGGTTCTCCGGAAAAGCGGCTATGGACTACAGCATAGCCTGCAGGACGATGCTTTTTGATATATACAACAAGAAATGGTCTGCGGAGCTTTGTAAATTTGCGGACATAGACCCGGATATACTGCCCGAGCTCGTGCCTTCCTCAACATATCTCGGAGACATTACGGACGAGGCCGCCCGTATGTGCGGGCTCGACAAAAATGTCGGCGTCTTTGCCGGCGGTCACGACCATATATGCGGGGCTCTTGCCGCCGGCATACTCGAGCCCGGCGACGTTCTCGATTCATCCGGCACCGCGGAGCAGTTTCTGACCGTTCCCGAAAGCGTGGAATTTGCCGCCGGACAATGCGAGGCCGGTTACAACATCGGCATACATACCGCACGGGGGCTTTACTATATTTCCGGCGCGGTCCCCGCCTCCGGAAAGACAGTAGACTGGTTTAAAAGGGAATTTGGCGCAGCCGTCTCGGGAGAGCTTACTCCGGGAGCTAACGGGCTCGTCTTTTTGCCCCATCTTGACGGAGGCAGCTCTCCCAGGCGCGATCCCGGTCTCAGCGGAGCCTTTTCGGGTATACGCCCGAATCACACCGCCGCCGATTTTATGCAGGCGGTGTATGAGGGATTAAGCTGCGAGCTTTGTCTGGGCATACATGGACTTCTGGGCGGAAAAGAGCCTGTCCGGATCGTTTCGACAGGCGGCGGGACCCAGAATACTCATTGGATGCAGACAAAAGCCAATGTGCTGCAAAGGGAGATCACCGTTCCCGGGGAATATCAGTCTACCGTCATGGGGGCGGCTTTGCTCGCGGGTATCGGAAGCAAATTATACAGCGATCCGCTCGACGCCGTAAGAAAAACCTTCCGTACCGGCTGCGTTTACAGCCCTAAAGACGATATCGATCATCATAAGTTGCTCGAAAGGTACAAAAATGCTTGACACGCGATCGATTGTACTTGAATTATTATTACTAAAATATTAAGATATAGTAAACAGTTAGTCATTATTCGATATGAATTTCGGAAAACAGCAATGTGATTATCTTAATATGCGGAAAGGTTCAGACTCATGCTATATGTAGACAGCAGACGCCAGCAGTTGATAGAGTACATAAAGAAATTAGGCACGGTCTCCGTCAACAACATACTCGATTTCTTCGACGCTTCACCCGCCACGATACGAAAAGACCTGGCTTTTTTAGAGGCGTCAGGACTCATTCGCAGGTCGCGCGGCGAAGCACATTATATAGACGCCGACTCTCTGCCGCCGAACGATCTCAGACACAGTCTGCATCTTGAGGAGAAACAACGTATAGCCAACAAGGCCTACGACATGATAAGCGACGGCGACACAATAATACTGGACTCGGGTACCACCACCTTTGAGCTGTCGCAGTGCATCAAGCGTTTTGATAAGTTCAGACGTTTGACCGTTATCACACATTCGATAAAGATAGGCTATGATCTCAGCGAATGCTCGAGCAACATTACAGTCGTGCTGTCAGGCGGCGTGCTTTCAAGCTCCACTCAGTCGCTTATCGGGCCTGAGGTCGAACACTTTTTCGACGGACTTGAGGCCGACATTGCCTTTGTGTCCTCGAGCGGAGTAAAGAAGGACGGCACGCTCGCCAGCTACCTGCCCTTTGAGCCTTCAATTAAAAAGGCTATCATCGCTTCTGCAAAGAAGGTGATCGCAGTTATCGATTCGTCAAAATTCGGCAACACCTGTGTCACAAAATTCGCCGAGCTCAAGGATGTGGATACGCTTATCACAGATGACGGCTTCGCGTCTTCCGGCATGGATGAAATAGTCAGCATTAGCGATGTGGACGTGGTCATCGCTTAAGACCATGCAGTGCTTTATTAGCTAAAGTGCCTTTTTTCAGGCATTAAATATCAGAAGAAAGATCAACGGAGGCGGCAATATGGATATTTACAGGCTCTACGGAGCGATGGACGTGCGGAAGGAAGCGGCGGAAAAGCCCGTCGCGGGCAAGGGCGAGGCGCTCGTGAGAACGGCCTACTGCGGAATATGCGGCAGCGATCTGCCGAGAATAATAAACGGTGAGATAGTGAACGCGCAGTTTCCCTGCACGCTCGGACACGAGTTCTCCGGCATAGTGGAGGCCGTGGGAGAGGGCTGCACCCTCGAGCCCGGCGATCATGTATCCATAGCTCCCCTGCTGGTATGCGGCAAATGCGTGAACTGCAAAAACGGGAATCCCGGTCAGTGCATAAGCTCCTCCTTTCTCGGGCTGCGAGTAAAGGACACCGGCGGCTTTGCGGAATATAACGTGCTGCCCGAGGAGAACCTCGTAAAGCTGCCCCGTGACGTCAGCCTTATACACGCCGCGATGACCGAGCCTGTTACCGTCGCCCTGCACGCTCTTTCGCTCATGCACTTTACGCCGGAGAAACCGCTTGCCGTTATAGGCGCGGGCACGATAGGCATGCTCGTCGTGCAGTGCGCACGCGCGTTAGGCTGCAAAACGCTTTATGTCTTCGACATCAGCGAAAAACGCCTCGAGCTCGCAAAAAAGCTCGGCGCATCCTATACATATAATACCGGGGCGGACGGCTTCCTCGAGCGCTTTCTCGCCGACACGGACGGCTACGGCTCTCCGCAGGTCGCAGAGGCGGTCGGCATAGAGAGCACGATACTGCTCGCCCTGGAGGTCGGCTCCGTCATGTGCGAGACGGCGATAATCGGCGAGGTCCGCCGCGACGTCACCATACCCGCGTTCAACTTCTACCGCCGCTTTTCATACCGTCAGCAGAGCCTGCACGGCGTATATCAGTCCTATACGGGCATGTTCCCCGGCGTCGAATTTAAGAGAGCCGCGGAGCTTATGCACGGCGGACTCGAGCTCGATCCGCTCATATACTGTGTGGACAGCTTTGACAATATGATGCCGTATATCGAGAAAGCCTCACGCGGAGAGGTCACAGGCAAGATGATATTCTCGTTCTGAAAAGCCTCTCTGCATTTTGATATCCCGCGTCCCGCGTTTTATTGCGCGGGACTTTTTCGTGCGGAAAAATTGCGCTTTACGGCAGCATATAGCCCGTTTTGTATTGCGGCTGTGCGGCTTTATTGATATAATCAGTAAAAAGCGTACACGCTATACGAAAAAAAGGAGCTTAAACGATACATGAACAGTGAATGGTCTTTAAAGGAGCTTTATAACGGCTATGAGGACGAGGCGTTCAAACGCGATTTCGAGCGCGCGGAAGCCATCATAGCGGAGTATGACGCTTTTGCGGCATCGCTTGGCGAGCGCGGCGTAAAGGAGAACGTCCTCGGCGCGGTAAAGCTGCAGGAGGAGATATCCGATCTCTATAACAAGCTTATCGTGTTCAGCAGCCTGCATACGAGCGTGAACACCTCCGACGAGAAGAGCGCGTCCATAGAGGGAGTGCTCTCCGGCAAGCTGAGCAACATGGCAAAGGCCGACGCCATAATAAAGAAATACCTCGCCACTACTGACGGCGTCGCTGAACTCGCAAAGACCGTTCCCGAGCTCAGCGAATACGCATATTATTTTCAGTGCATAAAGGACGACGCAAAACATATGCTCTCCGACGAGGGCGAGCAGGTGCTCTCCATGACCGACATCAGCGGCTTTGACGCATGGGAGGATCTTTGGGAGTACGTCACCTCCAAGGTGACCGCGGAGTATGAGGGCAAGCCTATGGAGCTGACCGCTCTTCGGAACCTGGCCTACAGCCCCGACGCCGACGTCAGAAAAAAGGCATACGAAGCGGAGCTCATATGCTGCGAGGGCGCAAAGGATGCCGCTGCATTCGCGCTCAACAGCATGAAGCTGCACGAGCTTTCCGTGTGCAAGCTCAGGCATTTTTCCGATCCGCTCGAAAAGACGCTGCATAACGCCCGCGTGAGCCGCGCGACTCTCGATGCGCTCATGTCCGCAATGGACGACTATATGCCCATGTTCCGCGACTATCTGCGCACAAAGGGCAAGGCTCTCGGTCACGATAACGGCCTGCCGTGGTACGATATGTTTGCGCCTATGGGCGGCATCACGACGAAATACACCGTCGAGGAGGCGCGCGAGTATCTGCTCAAGCTGTTTAACGGCTTCGCTCCCCCGCTCGCCGCTATCGTAAAGCGCGCGTTCGACGAGGAATGGATAGACTTCTATCCGCACAGCGGCAAGATAGGCGGCGCCTTCTGCGCGGACATTCCCCCCATAAAGCAGTTCCGCGTGCTGACCAACTTCGAGGGCTACTTTACGGATATAGTCACGCTCGCTCACGAGCTCGGTCACGGCTATCACTCCTTTATGGTGCACAACAACCGCCCGCTCAATCAGGAATACTCCATGCCCGTCGCGGAGACCGCGTCCACGTTCAACGAGAACGTCATAATGAACGCCGCCATAGCCGCGGAGACCGACCCCAACGAGAAGCTCGCTCTCATAGACGGACAGCTGAGCGACATCACGCAGGTCATAGTCGATATATACTCGCGCTTCCTGTTTGAGAAGTCGGTCATTGACAACCGCGCGGACTGCTTCATGTTCCCTGACAAGCTCTGCGAGCTCATGCTCGACGCACAGCGCAAGTCCTACGGCGACGGGCTCGATCCCGACGTACTGCATAAATACATGTGGGTCGTAAAGTGCCAGTATTACCGCACCGACACCGACTATTACAACTTCCCCTATGCCTTCGGCGCGCTTTTCGCAAGAGGGCTCTACGAGAAGTATCTCACCGAAGGAGAGGCCTTCCTGCCCAAGTATAACGAGCTTCTGCGCAACACCCCCTCCATGAGCGCGGAGGACTGCGCAAAGATATGCGGCATAGACCTGACGGACAAGGCGTTCTGGGTCAAGAGCCTAAAGTCCTTCGAGAAGAATATCGAGCTTTTCAAAGAGCTTGCTCTCGGTAAGAACTGAAAGCAGATAATATGGGAAGATATGCGCAGGTCATTGTCGATATAGCGTCAAGCAATGTGGACAGGGTGTTCGACTATATACTTCCCGACGATATCGACGCCGAGCCGGGCAGCCGCGTAAGCGTGCCGTTCGGCTCGCGCACGCTCGAGGGCTGCGTGCTCTCGGTGAGCGATACGACGGACTGCGAGCCTAAAAAGCTCAGGGCGGTCACAGCCACGCTTGACGATATACCCATAATCACGCGCGAGCAGCTTAAGCTCGCGGAATATTTACGGCGCGAATACAGGACCACTCTGGCGTTCGCGCTGCGCTTTATGTTCCCCGCCAACATGCGCGGCGGACGCATAAAGGACAAGACCGTCCGCATGGCAGCGCTCTGTGAGAATGCGGATATCGCGGGCGAAAAGCGGCTTTGCTATACAAAGGACGGCCGCGTAAAGGCTAAAAACAGGCTAACCCTGCTCGAAGCTCTCGAAAAAGGCGACGTGCCGACGTCGGGCTATGACTCCGCCTCCGTGCGCGCCCTATCCGAAAAGGGCGTGCTGCGCATATACGAGTCCGAGCGCTACCGCACTCCCTATACGGGACTGCCCGCCGACGCCGACGCGAATATAACCCTTAACGACGCACAGCGCTATGCGGTCGATACCATAACGGAGCGCGTGCGCGCGGGCGAGAAGAAAACGGTACTGCTGCACGGCGTTACGGGCTCGGGCAAGACCGAGGTATATATGCACGCCGTAAAAAATGCGCTCGATATGGGCAAGACGGCGATAATACTCGTACCCGAGATATCCCTCACTCCGCAGCTTTTTTCCAAGTTCTCCGCGCGCTTCGGCAGCTGCATAGCCGTCTTTCACAGCGGGCTTTCCGCGGGCGAGCGCTATGACGAGTGGAAGCGCGTGCGCTTCGGCGAGGCGCGGATAGTCATGGGCGCGCGCAGCGCGATATTCATGCCGCTCGAAAACATAGGCCTCATAATAATCGACGAGGAGCACGAACAGAGCTATAAGGCGGACAACCACCCGCCCTATCACGCCGCGGACATCGCGCGTATACGCTCCGCCATGAACGGCGCGGTGCTCGTGCTGGCGAGCGCGACTCCGCGCATAGAGAGCTATATGAAGGCGGAGCTCGGCATATACGAGCTCATAACCCTGCCCGACCGCGTACGCGGGCTGCTTCTGCCCGAGATACGCATTGTGGATATGCGCACCGAGATGCTTAACGGCAACGCGAGCGCAATATCCGGCGCGCTTTATAACGCGCTCAAGACCACGCTTTCCCGCGGTGAGCAGGCGCTTTTGTTCTTAAACAGGCGCGGCTATGCGGCGAGCGTGCAGTGCGCGGCCTGCGGCGAGGTAATGATGTGCACGCACTGCGACGTGCCTTTAAAATACCACCGCGCCACCGATTCCATGGTGTGCCACTACTGCGGACGTTCGTTCCCGTTTGAAAAGACCTGCAAGCACTGCGGCGAGCCGTTTATGCGCAAGGTCGGCATGGGTACAGAGCTTGTGGAAAAGCAGATAGCGGAGCTTTTCCCGCAGGCGAGGCTGCTGCGCATGGATTTCGATACCACTCGCGCCAAGGACTCTCACGAGCGCATATATACAGCGTTCAAGAACCACGAGGCGGATATACTCATAGGCACACAGATGATAGCGCGCGGACTCGACTTTGACGACGTTACGCTCGCCGCGGTCATATCCGCGGATACGCTGCTCACCTACGGCGACTTTCGCGCGGAGGAGCGCACGTTTTCCATGATAGAGCAGGTCGGAGGCAGAGCGGGACGCAAGAAGCCCGGCCTCGTCATCGTGCAGACCTGCGCCCCCTCGCACTATGCGATACGCTTCGCCGCTCAGCACGACTATTACGGCATGTACAGAGCGGAGACCTCTCACAGGCAATCGTCAGGAAAACCGCCCTATGCGAGGATATTCCGTCTGCTGTTCACTGCGGAGAGGACGGACGCCGCGGAGCGCGTCATGCGCGAGACCGAGGCAGAGATTTTACCTTTGATTGAGGAGTATAAATCTGATATACTGTTATTTGCGGCCAAGCCCGCCCCCGTGAGCAGGCTGGACGGCAAAGCGCGCTTTCACATCATACTGAAGGTAATAGCCAACGCCCGCACCACGGGCATAAAAAACAGGCTTTACGACATATGGGAGTCCGCGGTCAAAAAGGGCGTGCGCGTCTCTTTTGACATTGACCCCAACGATATAAACTGAGCTATAACGGGAGAGTACAAGAATGGCATTAAGATCGATAATACAGGAACCGAATGAACAGCTTCGCAAGAAATCGCGCGAGGTCAAGGAGATCACCCCGAGAATACTTACGCTTTTGGACGACCTCAAGGAGACGCTTTCCATAGCCAAGGGCTACGGGCTCGCCGCTCCGCAGGTCGGCGTGCTCCGCCGTGCGGTCGTGATAAACATGGAGGACGAGCGCGGCTATATGGAGCTCATAAACCCGGTCATAACCTTCACAGAGGGCGAGCAGATCGGCGAGGAGGGCTGCCTTTCCTGTGGAGAGCGCAGGGGCATAGTCACCCGCCCCGAGCACGTCAAGTGCACTGCCTTAAACCGCGACGGCGAGACTGTGGAGTACGACGCCACCGGGCTTTTCGCGCGCTGCATATGCCACGAGTGCGCGCATCTGGACGGCGGGCTCTTTTTAGACGTGATGTCCCGCGAGCTCGACGGCAACGAATACTATAACGAAAAGAAAAAGTGCGTCGTAAGGGTCGGAGAGGACGACGATGAATAAGTCGTCCCTGCGCATCGTCTTTATGGGTACGCCCGACTTCGCTCTCCCCTGCTTCAATATGCTCGTCGAGAGCGGCTATAGCATAGTCGGCGTCGTCACGCAGCCCGACCGCCCAAAGGGCAGAGGTCACAGACTCGTCGCTCCGCCCGTAAAGGAGGCGGCGACTGCTCTCGGCATTCCCGTGCTCCAGCCCGAAAGGATAAGCAGGGACGGCTTTGACGCCTTACGGTCGCTCGAGCCCGATCTGCTCATAACCGCAGCCTTCGGTCAGATACTTTCGCGCGACGTGCTCGCCCTGCCGAAATACGGCTGCATAAACGTGCATGCCTCGCTGCTCCCGAAATACCGAGGAGCCGCGCCCATAGAATGGGCTATAATAAACGGCGAGACCGTGACCGGCGTTACGACGATGTATACGGTATACGAGCTCGACGCGGGCGATATACTGCTTTCCGACTCCGTGGATATAACCCCGGACATGACCGGCGGAGAGCTCCGTGAGCTTTTGAGCCGCGTAGGCGCGGGTACGCTTTCGCGCACGCTCGATGCGCTCCTTGACGGCAGCCTTACGCGCACACCGCAGGCAGAGGCCGATTCGTCGTATTATCCCATACCCGACCGCGAGCTTTCGCTCATAGATTTTAAGAAGCCCTCACTGGATATTAAGAATCTTATACGCGCAATGAACCCATCGAGCCCCGCATACTGCTATTGCGGCGGCGAAAAGGTAAAGATATACGAGGCGGATATCATCCCGGGCGGCTCCGGCGCTCCCGGAGACGTGCTTTATGCCGATACAAAGCGCGGCCTTGCCGTCTGCACGGGCGACGGCTCCTTAAGGCTCAAAAAGCTGCAGTTCCCGGGCGGAAAGCAGCTCGACGACTGCGTGCTGCTCTGCGGCAAGAGCCTCACTGGAAAACGCTTTTCATCGGAGGAACAGCTTTGACGGACGCGCGCGCCACGGCGCTTAAGGTACTCGAGGACGTCACAAAGGACGGCGCTTTTCTCAATCTGTCGCTCAAAAAGAGGCTCCCGGGCCTCGGAGAGCAGGACAGGCGCTTTTGCACGCGGCTCATCACCGTCACGCTCGAAAACCTCATACGCATAGACTATGTCATAGACGCCTTCACAGAGGGCAAGCGCATACACCGGCAGATACGCGACATACTGCGCATAGGCGTATGCCAGCTCATGTACTTTGACAGCGTGCCTAAGAGCGCCGCCGTCAACGAGAGCGTAAAACTCTGCGCCGCCTCTCCCAAGCGCCAGCTCAAGGGCTTTGTGAACGCCGTCATGCACAGCATCGCCGACGGGCTCGATACACTGAAATACCCGCCGCGCGGGACGGACGAGGCGAAATACCTCTCCGTCATATACAGCTATCCGGAATGGCTCGTTAAGAAATACATTGCAGACTACGGCGCGGACTTTACTGAGGCCATGCTTTCATACGACCGCGAGCCCCTTACCTGCGTGCGCATAAACGGCCTCAAGGTATCGAAGAAAGCCGCGGCAAAGTTAGCCGCCCGCTTCGAGGCCGTACCGGGACGCTATTCCGCCTCGGCAAACTATATTAAGAACATCACCGCCGTCGATGCGCTGCCCGAATACGCCGACGGACGGATCACCGTGCAGGGGGAGGCATCCATGCTCGTCGTGGAGGCCGCGGGCATACGCGAGGGCGACGCCGTGCTCGACGTCTGCGCAGCTCCGGGCGGAAAGACGGCGTATGCCGCTCAGTTCTCCCCCTCGCGCCTTTTGGCGGGCGAGCTGCATCCGCACAGGGCCGAGCTCATGCGCAAAAACTTCGAGCGTCTCGGAGTGGAGGCGAAGATATCGGTCGCGGACGCGTCCGTACCCGACCCCGCTCTGTACGGCTGCTTTGACAGGGTCATTATAGACGCGCCCTGCTCCGCGCTCGGGCTTTTATACCGCAAGCCGGATATAAAATACTCCAAGAGCGCCGACGACATAGACAGCCTCATTTCCGTACAGGGCGAGATACTTGAGACCTGCTCTCGCTATGTAAGGCCGGGCGGCAGGCTCATATACTCCACCTGCACGATAGACAAACGCGAGAACGACGGCAATATCGACGCGTTTTTACAGCGCCATGCCGAATACCGCGAGGACGACCTCGCGGCGCTGCTGCCCTCCCTGCCAAAGGAGCGCATTCGCGGCGGACGCATACAGCTTTTCCCGCACTTAGACGGCATAGATGGCTTTTTCATAGCCGTGCTCGGGAGGGTGAAATGAAAAAGGCTCTGCTCGGTCTTAATAAGCAGGAGCTGGCGGAGGAGCTTTCGGGGCTCGGTCTGCCGCGCTTCCGCACCGATCAGATATATAAATGGCTTATTGCAGGCACACGGTTCCCGGATATGACCAACCTGCCGCTGGCATTGAGAGATAAGCTCGCGGAAGCCTTTACCGAGGGCTTTGCTGAGATAGCCGACGTAAAGCATTCCTCCGACGGAACGGATAAATACCTGCTGTCCATGGAGGACGGGAGCCTCGTCGAAAGCGTGCTCATGCGGTACGAATACGGCAATACCGTCTGCATATCCACTCAGGCCGGCTGCGCCATGGGCTGCCGCTTCTGCGCGTCGCGTCTCGGCGGACTGATAAGAAATCTAACCGCCGGAGAGATACTCTCCGAGGTCGTCGCCGTGAATACCGCGGAGGGCGGACGCGGGGTTACGAACGTCGTGCTCATGGGTACGGGCGAGCCCTTCAATAACTATGAAAACACTGTATCCGCCATTCGCCTCATGCACGGCGAAGAGGGGCTCAATATCAGCTGCCGCAATATATCCCTGTCGACCTGCGGCCTCATAGACGGCATAAAGAGATTCTCGCTCGAGGGTCTGCCCGTCACGCTCTGCCTCTCTCTGCACAGCGCGTTCGATATAAAGCGCAGACAGCTCATGCCCATAGCCGAGCGCTATACAGTAAAAGAGACGCTGGACGCCATGCGCGTATACTTTGAGCGCACGGGCAGGCGCGTTATATTCGAGTATCTGCTCATAAAGGACTTCAACGATACTCCCGGAGATATCGACGAGCTAAAACGCATTACCGACGGAATGATATGCCATATAAATCTCATACCCTATAACAAGGTAGAGGGCGCGCAGTTCGAGGCGCCCGCAACGCGCGCGGTGCACGAGTTTGCCGAGCGGCTGCACAGAGCCGGGCTCTCCGCTACGGTCAGACGTTCTCTCGGCAGAGACATAGACGGAGCGTGCGGTCAGCTCAGGGCAAAGGCAATGGGGCTTAAAGAGGAGTAAAGCATGGATATAGCCTGCATCTCGGATAAAGGAAAGGTCAGGAGCGCCAACGAGGACACCGTATACGTGTCCGAGGGCTTCCCCGCCGTCGCTATAGTAGCGGATGGCATGGGCGGTCATGTCGCGGGCAAGACCGCGAGCGCTCTCGCCGTAAAATATCTGCAGGGCAGGCTCTCGGAGCATCCGCTTTCCGAGCTGACCGCCGACGATCTCAAGGAGCTCGCAGAAGCCTCGAGCGACGAGATACTGAGCGCGGTGGAGCGCGATCCCTCGCTCAAAAGCATGGGCTCCACGCTCGTTTTATCCGTCATATACAAGAACAAAATACTTTTGGCCAACATAGGCGATTCCCGCGCATATCTGCTGGATAAGGAGGGCTTAAGGCAGCTCACCAAGGATCACAGCTATATACAATATCTGCTCGACCATAACATGATAAAACCGGACGAGGCCGCCGCGCACCCGTATAAGCACGTCATAACCCGCGCGATAGGCATGGAGAGCGTGGAGGCCGATATTTTCGAGACCCGCTTTGAATACGGCGATATACTGCTCATGTGCTCTGACGGGCTCACTAACCACGTCACGGACTCCGAGATAAAGGATATACTTTCGGAGCGCACGACGCTTTCAGAGGAAAAGGCGCAAAAGCTTAAAGACCTCGCGCTTGAGCGCGGAGGCTCCGACAATATATCGGTCATAATCGCAGAGCATAACGATATGGTGGGCAAGGTGCTGCAGAGCCGGTATACGATAACCTCCGAGATAGCCGAGGGCGGCATGAGCCACGTATACCTCGCAAAGTGCAAACGCACAGGCGATACCGTGGCCGTAAAGGTATTTAAAAAAGAGCTCCTCAACATGCCCGAGGCCGTAGAGGGCTTTAAGCGCGAGGCGTATACGAGCTCGCGCCTGCATCATAAAAACATCGTCCGCACGATAGACATAGGCAAGTTCGGCGACCTTAAATACATCGTCATGGAGTATGTAAAGGGCGTCAGCTTAAAGGACCTCATAAGCACCGGGACTCTCGACCTCAAGACGAGCGTTTCCATTGCCTCAAAGCTCCTTTGGGCGCTTGCGTATTCGCACTCCAAGGGCGTCGTGCATAAGGACATAAAGCCACTGAACATAATAGTGCAGGAGAACGGCGAGCCTGTGCTCATAGACTTCGGCATAGCGGAGGATCTGGCGGAAAAGGCAGGAGTCGGGCGCGCCGTGCTCGGCACGATAAACTACTTCTCGCCCGAGCAGGCCCTCGGCGAAAGCGTGGACTCGCGCAGCGATATCTATTCCATAGGCATACTTTTATACGAGATGTGCACGGGAGGGCTGCCTTTTACGGGAACGGACAACGTATCCGTTGCGCTCAAGCACGTCCATCAGCCCGCCGAGCCGCCCAAAAACATCAACCCGGAAATACCCGAGAGCCT
>CAYVOZ010000054.1:0-1285 GCA_964453325.1 uncultured Christensenellaceae bacterium | reverse complement strand
AACAAGATAATACTCAAGGCACTCGCAAAGGATAAGACCCACCGATACCCCACCGCGTCCTCCATGGCGCAGGATCTCCGCAGAGCCTTTTTGGAGCCGGACGGAGAATATGTGCTGACTGCCGAGGAGGAGCAGCACGCCGAGAAGGAGAAGCAGACACACAGCTTTAAATGGCTCATAATGTCGCTCGCCGGCGCGGTCACCGTCATCGTGCTCGCCATTGCGCTCATGCTGATATTCATATCCGGCACGAGCGAGAGCGCAGCGGTATATATGCCGTATCTGATAGACCGCGACGTCTATGACGCCATGGACATCATAGACAAAAACACGCGGGAGCTCGTGCTCAACATATCCTATGAGGTCAGATACGATTACGAGGAGGACAAGGTCGTCTCTCAGACTCCCGCGGAGGGCACCATACTTTACGACGGCGACGAGGTTAATATAACCGTCAGCAGCAAAACGCTCAAGGGCGGCATAATGCCCGACGTAACCGGGATGAGCGAGGAGGAAGCCGTCAGAGCTATCGAAAACTCTGACATAGAGACTCCCCTCGTGTTCTACCATAAGCCGGTGGACAACCTCGACACAAACACGGTGTACAAGCAGGTACCCGCCGCCGGTGAAAAGGTTCTGGAGGCAGTGATACTATATGTGTACAAGTG
This sequence comes from uncultured Christensenellaceae bacterium, assembly GCA_964453325.1. Classification (GTDB taxonomy): domain Bacteria; phylum Bacillota; class Clostridia; order Christensenellales; family Christensenellaceae; genus JAZRGP01. The sequence goes on along the minus strand of CAYVOZ010000054.1, from coordinate 617 downwards.
AGAGCCCGGCGCTCAGGCGCGGCGTTATACTAAAGGGCATAGGCGGCTTTTATTATGTGCTGTGCGACGGAGCAGAATATGAAACGCGCGCCTGCGGGCGCTTCCGCAACGAGGGTCTAAAGCCCATACCCGGCGATCACGTGCTGTTCTCTCCGCCCACGGACGTATCCGGAGGCGTGATAGAGGACATACTCGATCGCAAGAACAGCCTCGTGCGCCCCATGGTGGCAAACGTCGATATACTTGTCACCGTCGCCGCCGCCGGCTCCCCCGCCCCGGATCTGCTGCTCATAGACAAGCTTTTCTTATACGCGCGCTATAACGGCATACCCGTCGCTCTCGTGATAAACAAGCTCGATCAGAGCGCAGATAACGCCGAGGCCATAGCAAGCCAGTACAAAAAAGCCGCGACGGTGCTCACTGTATCGGCGCAGACGGGAGAAGGCCTCGACGCTTTAAAAGAGCTGCTCTCGGGAAAGACCGCCTGTCTCGCTGGTCAGTCCGCCGTAGGCAAGTCGTCGCTCATAAACGCGCTGTGTCCCGGGCTGGGGCTTGAGACTGGCGGGCTCAGTAAAAAGACGGCGCGCGGAAAGCACACGACGCGTCACTCCGAGCTT
>CAYVOZ010000053.1:11292-15822 GCA_964453325.1 uncultured Christensenellaceae bacterium | reverse complement strand
GGCGCATTTGACGGTGGTAGGACATCGTATCGATGTTTCTTATCGCGCTTGGGGTCAAAGTCAAGGTCAAAGTCAAGGTCAAAGTCAAGGTCAAGACCGATACAGCGAGGGATCGGCAGGATATTTGAGTGTTGAATCGTTTGCTCGTTATATAGACAATATATTAAGAAGCATATATGGTATAATAAAGACAGACGATTTTATTTAGAAAAATCAATACGGCGTTGTTTTGCTTACAGGACAGGAGAGCGGGAAATGAATGAAGGCGGATCAATAATAAGACGTGAGAGGGAAAGCGAATACCGCGAGGTGGAAAACCTCGTCAGGGAGGCGTTTTGGAACGTATACAGGCCGGGCTGCCTTGAGCATTATGTTATAAACCAGCTGAGAAACGACCCGGCGTTCGTGCCGGAGCTCGACTTTGTCATGGAAAAGGACGGACGGCTGATAGGGCAGAATATGTTTATGCGGGCTGTGATAAATGCGGACGACGGCAGGGACATACCCATAATGACTATGGGGCCTATAGGCATTTTGCCGGAGTATAAACGGCAGGGCTACGGAAAGATACTGCTTGACTATTCGCTCGAAAAGGCTGCGGAGCTGGGCTGCGGAGCGGTCTGCTTTGAGGGCAATATCGACTTTTACGGAAAGAGCGGATTTTCGGTCGCAGGCAGCTTTGGACTGAGATACCACGGAGTTCCCGATGGTGAGGACGCATCGTTCTTTTTGTGCAAGGAGCTTATCCCCGGGTATTTTGACGGTGTAACGGGAGTGTATGCTACTCCGCAGGGCTATTTTGTGGACGTTGCCGAGGCGGAACGCTTTGACCGCGGATTTCCTCATAAGGAAAAGCTAAAGCTCCCGGGTCAGCTTTTTGAATGACGGATAAAGCTCATTATCAGGCCGTATCGGCAGATGCTTGCATGATGCGGCGATAAAAACGAGTTGTAAAGACGGATGTTATTGAGTATACTTTATTTATGGGCGGATCGTTCAGTGCCGACGACACAAGGTTGTCGCCCGCCAACTGCGTGACGCCCATATTTTTGTTTTGTGAAAACCGGCGCGTTTTACAGTCTGTATACGCGGCGCGATATTATGTGCGGCATTCCCGCGCGGTACATCCTTTCCAACAGCTCCATATACGCGCCCGGAGTCTTTATCCCGGGCAGCAGTGCGGTGAAAACTCCCGTTGAACTTAAAAGCTCGTTCGTCATGGCGACGCAGTTTATAGTGGGCGCAAAATACGTCTTATACTTTCCGTCCGTCGCGCGCATAAAGTAGGCCCACGGTTTGCCCCTGAGCGTAGAGGCTATATCTCCGACCCTTGGCTCGCCGTCATATACCCATGGCTGCATATTGCTTTTAAGCTCGGCGATCTTGGCATCGAGCGAGGTCTTTTGAGCCTCGTCGAGGCTTATGCCGTAGCTTATGACTATGCGCTTGTTTTCGTTTATCTCCCAGTCGATATATTCCTCGCGGCGCGCGTTCAAAACTATGCCGTCTCCGGCGAGCTTCATGAACCATCTGCCGGAGGGATCATAGTTTCCGAAGGTATATGTCTTTTCCTTATAGCACAGCTCGCAGTGTCCCGCCATGAGCTTGCCCGTTTCGCTGAGCTGAAATATGACCTCGGCGTCGGGAGACTGTTCGCTGCCGGAGGTCGTGACGGAGGTGACTATTCGGAGGGGCAGAAACAGCGCGGTGATATCCGGCAGCGCCATGCGTATCTTTAAAAGTGTGCGGTTAAAGCTCTTGCTCCTTACAGTAAGCGCGAGTATATCGCATATATGCACGAGCCCGATAGCCGTCAGGATAAAGCCCGTGGATATGATAAGCGCACTCATCCGCAGCTTTCCGTCCATGAAAACGATCGCCAGCATTATTGCGAGTGCAGAGACGGAAATTAAACAGGAGGGTATAAGCTGCGCAAAGCTCCGGTTTTTTGCGAAGATATACGCGTCCATACCCTTTACGATAAAAGTAAGCAAAAGGTAACTCAGCGAAAAAACGGCGAACGCGGTATACGATATGCTCGGGAGCCAGAGTATGCAGAATACGGCAGCGAGCTCGCAGACCGTGAGCGCTATGGAAATAGTGCGGACTCTGTGCCTGCTTTTTATTGAAAGTACTATATATGCTATGCCGCGCACGGGGAAGAGCGCCGCGGCGCAGAACAAGAGTATACGCGCGATAAACGTATTGTTCGCGGCGAGCAGCCAGCCCGCGGAGGATATGTATGCGCCGCCTAATAAGGGCGTCAAGAGACCGAGAATGAGCTCAAACAAGCGGTAATGCTCCTTTTAAGTCAGGCGCGCCTTGAAAAAAACCGGTACCGGACAGCCGCCCTTTGATAGGTCTATTCTATTCCCGCGCCCGGTTTCAGTCAAACGGAATATTTCCTGTATTATTTCCCAAAAATTTAGCGTGTTAACATACTACTTGACTAAATAAACATACCGGTATATACTCTTTTACAGATGATGCGTTCGGTCGGATAATATGATAGAATGCAAACGTAATGAAAAGACGGGAGAGAGAAATGCCAAAGAGCTGCACGCTTAATACGGATGAACGCATAAGCCTGGCCTTAAGAGAGCTGTATGAGGAGCACGGCTATGCAAAATACCGCATGAGCAAATTTGAGAACTATGATATCTATGCCGAAAACAGAGCCTTTTTGCCCGAGGGCGGCATAATAACCTTTACCGATCTCGACGGGAATCTGCTCGCCATGAAGCCGGACGTAACGCTTTCTATAGCCAACAGCATCGGGTCGGGCAAGGACATAAGCGAAAAGATATACTACTGTGAAAACGTATACCGTGTGCCTGCGGGCGGCAGGGAATATAAGGAGATAATGCAGATAGGCGTAGAGTGCATAGGCGCGGCGGATCTGCTCTCGACGTGCGAGGTGTTGAGCCTTGCGATAAAGAGCATGAGGACCATAGGCCGGGAATATATGCTCGATATTTCTCATACGGGCCTCGTGACCGGGCTTTTGGAGCATGCGGAGCTTTCTTCTTCAAAGCGCGAGGAGCTTTCCGGATATATCAACAAGAAAAGCGCTCATGATATAATCCGGTTCTGTGCGGAAAACGGCATAAGCGACGGACTTTGCGAACGCATGACCGAGCTGACGCAGATATACGCGCCCATGGGCGAGGCGCTTGAGCTTATAGCGGGGCTCGATATAAACGACTCGACTCACGCCGCAGTGGAGGAGCTTAAGGACATATACCGCGTGCTCAGGCGGCTCGATATGGACGGCGGAGTATTTCTCGACTTTTCGTTCGCGGATAACACGGGCTACTATGACGGTATAAAATTCAAGGGCTATGCCGACGGCATATACTCCGCAGTGCTCGCGGGGGGCAGCTACGGGAAGCTTTTGAAAAAGCTCAAGAAGCAGGCGGGCGCGATAGGCTTTGCGGTATACTTGAACAGGTTGGAGGGCATCGACGGGGAGAGCACGGAGGATGCGGAGATACTCTCGTATACCGACGGGGATGATGCGGCGGACGTGCTCTTGGAGCGCGAAAGGCTGATCGCGGACGGCGGCTGCGTGCGTATAAAAAGAAATGACGCGGAGGGCAGGGCATGAACGAGAGACTGAGCATAGCGCTGCCAAAGGGCAGACTCGGAAAAAAGGTATACGGCATATTCGAGAGAGCGGGCTACGCCTGCCCGGATATTTTGGAGGACAACAGAAAGCTCATATTCAACTCGGAGGACGGCTCGGTGCAGTACTTCTGGGCAAAGCCCTCGGACGTCGCGGTATATGTCGAGCGCGGCGCGGCGGATATAGGCGTGGTAGGCAGCGACATTCTGACGGAGCAGAAAAACGACGTATACGAGCTCATGGACATGGGCGTAGGCAAATGCAGGATAGCCATTGCTGCGGCAAAGGGCTTCAAATACAGTCAGACGTCTGCTGTGCGCGTGGCGACAAAGTTTCCGCGTATAGCGCGTGAGTTTTTTCTCGGCAAGAGCATGGACGCGGATATAATTATACTCAACGGTTCGATCGAGCTTGCGCCCATACTCGGAATGTCGGACGTCATACTCGATATCGTCGAGACGGGAGAGACCCTGAGAGAAAACGACCTTTACTGTGTGGAGACGGTCTGCGATATAAGCGCGAGGCTGATAGCCAACAAGGTCAGCTATAAATTCAAAAACGCGCGGATAAGAGAGCTGTGCGGCAGCATCTCTGCCGCTCTCACGGAGGATGGCAAATGATAAGCACGGTATACGCGGAGCACGGCTTTGTGCCGTTAAGAAAGCAGCAGACCGTTCCGGACGTATCGGCGGCGGTCTCGGATATAATAAAGGAAGTCGCTTCCCGCGGAGACGAGGCGCTTTTGGAGCTCGGGGAGCGCTTTGACGGCGTCAGGCCGGTTCCCTTAGAGGTATCGCGCGGAGAGATCGAGGACGCATACAACAGCGCGGACGTGAGGCTCGTCGCGGCTCTCGAGCGCGCGGCGGAGAACATAACGGAATTTCACAAAATGCAAAGGCGCGACG
>CAYVOZ010000053.1:0-11282 GCA_964453325.1 uncultured Christensenellaceae bacterium | reverse complement strand
AAAAGACCGGACGGCAGCGTGCTCGGACAGAGGATAATACCTCTTTCGCGCGTGGGCGTATACGTCCCGGGCGGCAGGGCGAGCTATCCCTCGACAGTTCTTATGGACATCATACCCGCAAAGATAGCCGGAGTCGGCGAGGTAATAATGGTCACGCCGCCCGCGCGCGACGGCAGCATAAGCAAAAATGTGCTCGCGGCGGCGCGGGTCGCGGGTGCGGACAGGGTTTTCAAGGTCGGCGGAGCGCAGGCGGTCGCGGCGCTGGCATACGGCACGGGGAGCATACCGGCGGTGGATAAGATAGTCGGCCCGGGCAATATCTTTGTGGCGGAGGCAAAGAGGCAGGTATCCGGCAGGGTAGGCATAGATATGTTCGCGGGGCCGAGCGAGATAATGATAATAGCTGACGAGACGGCAAACCCGGAGTGGCTGGCTGCGGATATGCTCTCACAGGCGGAGCACGACCCGATAGCCTCCGCGATACTCATAACGGACAGCGAGGCATTGGCACAGAAGGTGAGCGCGGAATTAGAGCGTCAGCTTGAGCTTCTGCCGCGAGCGGAGATAGCGCGGGCTTCGGTCGATAACTGCGGCATGATAATAGTGACGGAGAGCATATCGGATGCGGTCGGCGTTATAAACAGCTATGCGCCCGAGCACCTTGAGCTTTGCACAAAGGCTCCGGAAAGGCTGCTGCCTCTCGTCAAAAACGCGGGTGCGGTATTCATGGGTCACTGGTGCCCGGAGGCGGTCGGCGATTATATAGCGGGCAGCAACCACACTCTGCCTACGAGCGGCACGGCACGGTTCTCCGGTCCGCTTTCGGTGGACGATTTTACAAAGCGCAGCTCCTTTATAAGCTATACAAGGGATGCGCTCGACGGAGTGAGGAAGAGCATCGCCGCGCTTTCGGACGCGGAGGGATTGCAGGCGCACGGGGAGTCGGTCGCGGTGCGCTTTAAGGGAGAGAACAAATGAGCGGATTCTTGAATGAAAGACTGCAAAAGACACAGCAGTATGTCCCGGGCGAGCAGCCGGGGGACGGAGAATATATAAAGCTCAACACAAACGAGTCGCCTTTTCCGCCCGCGCCGGGAGTATGCCGGCTTTTTAACGCGGGGCTTGCGGAAAGGCTCCGGCTGTATCCCGACCCGACGGCGCGGCGGCTGACGGACAGCCTTGCGCGGGAATGCGGAGTAAATGCGGAGAATGTCTTTATATGCAACGGCTCGGACGAGGCGCTTTCGTTTGCGTTTATGGCGCTTTTTGAGGACGGAGTCGCGTTCCCGGACGTGAGCTACGGCTTTTACGAGGTATATGCGGAGCTCTACGGCATGCCTTATGTAAAGGTGCCGCTCAGAGAGGACCTTTCGATAGACGTCGGTGATTATACGGACATCGATAAAAACATAGTAATTGCGAACCCTAACGCGCCGACGGGCATCGAGCTGCCGCTTTGCGATATAGAGAGGCTGCTAAAGGAGCATGAGGACAGAGTCGTGCTCATAGACGAGGCGTATATAGACTTCGGAGGAAGCTCGTGCGCCGAACTGATAAAGAAGTATAAGAACCTTTTAGTCGTGCAGACGTATTCAAAGTCGCGCTGCATGGCGGGCGCGAGGCTCGGCTTTGCCATAGCGGACAGCGCGCTCACAGACGACCTTATGCGCATCAAGTTCAGCACAAACCCCTATAACATAAACACCGTCACGCTCGCTGCGGGCGAGGCGGCGCTCGGGGACAGGGCATATTTTGAGAAATGCGTGTCGAGCATAAAGGAAACGCGCGCGTATACTGCGGGCGAGCTCAAAAAGCTGGGCTTTGTAATGACGGAATCGAAGGCTAATTTCCTGTTCGCGCGTCACCCGGATATCGGTGGAGAGACGCTGTATAAGGAACTCAAAAAAAGGCGCGTGCTCGTGAGGTGGCTTTCGGGAGAGCGCACGAGGGAATACACGCGCATCACCATAGGCACGAGGGAGCAGATGGACGCGCTCATAAACGCCGTAAAGGATATATTGAAGGAGAACGCCAATGCGTAAAAGCAGCATCGAAAGAAAGACCAACGAGACGGATATAAAACTGTCGCTCGATATAGACGGAAGCGGAAAGAGCAGCATCGATACCGGGAACGGCTTCTTGGATCACATGCTGACGCTGTTTTCCCGACATGGGAGGTTTGACCTCGATATAAGCTGCAAGGGCGATACGGAGGTCGACATGCACCACACGACCGAGGACATAGGCATCTGCCTCGGAAAGGCCTTTGCCGAAGCTATGGGGGATATGCGCGGCATAAAGCGCTATGCGGATATTTTTCTGCCCATGGACGAGGCGCTCGTGCTCTGCGCCGTGGATATTTCCGGGCGGGGCTGGCTCGAATACGCAGTGCAGCTCCCGAGCGAGAGGGTAGGAGCCTTCGACACGGAGCTCGCGCGCGAGTTCTGGCAGGCGTTTGCGTCGAACGCGGGCATAACGCTGCATATGCGCGGCATAACCGGCATAAACACGCATCATATTTTGGAGGCGTGCTTTAAGGGCGCGGGCAGAGCTATCGGCGCGGCGGCGGCGATCGACGAAAGATACAGCGCGGAGATACCCTCGACAAAGGGGGTACTGCTGTGATAGCCATAGTGGATTACGGCGTCGGGAATCTGTTCTCGCTGTCGGCGTCGTTTGCGTATATAGGCGAGCGCTGCATGGTCACGGGGGACGAGGACGTCATAAGGAGAGCCGAAAAGCTCGTTCTGCCGGGCGTGGGCGCGTTCGGAGACGCAGCGGAGCTTCTGCGCTCGCGAGGGCTCGGAGATATCGTCCGGGCGGAGGCGAAAAAGGGCAAGCCGCTGCTCGGCATATGCCTCGGGATGCAGCTTTTGCTGGATAAGAGCTATGAGTTCGGTGAGCATAAGGGCCTCGGGCTCGTGCCGGGAGAGGTGCGCTCTATAGCGGAGGCTGTGCCGGAGGACTATAAGATACCGCATATAGGCTGGAACTCGCTCGTTTTCCCGAAGGACAGGCCGAAAAGTGCGATATACAAGAACACTGACGAGGGCGCAAGGGTGTATTTTGTGCACTCGTATCAGGGTGCGAACTGCGCGGAGCATACCTCGGCGCTAACGGAATACGGCGCGATGCTGACCGCGTCGGTGGAGAAGGACAACGTATACGGGCTACAGTTCCATCCGGAAAAGAGCGGGGACGTCGGGCTCGACATACTGCGCGCGTTCTGCGCTATATAAGGAGGCTTGAGCTTGGAGCTTTTTCCTGCGATAGATATTTATGACGGAAAGGTCGTGCGTCTGTTAAAGGGCGAGTACGACAAGATGACGGTATACGGCGAGGACCCCGTGGGCACGGCGCAGAGCTTTATAGACTGCGGCGCACGTTGGGCGCACGTTGTGGACCTCATGGGCGCGAGGGACGGCGAATGCCATATACTGGACATTGTGCGCGCCATGCCGAAGGGCATAAGCATAGAGGTCGGCGGCGGCATCCGCACGGAAAGACGCATAGCGGAGTATATTGAGGCGGGCGCAAGGAGAGTCGTGCTCGGTACGGCGGCAATAACGGACATGGGCTTTACGCGCGGCATGATAAAGAAATACGGCGAATACATCGCCGTGGGAGTGGATATAAAGGACGGCAAAGCCGCCGTAAAGGGATGGACGGAGCTTTCAGAGAAAAGCTATGAGGACATCTGCGCCGAGCTCGACGGCATGGGACTGAAAACTCTCATATGCACGGAGATATCGCGCGACGGAGCCATGCGCGGCATAGACGCGGAGTTTTACGGACGGCTGAGCGAAGGATACGGCTTTGACGTGACGGCATCCGGCGGAGTGACCTCTATAGACGACATTAGGGCGCTAAATGCGCGCGGACTTTACGGCGCGATAATCGGAAAGGCGCTCTATACGGGAGATATCGACCTTAAAGAGGCGCTGGAGGCAGTGAAATGATAACAAAAAGGATAATACCCTGCCTCGACGTGAGAGACGGCAGAGTCGTAAAGGGAAAGAACTTTGAGGGACTGGAAGATGTTTCGTCCCCGCAGGAGCTGGCGAAAAAATATAACGAGAGCGGCGCGGACGAGCTCGTATTCTATGACATCACGGCGTCGTATGAAAAGCGCGCGCTGTTTACGAGCGTGCTCGAGGAGGTCGCGCGCAGCATATTCATTCCGCTGTGCGTGGGCGGAGGCATCAATTCCGCGGACGACTTTGAACGCGTGCTTAAATGCGGTGCAGACAAGGTCAGCGTAAATTCGGGCGCGATAGCGCGTCCGCAGCTCATAAAAGAGGCTGCGTCGATATACGGCAGCCAGTGCGTTGTGCTTTCCGTGGATATAAAGCGCGTGGACGGAGCCTTCCGCGTGTTCTCGCACGGGGGGCGCACGGACACCGGCATGGACGCGCTCGACTGGATAAAGCGGGGTCTGGACTCCGGTGCGGGCGAGCTCGTTATAAACAGCATCGATACCGACGGGGTGAAAAAGGGCTTCGACATAGAAATGCTTAGGGCTGTTTGCGAGATATCGTCCGTACCCGTGATAGCGTCGGGCGGTGCGGGCTCGATAAGCGACTTTTCGGAGCTTTTTTCGCAGGTGCCGGATATCAGCGCGGGACTCGCCGCATCGATATTCCACTACGGCGAGGTGAGCATATCCGGACTCAAAAAGGAGCTCGCGGAGCAGGGATATAATATGAGATTGTAATAAAAGGAGATATAAAATGCTTAGTATAGACGATCTGAAATTCGGCCCGGACGGGCTGATACCCGCGATAGTGACGGACTGCGAGAACGGGAAAATACTGACCCTCGCATATATGAACAGGGAGAGCCTCGAAATCAGCATAAAGGAGGGACGCACCTGCTTCTGGTCGCGATCGAGAAAAGAGCTTTGGAGAAAGGGCGAGACCTCCGGCAACGTGCAGCACATAAAAAGCATAGTCGCGGACTGCGACCGCGACGCGCTCGCGGTATACGTCAAAAAGGACGGCCCCGCCTGCCATCTCGGAAACGAGAGCTGCTTTGTCGACGAGGTATACGAATCCGACGATATTCCGGAGGCGTTTTCTCTGCATGCGCTCATGCGGCTCATAGAGGGCAGACGGTCGGAGAAGAAGGAGGGCTCCTATACGACGTATCTCTTTGAAAAGGGGCTCGACAAGATACTCAAGAAAGTGGGCGAGGAATCCACGGAGGTCATAATAGCGGCAAAGGCCGAGGAAAAGGCCGAGACGGTATACGAGCTTGCGGACCTCGCATATCACGCGCTCGTGCTCATGGCACAGATGGGCATATCCATAGACGAGGTAAAGGCGGAGCTCGCCTCCCGGCATGTTATAGATAAAAAGGTGAAGCAGGAGAAGATGACCTGAGCAGGTGACAGCAGCATTGGTCTTTTAGTTAAAAAACGCCCCGCATTCCCCACCGGAGGCGTTTTTTTGATACGATTTTGCGTGTTATTGTGTGATGAGCGGTACTTACAGCGTTTTCTTGTTGAAATTCTCATACGTGTTCTGTTATAATATCAATGACGAGCTTCGCATGTGAATTAAACTTTGCTGATTTTGCAGACTATATACATAACGCAATTACCGTACAGGAACTGTGAGGTGTTGAAATGAAAAAGAAATTATACGGAATAATATGCATTTTGCTCGTGCTTGCGCTCGCCGTCACCGTGTTCGGCGGATGCAAGAAGAAAGAGGAGGAGAGCGACGGTATAGTGGTCGAGCGCACGTTTGACGCCACTCCGACGCCCGCGCCGACCGTCACGCCCACGCCGGAGCCGACCGTGGAGCCCACGCCTACGCCCGGAGCGATAAGCGGAGCAGAGGGCGCGGAGGGCCTTGCATATGCGACAGAGGACCTTGTAAACGTACGCGAGGTGAACGCCACGAGCGGAACGGTGCTCGGTCAGCTGCCCATAGGCACTGTTGTGGCCGTGGTCAAGAGAGAATACGGCAACGGATGGAGCCAGATAAGCTATAACGGCGTAAACGCCTTCGTCGCCACGCAGTACATAAGGATGATAACGACAGAGTCCTCCATAGCCATAGAGTGCACCGCCACCGTCAACAGCGAGGATACGAACATGCGCGCGGACAACACGACGGAGTCGGACGCGGTGGGCAAGCTCGCAAAGGGTACGAAGGTGGACGTCGTGAAAAAGGACTACGGACATGGCTGGAGCATGCTGCAGTACGAGTCCAAGATAGTTTATGTCGCTACGCGATATCTGGATTTTTGATAAGCATAGAATAGTTTTGTACCTTACGGGCGCCGCAGCTGCGCCCTTTGGTATTTATACAAATATTGCTAAAAAGGATAATGGCACATGCATAATTCCGTAGTAATAGCGCTCGGGGGCAATGCGCTCGGCAAAAATCTTGCGCAGCAGATGGAGGCGGTCCGCAGGACGTCCCGCGCCATAGCCGATATAATAGAGGCGGGCAACGAGGTCGTGATAACCCACGGCAACGGGCCGCAGGTGGGGCTGATAGACCTCGCTATGGCGGCATACAAGAAAAATCACGCCGATGCGGACAATGTGCCGCTCTCGGTATGCGTGGCAATGAGTCAGGGCTATATAGGCTACGATCTGCAAAACGCCTTCAGAGAGGAGCTTTTGCACCGCGGCATAAAGAAGCCCGTGGCTACTGTCATAACTCAAGTCACCGTAGACGCGGAGGATCCGGCGTTTCTCAAGCCGACAAAGCCCATCGGCGGGTTTATGACGGAGGACGAGGCTAATAAGCTCGCAGCCGAGGGCGTTTTTGTCATGGAGGACGCGGGCAGGGGCTACCGCCGCGCTGTCGCGTCGCCGCGTCCGAAGAGCATCGTAGAGATAGACACGGTACGCGCTCTTATAAAGGCGGGACAGGTCGTGATAGCGTCCGGCGGGGGAGGGATACCCGTCACGGAGCGAGAGAATGACAGGCTCAAGGGTGCGCCTGCCGTGATAGACAAGGACCTCGCGTCCTCGCTTTTGGCAAGGAGCATAGACGCGGACTGCCTTATCATACTTACGACAGTAGAGCGTGCTTGCATAAATTACGGCAAGCCGGATGAAGAGGCCTTGGGGCTGATGTCAGCGGCAAGGGCGCGGGAGTATATAGCGCAAGGGCATTTTGCGCCCGGCTCGATGCTGCCAAAGATGCAGGCTGCGGCCGAGTTTGCACAGAGCAAGCAGGGCAGACGTGCGATAATAACGACCGCGGAGTGCGCATGCGCCGCTCTCAGAGGAGAAGCGGGAACGATAATTATTGAATAATTTCACATAAATACGGAGGACATGATGAACGCAGAGATCGAAAGTGTAATAAAGAAGATGAACGCCAAGGGCTTTACAGCCGAGTATGCCGACAGCGCGGAGACGGCCAGAGCAAGAGTTATGGAGCTTGTTGCGGGAGACGCGAGCATAGGCATAGGCGGAAGCGTCACGATAATGAAGACCGGCATATACACCGCTCTTATCGATGCGGGCAAGACCGTTTTAAGCGCGGTGCACGCCGTAAAGACGGGCGGAGATGCGGCGAGCGAGCAGCGTGCCGGCATGAACGCGGACGCATATCTGTCGTCGGCAAACGCCGTGACGGCGAACGGCGACATAATAAACATAGACGGTACGGGCAACCGCGTTGCGGCGACAATTTACGGCCCGAAAAAGGTCATATATGTAGTGGGCAAAAACAAGCTCTGCGGCGATTATGCGTCCGCGATAGAGCGCATTAAAAGAGAGGCCTGCCCTAAAAATGCGAAGAGGCTCGGATATGATACGCCCTGCGCGGTCACCGGCAAATGCAGCGACTGCCGCAGCGCTCAGCGTATGTGCAACGTCACCGTGATAATGGAGTTTCCGCCGCGCGGGTGCGAAATGCACGTCATATTTGTGGATGAGGAGCTCGGTTTTTAGCTTCGGCGGCAAACAGCCGTCAGGCTTTATTTAACTGCTTGGAGGATAATGAAATGACCGATGTGAGACCTGCGGCCAGAAAAAGACTGTATATAGTGCCGCTCATAATGGCGTGTCTGTATCTTGCGATCAGAATATCGGGCGAGGCATACTTCTTAACGGCAAATGACGCCGGTATGCTGGCAAAGGATATCGTTTTGCCTGTGATGATCAGCATACTGCTCATAATGGGCTCTGTCATTGTGCGAGCCTTCGGTCGATTCCTTTGCGCCGCAGCGATAACGATAACAGCGATACAGAGCATCGTCAGCTACGCAAGCGGCATCTCGTCCGGAGCCGACGACGTTGTATTTCTCACGGTATGCAGTATGGAGATAGTCTGCCTGATAGTCATTGCGCTGTCATACTTTATAGGCGGTCGTGTGATGTCCGTGCTGAAGCTCGTGTTTTCTATTGTATATCTGGCCTTTGTCGTATTCTGGGCGGTCAACTATGCTGTGCGAGGTATACTCGGCATTGAGGCAGTTTTGTTTACGCTCCTTCCGATGGCGACGCTCGGCGTATTCTGCCTGACGCGTCCCTGTGTGAGACAGAGATAGATTCCCGGGATAAGCTTTTGAGCGAGGCGGCGCTGATATTAAACAGCCGTTTGACAGAACGAAGGATGCATATCAAGGCGTTCATGGTTGTGATATGCTTGCCTGCTGTTTGTTGCAAATCGGGCATGCCATGTTGTATAATAAGATCACAGCCTTTTTACGGAACGGGGGAGCGGCAGTGAGAAATAAAAAGGGCTTTACGCTTGTAGAAGTAATAGTAGTGCTCGTTATTCTGGCGATACTTGCCGCAGTTTTAGTGCCCTCTATGATAGGCTGGATACAAAAGGCGGAGGAAAAATCCGCAATTACTTCCTGCCGCGCATGCGTTTTGGCGTCGCAGACGCTTCTTACAGAGAGTTATGCTGTGTTGGGAAGCTCGGCTCAGGTCGATACGACAGAGGCTGTCGTTTTGGCGGAGGCGCTGGGCACTATAAAATCCGTGACGCATAACGATAATTTTCAGGTGCTACATTTGATATATGAGGATAACGGTCTTACGGTCGAGTATTGCGCAAAGGGCGGGTGCACCGAATGCGCAAATAAGGACACATATACAGTGAACGGAAAGAGCGCGGGCGGCTCGGGCGGAACGGTCGATCCCGCAGAGCAGCTTAAGAAAACGGCGTCGGAGACGTTTGTGGATGTGGGGACGGAGTTTAAGGCTCTGAAATACAATAGGGACAGGATCGACAGTATCGGCGTCAGCAATACATCGTCAAATGCATATAAGATATACAGCGCACTTTCTGCGGAACAGCAAGCATTTCTCGACACTGTATCATGGTCGATCATAAAGAACCCTACCTATGGCTACAGGCTGTTCTTTACTGAGAGTAATTACGGAACGGGCAGCAGTGAACCGAATATCAAGGTTTACAAGTACGATTTTGATGAAGGGAAGTATCAGCTGTCAAACGAAGGGTATGTCAAGGATGGCATAATAAATGCAAACAAAGGTTTCGACAGCGCTGTATGGACGGATACCATGGAGGGCTTCAGAGAGTAGCGTTTAAAGTCTTGAGCGTTTGTTTTGAGAGTAATATGCAGAGGATACGGAGAGCAAAATGAAGATAACATTTTTGGGAGCAACACACGAGGTGACCGGAAGCTGTACGATGATAAACGCGGCGGGTCGGAATATCCTCATAGACTGCGGCATGGAACAGGGCAAGGATATCTTTGAGAACCAGAAGATACCCGTAGATCCCGGAGAGATAGACTGCGTTTTGCTCACGCATGCGCATATAGACCACTCGGGCAATATACCGATATTGTTTAAGAACGGATACGACGGGCCGGTATATGCCACAGAGGCGACGAGCGCGCTTTGCGGCATAATGCTGCTCGACTCGGCGCACATACAGGAGCAGGAGGCTGAGTGGAAAAACCGTAAGGCCGAGCGTGCCGGATATGAAAAGGTCGAGCCTATCTATACGTGCGAGGACGCGCAGCATGCGATAGACTCCTTTGTACCCTGCCGCTACGGTGCGTCTGTGGAGATATTCCCCGGGGTGACCGCACGATTCACTGACATGGGGCATCTTTTAGGCTCGTCGTCCGTTGAGCTGACGCTCATGGAGAACGGAGAAACGCGCACGATAGTATTCAGCGGAGACGTTGGCAACCACGATCAGCCGCTTTTAAACGATCCGCAGCCGGTGAAGCACGCGGACTATGCCGTAATAGAATCGACCTACGGAGACAGACTGCATCCCGCACGCATAGACTATATCGAGCAGCTCACGGCGTATTTGCAGCGCGCGTTCGACAGGGGAGGCAATGTAGTGATACCTTCCTTTGCCGTAGGACGCACGCAGGAGCTTTTGTATTTTATAAGGCAGATAAAGGAACAGAAGCTAATAAAGGGACACGATCATTTTCTCGTATACATCGACAGCCCGCTCGCCAATAAGGCTACGGATATTTTCATGAAGAGCGACGATACGAACTTTGACGAGGACACGAGAAAGCTGCTTGCCTCGGGCGAGAACCCCGTGTTCTTTGACGATCTTCGCATATCCGTGACCGCGGACGACTCCAAGGCCATAAACTTTGACGACACCCCGAAGGTAATAATATCCGCGAGCGGAATGTGCGAGGCGGGACGCATCCGTCATCACCTGAAGCACAACCTGTGGCGCAGAGAATCGCTGATACTTTTCGTAGGCTATCAGGCCGGCGGCACGCTCGGCAGAATCCTGGTAGACGGTGCGGACAAGGTCAAGCTTTTCGGCGAGACGATAGAGGTAAATGCAGAGATATGCACGCTTCAGGGCGTAAGCGGCCATGCAGACAAGGACGGGCTCATAAAATGGATAAACGCCTTTGAGGAAAAACCGCGCATCGTATTCGTGAACCACGGTGAGGATGCTGTATGCGACTCGTTCTCGGCATGCCTTAAGGATGAGTACGGCTTTAACACGCACGCGCCCTTAAGCGGCAGCACGTTCGACCTCATAACGGGAGAGCCGGAAAAGCTCGCCGAGGGCGTGCGCCTTGCGGCGTCGGAAAAGGCCGCAGCTGCGCCCGACTCTCCCATCGGAAGGCTCATGGCGGCCGCGGCAAAGCTTTCGACCGTTGCAAAGCAGATGGACGGCAAGCCGAACAAGAATATAGCGAGCTTTACGCAGCGCATAAACAACCTTACGAGCGAGATACAAAATTGGCTGAACAACTGATTTTAGCTATTGCAATCCGCAGCTGTATTTGCTAATATATTAAGGCGGTCAAACGACCGCCTTAAATATGGAGAGGTATCGAAG
>CAYVOZ010000052.1:0-15896 GCA_964453325.1 uncultured Christensenellaceae bacterium | reverse complement strand
ATTTTGTGGAATTCTATCAAAAAATACCTTTGAATCAACAAATAGATTATAGTTTTTATGATTTTAGTAAATCTCCTATAATTGATCAGTATGAAGAATTGCCTAAACCTGCTAGTTGTATTCCATATATTGATTATGAAAATAATACATTATATGCCATTCCAAAATTAGGTAAAGATAATGAAATAATTAAACAATTAGTTTTTAAAAATAAAGAAAACTCATAATATTGACTTTATGAGTTTTTTCATATAATATTGTTAATATAGAAAGAGGTTTATTATGATAAGAAAAATAACATTATTATTTATATTATTATTACCTTTAGTTGTTTTTGGTGAAGAAATAACAGAATTTAGAAAAGACAATTATTATATAGAAGAAGCTAATTATGAAGTTGCATATTTAATTGATAATAAATTTGAAGTTGATGAAAATTATAAAACCAGATTAATATATGGCGATACTTCACAAACATATTTTTTTGAAAAAACTATTGATAATTCATTTTCATTTAATTATAAAGGTTTGGATTATAAATACGTTGTAGAACACGAAATTAATAATATTGAGGGGGATTCGCTATATAGTTTAGATCAATCTAACAAAGATGGTCTTAGATATGTGTTTGGTGAAAAATATTCTTTATTAAAAGAAGTCGAATATTTTAAAATAAAATATACAATGGATAATTTTGCATCAAAAAATAAAATGTATGCTTATAAAATGGGAAATGATTTTTATGAAATAAAGAAATTAACTTTCATAATAATAGCGCCTTTTACAACTGAAGGTAAAGAAATATTGTTTAGTTTGGACGGCAAAAACTTTAGTAAAGAAATAGATGGGTTATCAGTAAAACTTGAGGATAGCGCAAAAATTATAGGAGAATATAACAAAACATTAAATAAGGGTGAAGAAATTTATTTTCTAATGTATGATTCTGAAGAAGTAATATTCGATACTATTAAAGAAGATACAAACAATAATAATAATTTATATTTAGTAATTGGTGGTGCTGTAGTTCTTGTCGGACTAGCTACATTTCTAATATTAAAAAAAGTAAAGAATAAAAAATAACAATTAACAATTAAGAATCAATACTAATTGATTCTTTTATTATTATCAATTAATGTAAAAAGATATGGAAAATTTTATATATGTATGTTAATATTATTACATAATAGTATAGAAGGAGAATAAAGATGGGAAATTTAGGTTTTAAATTAAAGAAGTTTTTTCAAAATAAGAATACAGTAACTATTTTAGGAGTAGTACTTGGAGTACTTATTATATTTTTTGGATATAATTATAGAGTAAATCAAGCTATTCAACCAGTAGATATACCTTATGCTAAGGTTTCTATTCAACCAAGAACAAAAATAACTGAAGATATGATAGGAATTGCGCAAGTTCCACCAGCAATGGTTAAAGGAAAAGTAATTAAGAATCCCAATTTAATTGTGGGAAAATGGTCTAATTATAATGCATATATTCCATTTGGAAGTATGTTTTATGAGGATAATATAATAACTGAAAGTAGATTGCCGGATTCTGCATTTATTAATATTAGAGATGGATTTACTGCATTTAATTTACCAGTAGATGTTGATTTAACTTATGGTAATTCAATGTTTCCTGATAATTTTATTGATATTTATTTGAAAGCTTTGGATCCGGATGGAAAAGTAATTTATGGAAAGTTAGTTGAAAACGTTAAGATACTTGCTGTTAAAGATAATAGTGGAGAACATGTATTTGAGAATAGTGAACAAACTAGAAGACCTAGTATATTGTTGTTTGCGGTTCCTGAAGATATTCATTTATTGTTAAGAAAAGCATTGTATTTGCAAAATGTTAGAACAATAGCTGCTGAGTTAGTACCTGTACCTACAACTCAATCTTATAAGAGTGGAAATAAAGAAAATTTAACTCCAGTAATATCAAATCAAGAATTAAAATTATTCATTGAAATTAACACTGGACTTATTACAGAAGATCAATTACCAGATGTAATAACCGAAGAACAATAATAAATAATAAAAAGGGGATGAGCTTATGGACAACATGTTTAACAATGTGGATTTCGGCCCTTTAGCAAGATTTTTAAATGACGATGATATAACTGACGTATCATATACCAATAATGGTCAGTTATGGCTAAAATCTTTATCTAAAGGAGTATATAGAGCTGAAGTTCAAGATGTAACTAATGCCATTATAGAAAAACTTGCTTTCCAATGTTCAAATATGATGGGCAAAACATTTAATATGGCTCATCCATTTTTGGATGCTGAGAGTGCAGAGTTACGTTTGAACTTTGTTCATGATTCTATTGCAAGAAACGGTATTGCAATGTTAATGCGTAAAACTCCAGCAAAGATAAGATTAAAAAAAGAAAAGATATTAGAGGAAAAATATATAACAGAAGAGATACATGATTTTTTAATTAGATGTGTAGAAGGACATTGTAATATTTTAATTAGTGGAGAAACTGGTTCTGGTAAAACTGAATTTTTAAAGTATTTAGCTTCTCATACTAAAGATAATGAAAAATTAATTACAATTGAAGACACTTTGGAATTACACTTAGATAAAATATTCCCTCAAAGAGATATAGTTGCTATGAAAACAAATAATATAGCATCTTATTCTGAAATATTAGTTACGTGCATGAGGCAAAATCCTAAATGGATATTATTGTCGGAGGTACGTAGTGCTGAAGCGGTTACTGCAGTTAGAAACTCAATATCATCTGGACATAATATTTTGTCAACAATACATGCTGATAAAGCATCATCAATTCCTCTTCGTATGTATAGTTTATTAGAAACAAATATTGATGTAAATCAATTTTTAAAGACAATATATAGATATATTCAATTAGGAATATGTGTTAGAGGTAGATATAGTGCCATTGAAAAAAGATTCGTTCGTGAAATCTGCGAAGTAACAGAGTTTTTTGTAGATGATAATAATGAAATAGGAACAAATACAATTTATAAAAAAACAGTTGCTGGTGTTGAAAATTATAATAAAATTAGTAAATATTTATTAGAATATTTAGAAGGACAAGGAGTAAGTTTACAAACATTACAAACACCATTAGAATAAAAAAGGAGTGATATTATGGAATATATTGTTATAGTATTTATACTACTTTTCGCACTTTTAAATAGATTAAGAAGTGGAGAAAAATTTTATAAATTTATTGTAGATAGTAGTAGTAAAATATATGAAAAATATGCACCATATTCTTTTAAGGTGGTAAGAACTAAAGTAAAAGAAATGGGTCAAGAATTAACACCAAAGCAATATATAATACAATTTTGTATATTTGTAGGTGGAGCTTTCATAATATCATGGTTTTACTTTTATAGTTTAATAGTTTCATTAATTTATAGTATTTTAGTAATGATAATATTACCATACTTATCATACTTAAGATGTAACAGAATATATAGTGATTTTATATTTGAACAGATACAAACCTATACTACAAATACTATCATGGAGTTTCAAGTAACTCAGAGTTTTGTAAAAGCATTAGAAGGAGTATATAATTCTGGTGTTTTAGAGGATCCTGTTTTAAGTGATGTAAAAACGATGATAGATTTAGCTTATCAAAATGGTGATATTCATGAATCTATTAGTTATATGAATGAAAAATATGATTTTTATATGGTAAAAAATATGCATCAATTATTTTTACAAATTACAAAAGAAGGTTCAAAAGATACTGATGAAATATTAGAAAATATGCTTTTGGATATTGATACATTAGTTGAAGGCGTATATTCTGATAGAATAGATAGGAAAAGTTTTCATAGTAAGTTTATTATATTTGGATTAGGTTTATATTTTATGGTAGTACTAATACAGGTATTATTAACAGTAGAAACTTATATGTCAATACTTGATAATATGATAGTTACAGTTGCACTTCATGTATTATTATTTATAAATAGTTATTTTCTTCTTTCAGGAGAAAAATATTATAACGAGAATGTAGGTGCTGAGTAATGCAAATTGAAATGTTAATAGTTGCCGCTCTTTTTGTTTTAATGATAGTAGTAAATAATAAAGAAGGTTTAAGGAAATTTGTAGTTGGTGATGATTCAACTATTGGATTTTTAAAAGAAAAGAATTACGATTTTCTTGTTTTAGCTAAGTATGGTGAAACAGCTAATTCTAGTATTTTATTTTCTAAAAGAATTAAATATGCAGGATATATAATGCTGTTTGGACTTATTTTCTATATAAATGATATTTCACTTATAAATATTTTGAAAATTTTGGTTCTTGGATTTGCAATGTATAAATTACCATATATTCAATTAAAAAGTTATTATAAAAAATATATGGCTAAAGTTGATCAAATGTTGCCATATTATTTAAAGAGTTTAGAAATACTATGTCAGAATTATACAGTACCGGTTGCCTTATCTAGATCAATAGAAGATGCTCCTGAAATATTTAAACCAGGGTTAAGAGATATGGTAGCAAAAATAGATGCAGGAGATTCTACAATTCAACCTTATATGGATTTTGCTATAGAATATCCAGTAAAAGATGCCATGAGGATGATGAGATTACTATATAGATTAGGTTTAGGGGCACAGGAGAATAAACATCAACAATTAATACTTTTTTCTAAATCGGTATCTGCTTTACAGAATAAAGCAAGAGAGATGAAGTATAGATCTAGATTAGATTGGATGGAAAAAAGAACAATGCTTATGCTAGTAGTAACTGGGGGTGGAATGCTAGTAGTATTATTATTCTCAATGCTATTTATGTTGTAGGTAATTATGAAAAAATTTAAATATGTAATTATATTCCTAATAGTATTTGTTAATTCTATGTTTATTATGGAAATGACAAATGATCTTTTATGGAATTATCAATTTGCACATAGCATCTATAAAGGAATGATTCCATATGTTGATTTTAATATGGTAATCACTCCTTTTTTTCCATGGATAGTAAGTATTGTTTTTAGAATATTTGGCTCGAGTATTTTAGTTTTTGAATTATTCAATTCATTAATAATTACATTAATTATATATTTGATTGAAAAGAATAATAAAAACTATTTAATACCATTAATAATACTTTTGTCACTTGATCAAGGTAATTATTCTATATTTGTTTTATTATTAACATTTATAGTAATAGAACTTGAAAAAAAAGGTAATAAAAAAGATATATTAATTGGTATAGTAATTGGAATCATGATTATGTCTAAACAAAATATTGGAATTATCTTATTATTACCATGTTTAATATTTAGTAATAAAAAACAAGCATTTAAAAGGATACTAGGTGTATTTATAATAATTATTCCAATATTAATATATTTAATATATAACGGTGCTTTATACTACTTTATTGATTATACGTTTTTAGGATTATTTGATTTTGCTCAAAAAAATATTAATATTTTTAAGCTAAATTTTGAAAGAATATTTTTTATTACATATTTTATTATTATATTTGTAAAAAGTTTTACTTTAATAATAAAATCCAAATTTAAAGATAAAGAATTATTATATTCATTTTTCTTTTTATCGTTAGTTTTTCCAATATTTGATTTATATCATATATTAATTGCTTCTATTCCTTTAATAGTATATTTTACAAAAAATGTAACATTTCTTAAAGATAAAACTCAATTAATTATTTTGGTTGTATGGATTGTTTTATGTCTAGCAAGAAATAATTATAATTATTTTAATGATAAGCATTTAATGTATAAAAATGTTTATTGCGTAAATACCATTAAAAATTATGAAAAGGTATCTAATGATATTAAAAATTATCAAAAAAATAATAGAGTATTTGCACTAGGTGAAGTTGCATATCTAGTAAAAATACTTAATAATGAAAATGTTGATAAATTTGATCTATTAAATTATGGAAATTTAGGATATAATGGTGAAAAAAAAGTAATAGACGAAATGAATAATATATGTAAAAAACAAAATTGTGTATTTTATTTACTCTATTCAGATGAAGGACAAACGAGCAAGTTAATAATAAATTATGTTAAAGATAATTATACAAAAGTAAATGATATTTATACTAATAATGAATCTTTAATAAAATAAAGTTTTCTTCTTCAAATACAGGTACATAATTAATAAGATTATCTTTCATATGTATAATATATGAATTAGAATTTTTATTAATAATGGCATATTCAATATTATATTTCTTAAATATGGGCAAAGGATTATAAGAGTTACTATCAATATTGATAGTATCTTTTAATATATCAGAATTATTAAATGAGTTTGAATATAAATCACATCTTTGATCTACAAAAACTTTTATATCGTTAAATAAAATAAATCCACCATAATTATATTCGTTATATATATTAGTTTTAATATTATTTTTTTTCATATATTTTACTGTTTCTATAGGATTGATTCCTTCAAATATAAAATTCTTTTTTTCTTTAATCTTCGAGTAACTACAATCTAGTGATATTATTACAAAAAAACAAAATACAAATTTGTAAATATTTTTATTTTTAAAAATAGGTATTGTAATTCTATAATTATTATATCTTGATGAAACATATATGAAGAAAGAAATTAATAGATATGGAAAAAATCTTGATGATTTAATGGAAAATATAATCATTGTAATAACAAAAATAATATATTGGATAGGTACATTTTCCTTTTTAAAAGTTTTAATTACTATACAAGATATAATAATTATTGATATACCAATATAGGATAAACAAATAGGACTTTTCCATTCACTTATCTTCATCATATAAGAATCGCTTATCGTATTAACAGCGTATTTAATTATGTCTGGAAAATATGGATTAATTAGTGAAAAACTAATGCAAAGTAAAATTATAATTAAGTATTTATAAAAGTATTTATTTTTAAAAAAATTATTAAATTTATATTTTTCATCAATAAGAAAGCTAAAAAAGAATATACAAGTTACGCCTAAGTGAAATATTATAACTCCTGCATGTAAATTAGATAATATTAAAAATGTAAAAGGAAGTAAAAATATTACTTTGCTATTTTTGTTATCAAACCATTTTTGTATTATAAATATTTGTAGTATTAAAAATATAAATGATATTACTTGTGGTCTGATTACAAAGAAAGATGAAAGTGTAATACTAATTAATAATAACAATAAATAAACAAAAGTTTTATTTTTATTTATATAATATAAAAATTTATATGTAATAAAAGTAAATATTGATAGAAAAATGTATTTTAATATAGTGATACCAATGAAACCAAATGTTTTATAAAAAATAAATGTTATTATGTCAAATAAATAGGCATATGCAATATATTTTAATTCAGGATGAATAGAAAAACTATCTATTCTAAAGATTCCGTCTTTTAATATCTTTTCACCAATTTTTATGTGAAAATAAGTATCACCATCATAAACATAACTAAATAAAGTAAGAATAATAAATAATACTAGGAATATATTTACTATTTTAATTATTTTAGATTTTTCCATAATACACCTCGTTGAAATTATTATATTTAAAAAAGTGTATAATATCAATTACTTTGATGTAAATTAATAATAAATTATTGCAAATAAAAATATTAGTTGATATAATTATAATAATAGTAAAAGGAGGAATGTTTAATGAAGGATGCTACTGGAGAGATGAGTATGACAGTTATTGTTATTATTGCAGCAGCAGCTATTTTATTGATTGGTAAAGCAATATGGCCAATGATTGAAGAAAGAATTAAAGGCGAAGTAAATGATATTGGTAGTTCGGCATATGTTATAGATTATGATGAATTTTATAATGCATAAACAATAAAGAGGTGATATTGTGAAGGATGCAACAGGAGGATCTTTATTGATGGGGTTAGCTGCAGCAATATTAATAATATTTATTATATTTGTAGCTTTTTTCATTAATTATGGGAAAACTTTTAGAATTAAAAATCAAGTTATAAATAAGTTAGAGCAAAGTGAAGGATTAATTAAACAAGATATTATAGATTATGTTAATGATCTTAAATATACTGGAAAAAAAATCAGCGTTTGTTATAATAAAGTAGAGAGACCATTAGGTACTACAATTGGTTTTACGTATAAAGTTACTTTATATATGCATTTTGATAGGAGTATATTAGGTAGCAGCTTTAATTTATATATACCAATACAAGGTGAAACTAAAACTATTGATTCTGGTAGTTTGTTTAATGAAATAAAAGTACTTGGATTTGATCGTGCATTAAGTGGTATTGAAAGTTGTTATTCTTGTGAGTCTAATCCTAGTATTTGTGAAATTGCTGTTTAATAAAATAAAAAGGGTGATGAAGAGTGAATGTTATAATTTCAAATCAACAAGATAATATTTTAAATAGTTTGAATGTTGAAGTTATTAAATCTTTACAAGGTGAATTTGAAGTAGATGAACTTATAAATTCGTTTTCTAACTTCTTTTTTTCACGCATGATTATAGATGTTACTGCTATAAAAGATTATGAGAATATAATTAATTATCAGAAATTATCTATAGGATTACCAGTTGATAAAATTATATTATTGATACCAGCTCAGACACAACTTGCAAATAATAGTTTTTTATCTAAATTGATATCAATGGGATATTATAATTTTACTACTAATTTAGAAGGAATAGAGTATTTATTAGAACATCCTAATGGTTATAAAGATGTTGCTCATATTCATCAAATAGAGCCACTTGATGTTTCAACAGTTTCTAGTGGAACAGCTTCTAATGGTAAATTTATTTTAGGAATTAAAAATATCACTGATCATGCAGGTGCAACTACACTTACTTATATGATATATAAAGAATTGACTATAAATTATGGTATTGATACCCTAGCAATTGAAGTAAATAAAAGAGATTTTGCTTATTTTAATGATAATAAAATGTTATCTGTTAATAAAACAGAGTTGGCAAATATTTTATTAAAAAATCAAGAATATAATGTTATTTTAGTTGATTTAAATGATATAGAAGCGGATGTGTGTGCAGATTGTTTATATTTAATAGAACCTTCTATGATAAAAATGAATAAGCTTATGAGAAGAGATAGAAATATATTTACTAAACTTAGAGGAAAAAAGCTTATTTTAAATAAAACAGTTATTTCTGATAAAGATGTTAGAGAATTTGAAAGTGAAGCAGGAACAAAAGTGTTTTTTAAAATGCTACCTTTAAATGACAGAGAAAGTTCAAAAAGTGTAATAGATTTATTATCCAAAATAGGAATTTTATAGATAATGATTAGAAAACAATAAATAAAATGCTCAAATAATATTTAATTATATTGACATTAATCAAAATAATTAGTATATTTAATATATAGTTAAGGAGGAGTTAAGATGGAGTTATTTCAAATATTAGATGCATGTGAAGGAATTGAACCAATTGTAAAATTAATCAAGCATGGGGTTTTACCAATTATTCAAATAGGTATTCCTATTTTATTAATTTTAATGGGGTCAATTGATTTAGGTAAAGCAGTGCTATCTAGTGATGATAAAGAAATTAAAGGCGCTACTAGTAAACTTATAAAAAGAGCGATAGCAGCAATTGCAGTGTTCTTTGTAGGAATGCTTGTTAGTTTAGTAATGGGATGGCTTGGTAGTACAGGTGATACTGATATAGAAGGCGACAGCCAAAATTGGGGTAAGTGCTGGGACGAAGCATAATATTTGTTTGTTTTTTAAGAACAGAACTTTATGTTCTGTTCTTTTAAAAAATTAGGAGAGTTTTATGAAATATTTAGATGCAAAAGTGAAAAAAATGTTAATAATTTTAGGTGTTGCAATAGTTGTTTTGGTAGTTGGAGCATTACTTATTAATTCTATTAAAGGTAATACGCTTTCATATGAAAAAATTGAAGATAAGTTATTGGATACAGCAAAGGATTATTATAAAGATAATGAAAATATGCTACCATTAACCGATGATGATATTGTAGAGGTAAGTGATTCATTACTTTCTGAAAATGGTTATATGAAAGAATTGTCAAAATATCAAAAAGATAAAAATGTAAGCTGTTCTGGAAAAGTAATAGTAACAAAATCAGGAAATTATTATAATTATTCACCTTATTTAAATTGTGGCGATAAATTTACAACTGTTTATTTATATGAAAAAGTTTTAGAAGATGTGGTAGAAAAAGATGATGGGCTATACAAAACTACTCAATATGCTACTAAAGGTAAAACAGAAAATGTATATATATATAAGGGAAACTATGTTAATAATTATGTTAGTATTGATGGTAATCTTTGGAGAATAGTTAAATTAGATAGTAATTATAATTTAATGTTAGTTCAAGATTATTATAAATCTGGTGTTACTATAAAAAATTCATGGGATAATAGATATAATACATCTAAAAATTCTAATCAAGGTATAAATGATTATTATATGAGTATCATAAGAAATGATATAAAAAAGTTTTATGATAGTGAATATATTTCAACGGATTTGAAATCAAAAATTGTTCCAAAAGATTTATGTGTTGCTACTAGAAAATCAAATGATAAATCTAAAAATGGGAAAACAGAATGCTCTAAAATTATTGAAAAAGAATATTTAGGATTACTTACTATATCTGATTTTATGAATGCTTCATTAGCTACTAATTGTAATTCTACATTAGCAAAAACGTGTAGTAATTATAATTATTTAACTGATTTTGGCAGATCATACTGGTTATTAACTGCTTCTTCGGATTCGAGTTATAAAGGTTATAAGGTGTATGAAAGTGTTGAAGAATCTGTTTTATCTAGTAATGGCATAGCAAGGATTTCATTATATATTACGTCAAATACAATATTTGATGGAGGAACTGGAACGGCTGAGGATCCTTATTTAATAAAATAGTTTACGAAATATTTAAAAATAATAGTAAAATAACTTTTTCTATTATTTTTTTTATGATATACTAATTGTGTATATAGTATAAAGGGAGAGTTTTTGTATGAAATTAAAGAAAGTATTGTTTATTATATGTTTATTATTTATATCATTTTCTATGGTGAAAGTTTATGCAAAAGAGGGGGATCCAACTTGTACTTATAAGACTAGTAATCCTCCTTATATTAAAAACAAATCTACTATTACTATCAATGTATGGTTAGAAGGCAATGATATGAAGGTAGATTGTGGTGATGATCGTAAAACAAGGTCTTGCGCCATAAAAGATAAGTATGTTACAACTTTATTTATAAATGATAATGGCACAT
This sequence comes from uncultured Christensenellaceae bacterium, assembly GCA_964453325.1. Taxonomy (GTDB): domain Bacteria; phylum Bacillota; class Clostridia; order Christensenellales; family Christensenellaceae; genus JAZRGP01. The sequence continues at coordinate 4,640 of CAYVOZ010000052.1, read as the reverse complement.
TATATTGTCCAAATAAAATTAATTTGGGTTATCATTCGGGTAGTGGAACTGTAGAGGTGTTTTATGGTTTACATGCAGATTCTACTACTGCTGAACATTCGACAGAAATGAATATATCAACTGTTGGAAATGGAGCTGTGTCCTATAACGCAAAAAAAGAAGGGACTAAATTTCTTGCATGTAAATCCGGTGGGGAATCACAGATTGCGACTTATCAAACTAAAATTGATAGTTATAAAAAAACGATAGAAGCATATGATGAAACTTTAACAAAAGAGAATATTACTACAATGAATACTAATTTAAGTACACTTACTAAAAGTATTACTAATTCCAATTATTGCAATCCTGAAATCAACAAAATGGGTACACAAATTGATACGTTATTGACAACTTTAGATAAAAAGGTTAGTGAATCTACTGCAATGACAGCAGAAGAAAAGAGTGATGCCGCTCAGGGCATAGCTAGTACAAAATCGGATCTATCAATTTCACTTTCTAAACTTGGCAAAATTATTATTCCAGATAGTGATAATGTGTATGAATGTCAAGGATTACTGGGAGAACAATTAATTGATATATTGAAAGCAATTTTAAAAATAATTCAAATTGCTGCCCCGATTTTAACTATACTTTTAGGTTCTATTGATTTTGGTTCAGTTGTAATTTCACAAGATCAAGATGCAATGAAAAAGGCTGTTTCTAAATTTATTAAAAGGTGTATAGCGGCTATTGCAATATTCTTTATTCCTTATTTGGTTGGCGTTTTACTATCAATGGATGGCGTTTCAGATTGGGAAAGTGTTGATCCTAATTGTGGATTATAGGAGGTTAATATGTTTTTAGTATTTGATACCAAAAGTTGGATCAATAATATATTTAGAACACTTTTTGGTGGAATAGATTCACTTATTTATTCTTTATTAGGATGGATAATTGAAGGGATATTTAATCTTTCAAATATATTAGCAAATCCTTCTTTTGTAGAAGTATTATATAAAAGGGTTTATGTAATATTAGGAATATTTATGATTTTTAAATTGTCATTTTCTTTTCTTAAATATATTGTAAATCCTGATTCTATGACAGACAAAGAACAGGGTGTTAGTAAGATTATTGCTAGAACAATCACTATGATTATTATGGTTATTGCTTTGCCCATTTTGTTTTTTAGTACAAATATTATACCAGGTCAAACAAAGCCATTATTAAATGCTGTACAAGATGCACTAATTGAAACTATTCCAAAATTGATATTAGGGGTTAATCAATCAATTGATAAAGATACTGCAACTACAGCAAAAGAAAATGGTAAAATTATGGCTTTAACTATGCTTAGAAGTTTTTATTATCCCAGTGAATGTGGTGATGAAAATGATGAGGGTGGAACTATTGAATGTAACTTTATTGAGGATGAAGGAATTACATCAATGTCAAGCTTTAGAGATAGTTTACTTGAGGGTCAAAAAAATAGTGATTATAAATTTCACTATTTATGGCCAATATCTACGGTAGTAGGGATATTGCTGGTATTAGAAATGCTAGGTATATGCGTTAGTGTAGCTATACGTACTTTTAAATTGATAGTTTTACAAATGATAGCACCAATACCTGTAATGAGTTATATAGATCCAAAATCCTCTAAGGATGGTGCTTTTAATTCATGGATAAAAACATTTACTTCTACATATATAGATATATTTATTAAACTAGCTATTATATACTTAATATTATTGTTAATTAGTAAATTACTCGCATCAGATCCAAATACAAATTTGTTTGGTAGTTCAATTGATAATATTGATGGAATGATGTCTAGAAATTTTGCAAGAGTATTTTTAATAATTGGACTTATTAAATTTTCAAAAGAGGCACCTAAATTTGCTAAAGATGCTTTAGGCATTAAAGATAATGGTGGAGGAAGTGGTTTGTTTGATGGACTGAAAACACTTGGAGCAGCAGCAGGAGTTGTTGGCGGAGCAGCAACAGGTCTTATAGGTGGTATAGCAGGTGGTGTAGCCTCATCTAAGGCAAATGGTGAAGGGGGGGTTAAAAATACAATGAAAGGTCTTGGCAGTGGGCTATCTGGCTTAGCTAGAGGAACTATTCGAGGAGCAAAAGGCTCTACTAAAGGAAATCCTTTCAAGGGAATTGGCGATGCTGTTGATGCTCAAAACTCTATTAATAGAAAGAAAATAGAAGCATCTAAAGCGGGTTCAACATGGTCTGGACGAATGGGAGCAAGAGCTGAAGAATTTTTCCATGGACAAACAGCAGCGGATAGAGATAAAGAACATATTGAAGGCTATAAAACAGCAATTGAAGATGTAAAAGGATTTAAGAGCGTGCTTGCCGACTCTGCAGCAAAGAGTAACGCAACACTAAATGTTGGTGGAAGGGCAGCAAATTTAAAGCAATTTAAGGGTACGTTAGCAGCTGCTAATGCTGGTGATGCCAATGCCATTAATCAACTAAAAAATTATGGATTTACTAGAACTGTTACAACTACGACTACTGGTCCTAATGGTAGACCTATGACTGTAACTGCTACAGTTGGGGATTTATCTGCTGCTAATGCTGGTGCTGAATCATTTGAAAAAGAATACCAAAAAGCATATTATGCCGAAGTTAGTGCTGGTAGAATAAGTGATGGTGATGCGCAAGCAGTAATTTCTGCAAACAGTGTTGCTAATGCAAGTATAGCTTCATTAGAATTATCTGATCCTACTACTGGTACTAGAATTAATTCTGTTGATGCTGCTAATTCAGGAATGGTTATTGGATTGGCTACTAGTGGATCGAATGCAATTAAATCTAATAGCAGTTACAAATCAAATCGTGCTAATGCTGATGCAATAAAGAAAAATGGTAAATAAAAAGGGTGTGATAATATATGAACAATTATTTAATACCTGCTAATGCAAATAGGGGTAAATTAATATTTGGTTTTTTTAGGCCAGTTGATGCGATAGTATTTGGAACTGGTGTTGCAATAACATTAATATTATTATTAATATTACAAGATAGTTTGAATGATGGGCTTATTGCATTTGGAGTAATATCTCCAACTGTAGTGACAGGATTTTTGGTTTTACCTGTACCTCATCAGCATAATGTGATGGTAGTAATAGGAAATATATACAATTTCCTATTTGTAGATAGAAAAAGATATGTATGGAAGGGTTGGTGTTCGTTAGATGGCACAGAAGAGGAAAATAAATAGTAAGTATACTGAGGATTGGTTACCAGATTTAACAATAAATAATGGTATTATAATGCTTAGTAATAAGTTAAATGTTACAGGGGTAAAAATATTACCTAGAAATATATTTATTTTGGATGAACAATCTCAAGAAAATGTATTAACAGGGTTAAAGAATTTTTATAATCAAATAGATTTTGAATTCTGGTTAGTTTGTGCAGATAGACCAGTTGATATATCAGTATATTTATCTCAACTTCAACTTTTGTATAATCAAACACAATCTCCAGCAATTAGAAAACTAATTATGGAAGATATAAATAAAGGAAATGGATTTATGAATAATAATGTTGTAGATACTGAGTATTACATATTATTTAAAGAAAAAAATCCTGAAATTTTACAGAAAAAAGTCAGACTCTTAATTAATGGATTATCTAGTTGTGGACTTGTTGCTAGTCAAACAACAAATGAAGATTTAAGAATAATATTAGATAATTTCTTAAATGGTGGAGTAACAACAGACTTTGGAACGGTGGTGGCACTATAATGGGAACAATGAAATTTAAATCTCAAATTGCACCTAAAGGCTTACAATTTAATCCAAGTGATTTCTTTATTAGTGATAAATATGCAACATTATTAACAGTTGTATCTTATCCTAAATTTATCTCGCCGGGATATTTATCAACACTTACAACAATGCCAGGTATAAAGGTAGTTATTAAGCATATTCCTGTACCATTTTCAACAATTGCAAAAATGTTGAATAAACAAATTGCAGAATTAAAAGTAAACTATCAAAATGAGCATGATAGAACTGTTCAAGAAAGAATAAGAATGGATTATGAGTCTTTAGAATACTTTGTAACTATGCTTGCTGGAAGTCAAGCAAGAATCTTTGATTTTCAAATGCATATTATGGTAACTGCTGACACTAAAGAAAACCTTGAAATGAAAAAAGTTAATGTAAAAAATTATTTAGATGCTATGGAACTAAAGGCAGTTTCATTAAGATTTGAACAAGAAAAAGTACTAAAATCAATTATTCCAATATTTCCTAAACAGGATATTGAAACAAGAATTGGCACACCAATACCTTCTATTACAATGGGAGCAATGTATCCATTTATATTTGATAGTATTAAAGATCCTGGACTTGCAACATTACTTGGAGTAGATTTCTCGGGTGGAGTTATATTATTTAATCAATTCTTATATAAGATAAAAAAAGAGAATAATAGAAATAACGCAAATCTTATTTTATTAGGTACATCTGGATCAGGTAAATCAACTGCAGCAAAATTATTACTTCGTGGGCATATAAGAAATGGTTGTCAAATTGTTGCAATAGATCCTGAAAATGAGTTAGAGGAAATGACTAAATCATTTGGTGGAGATACTATTGATCTTGGTAAGGGTGGAGAATATGGTATGA
>CAYVOZ010000051.1:11575-15961 GCA_964453325.1 uncultured Christensenellaceae bacterium | reverse complement strand
TTCAAGCAGATCGCGGACATTTTCGGCAAAACGGAAAACTGGGCATGCGTCACCTATCATCGGGCAAAAAGCAAAATACAAACTATACTGGAGGAAACAAAATGAAAACAAACTGCGGTGTGATACGGGATCTGCTCCCTCTCTATGCGGAGAAAATGACGGGTGAGGAATCCAACGCTTTGATAAAGGAGCATCTCGCCGAGTGCCGTGAGTGCTCGGAGCATCTGAAAAAACTGCAAAGTCCGGTCAATAAGGACAATGAAGCGGTCGCGTCCTCCGGCATTGGCTCTCTTAAATTAGTACGCAAGGGCATCCGCAGCAGAAAACTCGCCGCAGTGCTGTTCTCGGCGCTGCTCGTGTTCACAGTGATGCTGACCGCCTTTTCGCATATCGTAAAGCCCGAGTATATTTCCTATAAGGACAGCGGAGTTACCGTGACCGAAGCCGGGAACGGCGACGTATATGCCGGTTTTTCTGAAAACGTGACCTCGTGCAGGGTCATAAGGACTGTAAATGGGGACGGCCGGACTGTCGCAGAGATAGAAGCATGGACCTCCTTATGGGATGAGCTGTTCCACAGGACGGCGGCAACTGTGCTTATATCCTCAAAGACAGACAAGGCGGACGTCGTCTATTACTGCGACCTTTCGACGGAGGGCGACAATATGACGGTCATATACGGAGAGGCCGCGGAAGAAAACATCACCGCTCTGCCGAGGCTCGTGCTCGGATATTACTTCCTTGCGGCGCTCATTGCCGCAGTCATACTCGGACTTGCCTGCATAATTTTCAGAAAGAACAAAAAACTCGGCCGCATATTCGGGTATCTGTTCGCCGCGCCGCTCTCCTATGTCATAGCGCACCTCATAATAACGACAAGATTCGTGTCGTTCTCCGCAACGGGCGACTTTCTTCTGAACTGCGTCGCTGCCCTCGCGATTTACGGAGTATTGGTCTGCGGAGCAATGCTGTTCCGTCAGCACAGGCAGGACACTATAGCCGGGTAAAGGACAGACACAGCCAAAAGCCGAATGCAAAGAGCCGGACTTCCGCACGGATATCCGGCTCTTTGCTTATTCTATGCGGCAGTATAAATATTCATATCATACTGCTGCAACAGTGGCATATCCTCCTTCGGCAGTGTATAATAATGAGAGCTTGCGGCAGGGGTGTTTCATTCCGCGCTGCGGCGGTCGCGCCAAAGCCGCCGTTTTACTAAAGTCTTTGGGGGAAGCTGCTCGAATGTTCAACTATATCTGGCCGATAGCATTGGTCGTGTTGTCAAACATTGTATATCAGGTAAGCGCAAAATCGGTGCCAGAGGGCATGAATCCTTTTGCGTCTCTCACGGTGACATACCTTATAGGCGCGGTGTTTTCCGCGATAATGTATTTTGCGCTGAGCAAGGGCGGGAACCTGATGCAGGAATACACAAAGCTCAACTGGGCTCCGGTCGTTTTGGGGATCGTGATAGTGGGGCTGGAGGCTGGCTTCATTTTTGCATATAAGGCAGGCTGGCAGGTCAGCACGGCGTCCGTCGTGCAGAGCTCCTTTTTGGCGGTCGCTCTCATATTTGTGGGGTGGCTCTTATATAAGGAAGCCCTGACCTGGACAAAGCTCGTCGGCGTGGTCATATGCCTCGTCGGGCTCGTGTTTATCAATCACAAGTAATAACGGGGTCATTCGTCGGCAGTCCGAAGCAGCCGCAGTGCTTGCGGCCTGACGGAAAGGAAGGGTCTGAAGCATGCGAAAAGTAAAGCTGACTGTCACGGAAAGCCGCTGCCGAAGCGGATATTTTCACAAGGGGCAGGAATTCATCGTCGGGGAGCTGTGTCCTCCTATATGCCACGAGCTTTGGAACACGGTATATCCTCTCGTCCATGCGCTGCAAAACGGGGCGGAGCTGGACTGCGGCGATACGCGAAAAAAGATGTTTGATGCGAAATGCCCGGACGAATGCAGAGTCTGCATTCACGGAGAGGTAGTTGAGGAGTAGCGTCAAACCGCGTTTATTGAGGGAGGCAGGCTATGAGCGATCATTACAGGACGGATCCGCTGTTTTCGCTGTGCGGCTTGAACTGCGGACTGTGCTCCATGAGGCTCGGCGGACACTGTCCGGGCTGCGGGCTCGGGAACAAGCCGTGCAAGGCTGCGCGCTGCGGCATGGAGCACCGCGTGGAGTATTGCTTTCAGTGCGGCGAATACCCCTGCCCGATATACGAGCACGCCGGCGACTATGATTCCTTTATCACGCATAGGAATCAGAAGTCCGATACGGAGAAGGCACGGACGATAGGCATAGAGGCCTATGACGCAGAGCAGGCGGAAAAAGTCCTGCTGCTCGATATACTGCTGTCGCAGTATAACTCCGGGCGCGAAAAGACGCTGTTTTGCCTCGCCGTAAATCTCCTCGAGGCCGGAGACATAAAGAGCGTGCTGCAAAACGCTTCGGAGCATTTCGGCGCGGCAGATGCTCCCGTAAAGGAGAAGGCCGCATATATATCGGGGCTGCTGCATGAGACTGCGCAGCAGAAGAATACGGAGCTGAAGCTTCGCACAGTCCGTCAAAAAACATAGTTTTTTGACGGGATTGCCGGGTTTTGACTGTAAACGCATAAGCGTTTACGGCCGTCAAAACCCGAGATGTATAGGCTTGGGCGTACACGCCGCCCTGCGCCTATGAAATTTAAGCTTAAAGTCAAGGGCTTTATTGACACTCTGTACGGAGCTGAAGCTGCACAGAAAATAACTTCCACATTAAAAAGCATTGCATAGGCATGAATCAGTTCAAATGCGGCCGGCAGAGAGGGATCGGAAATGGACATTATCAATACTCTTTCAATAACCTGCCCTTCCTTCGGGCAGGACGGACAGATACCGAAAAAGCACACGGGCTTTGGCGAGGACGTCTCGCCGGAATTTTGCATCGAAGGGCTGAGCCCGGACGCCGTGTCGCTCTCCGTCGTCATGGACGACTTGGATATTCCCGTTTTAGGCGAGCTTTGTCACTGGCTGATATGGAATATACCCGTCTCGGGCAGCATCGCGGAGAACATCCCTCACGGAGCAGCTCTGCCCGACGGCTCGCGTCAGGGCGTCGGATACGGAAAGCACGGCTACAGAGGGCCGAAGCAGCCGCCCTTTATAAAGAAAGAGCACCGGTACCGCTTCACGGTATACGGGCTTGACTGCCTTTTGCAGCTGTCCCCGGATGCGAAAAAGCCCGGGCTTTTAAAGGCCATGGACGGGCATGTGATGCAGACCGGCGAACTTATCGGCAGGTACAAGCCGTGAGCCGCCGCATTGCGGGCAGAAGGAGCTATATATGTTTGAAATAATCAGGTACTTGCCCGAATACAGTGACGCGCTCATGGAGCTCATCCGCAAGGAGGGCGAGGACTGGAAGGTATACTGGCAGGAGCCCAACGCGTCGAAATACCGGAAGTCCTTTGAGAGCTGCATCGTATATCTGGCGATACATGACGGAGCCGTATGCGGTTATTCGCGCTCTATAAAGGACGCACTGTTTATATATGTGTGCGATCTGCTGGTGAATGCGGAATATCGCGGGAACGGTCTCGGGCTTAGTCTGCTGAAGCGGCTCGCGGACGATCATCCCGATCTCCCGGTCTATATAATGTCGGGCAGCGACGGCTATTATGAAAAGCTCGGCTGCAAAAAGGAAGGCTCGATATATCTTTTATCATAATGATCGGAGAACACCCATGAGCGCCATAGTTAAGCTTAAAGAAGTCGATCGTGAATTAGTCATCAAAACGGGAGACGGCGTATATACCGGCTCAGGCGAAAACCGGCGCTGTTTAACCGTGAGTTGGGGCAGCAATAACGGTAAAACCGCACTGGCGATAGGCATAAATCCAAGCAAGGCAAACGATAAAAGAAGTGATAAGACCCTTACTACACTGGGCAGATTTCTGGAAGCTTACGGATATTCACAGCTTACGATGCTCAATCTTTTTGAGAGTTATTCTACAGATCAGCAGGGAATAATAAAAACCTCCCAAACCGTTTTTTCGGATTTCGGCGCCCTCTTTGATGCTGCCGACTCGATCTTTATCGTTTGGGGCGTAGATCGCAAAAACTATCAAGACGAAAAGAGCATCGCCGCAAACTTCCTAAAGAAATACGATTCTAAGGTGTTTTGCATTAAAAACCCAAACGGAAGCTTCCCTATCCATCCGAGCCGCATGAAGTATACCGATGAAATAGCTAAGTTTGAATTATTCTAAGCTACCACTCCGTAGCCTCCGCGTCCTTTATAGCGTCCTGCTCCTCATAATACGCAAGCGCCGCCTCGTATGCGGTCTGCACGCGCGCGGTCATGCCGTCCGGGCAGATATCCGCATAGGGAAAGTCCAGCACCAT
>CAYVOZ010000051.1:8086-11565 GCA_964453325.1 uncultured Christensenellaceae bacterium | reverse complement strand
GCACGCGCGCCGTCCTCCGCCTCCGAGCGGGGGTATTGCAGCGTAAAATCTATACAGCCGAACGGAACACCCGCCTCGTCCGTCAGCCGCCTTATATCGAGCAGCAGCTCTGCCGCAGACTCCACCGAGACATTTTTACTGTCTATATAGACCGTAAGCTTTCCGTATTCCCTTGCGAGCGCGGGAATATCATACCGCTTTCCGGGCTCGAGCCCGGATATGCTTATATATTCTGACTCGCCCTCCGGCGCGGAGAAGCCGTCGAACAGCAGCTCGCCGTAGGCTATATCGCACGCATACGGAAAGCTATCCGCCAATAGGACCGTATCGGCAAGGGCGCGGTATTCCTCATCCAGCCGCATCGCCGTGTTCCAGCCGCTCTGAACGCTGTTCTCATAATCGTCCGAAATGAGCCTCCCCCATCCGTCCGCCGCCACGGAGAAGTGTATATCCTCGTTATCCGGCGATTTGACATATGCATAATAGCAGCCGTCCTTGAAATTATACACGACGCGGTCCAGCTGCAGTCCGAGCTCGCCGTAGTTCTGCGCCGTATAGGCTTTGGCGGTATTTTTCACTAACAGCTTTGACACGGGGTTCCCCGTGAGTGGGTCAATGAGCAGAAACGCAATGACCGCCGCTGCAAGGAGCGCGGCAGCGGCTATGATTATCTTTATTTTTGTCTTGGAGCGTTTGGTTTTAGTATTCGCTTTATCCATTGATCCTGTCCCCCTGTCTTGCTTCTGTGATTATACCACGAAACAACGCGCAGCATCAAAAAATCGACAAATGAGGACCGGCGTTATGATTTACAGGAAACTGTTATCGCAGTATAATATGCCGAATAATATATTGGTCGTTAAAAAATAATTATGAAATAGGAAATGTAACATGAAAAGACTTAACATCATACTGACAGCAATTCTCATACTTGCTTTTGTCTTTGCAGGCTGTGCGGCTCCCATTGAGCCCGAGGCAGCGCCGCAGAAAAGCGCCGGTGCAGAGCCCGCCCCTGCCGCCTCTGCACCCGCAGAGCAGGCAGTCTCAAGGGACGATATAATCGTGCTCTATACCAACGACGTTCACTGCGGCATAAACGACGGCATGGGCTATACCGGGCTCATGGCAGTGAAGAACGCCATGCTCGGTCATACGGACAACGTCCTGCTCGTGGACTCGGGCGACGCGGTGCAGGGCGGCACGGTAGGAACGCTCTCCAAGGGCGAGGACATAATAAAGCTCATGAACAAGCTCGGCTATGACGCCGCAACTCCCGGAAACCACGAATTTGATTATACGATGGAGCAGTTCAAAAGGCTCACGGAGCTTGCGGATTTTCCGTACGTCTCCGCAAACTTTATGGACGCGGACGGCAAGCCCGTGCTCAGCCCTTATACTATAAAAGAAGTCTGCGGCGTCAGCATAGCCTTTCTCGGCATATCCACTCCCAAGACCCTGACGTCCTCGACTCCCTCCTATTTTCAGGATGAAAACGGCAGCTTTATATACTCCTTCTGTCAGGACGATACCGGAGAGTAGCTGTATTCCGCCGTACAGTCCGCGGTCGACTCCGCGAGAGCCGAGGGTGCGCAGTATGTGATAGCCCTTGCGCACCTCGGCATAGAGGCAGATTGCGTTCCGTATACGTCCTCTGACGTCATCAACAACACGACCGGCATAGACGCAATGCTCGACGGACATTCTCACGTCGTTATGGAGTCCGAGTCCGTCAAAAACAAGTCCGGCAAGAGCATCATACTCACGTCCACAGGCACAAAGCTCGCCAACATCGGCTGCCTTACTATCTCCGCAGACGGAAAGCTATCCGCGAAGCTCATAAACGACGGAGGCGTCGGCGAGACCATAAAGGAGGTCGAGGCGGAATATGAGGAGCTGGTGGACAGCGTCCTGGCCTCGACGGATGTGGAGCTCGTCATATACGACCCCAACGCAAAGGATAAGGACGGCAACCCTATTCGCCTCATAAGGCGGCAGGAGACCAACCTCGGCGACCTATGTGCGGACGCATACAGAGCCGCCGTCGGCGGAGCTGACGTGGGCCTCATAAACGGAGGCGGCGTCCGTGACGATATCGCCGCGGGAGACATAACCTACGGTCAGATAATAACCGTGAATCCCTTCGGAAACGAGATATGCAAGGCGGAGGTCACCGGTCAGCAGCTGCTTGACGCGCTCGAGATGGGCGCTGCCGCGCTGCCCGGGGAGAGCGGCAGCTTTTTGCAGGTATCCGGCGTGACCTATGATATAGACCTCAACGTGCCGTCCTCTGTAAAGCTGGACGAGAACGGCGGCTTTGTGGAGGTGACCGGCGAATACAGGGTCAAAAACGTCGTCGTGGGCGATAAGCCGCTCGATATAAAGGCCGCCTATACGCTCGCGAGCCATAATTATGTGCTCAAGGAGCCGGACGGCGGATTCACCATGTTCAGGGACTGCCCGCTGCTGCTGGACTGCGTGATCTCGGATTATCAGGCGCTCATAAACTATATCACAGACGGTCTCGGGGGCTCCGTCGGTGCGGAATACGCCGATCCCTACGGAGACGGGCGCATAAACGTTATCGAAGCAAAGTGAGCGAACGGAAGCCTGCAAAGGCTTGATCCTAAAGCGGTATATCAAGGGACGTTGATTCGGTTTTAAGTCGGCGTCCTTTGTATTTATCGAAGTAAATGCTATAATACAGACAGAGTTAATAAAAAAGCATTGTTAAAAAAGGACATATCACAATGAATATCACAGTTGACATTGTCGGCCCGGACGAGCACGGGGCTTTTCAGAATCTTTTGAAGATGTATTGCTACGAATGGTCGCAGTATAATCTGTTCGACGTCGATAAGCATGGCGTTTTTCCGTTTGAACGCTGCGTGCACGGCTTCTTTGAGGACCCGCTATGCCACTGCTTTCTTGTGCGCGTCGACGGCGTTCTCGCCGGGCTGGCGATCATAGATCACGACTTCGCCCTGCACAAGGACTATGACTACTCCATGGGTGAGTTTTTCGTCATGCACAAATACAGACGTTTGGGGGTGGGCGGCTTTACGGCAAGGACGCTTTTTGATAAGTACCCCGGAAAATGGGAGGTCGGCTTTCATCCCGCGAATATCACCTCCGAAAAATTCTGGCTGCGCACGGTATATGAGTATACCGGCGGAGATTATACGCTCGACAGGGACTGTCCCGGGCTCAGCTATCACGACGGCAGCCGCGGATCGGTGCTGTCCTTTGACAACGGCAAGGCGCAGAGCACCGGCGTTTAAGCATATAGAACGAAAGGAAGAAAAGCATGACAGGCCTTCATGAGTATGTGGAAAAGAACTGCGCCAACATCTGCCAGATAACAGCACTTAAAAACGGCAAAACAGTTTACGAGGACGAGTGGAGCGGCTTTTCGCCGGACGATACGCTGCACGTTATGTCGGTCACAAAGAGCATAGTGTCGCTGCTCGTCGGCGTCGCCA
>CAYVOZ010000051.1:0-8076 GCA_964453325.1 uncultured Christensenellaceae bacterium | reverse complement strand
GGCTCATAAAAAGCATAGAGCAGCCCGTACTGGAGTTCTTTCCGGACTATAAGCCAAAGCGCGGCGAAAAAACCATACAGAGCGTGACTCTTAAGCATCTTCTTACCATGACCGCCCCGTATAAATACCGCAGCGAGCCTTGGACAAGGGTTTGCACAAGCCCGGACTGGACCGTGGCGGCGCTCGACCTGCTCGGCGGCAGGGCCGGTATCACAGGCGAATTTAAGTACTCCACGCTCGGGATACACATTCTGACGGGTATCATCGCCAAGACGAGCGGGCTTAAAACAACGGACTACGCAAACCGGTTTCTCTTCTCTCCGCTCGGCATCGGGCCTTATGATGGCTTTGAGGCGCTGACCGCAGAGGAGCACAAGGAATTCATACTGTCAAGGGAGCCCAAAAAGCGCATATGGTTCGTCGATCCGCAGGGCGTCGGAACGGCGGGCTACGGACTTTGCATCTCTGCGCGGGATATGGCGAAGCTCGGTCAGCTCTGCCTTGACGGCGGCGTATACGGCAAAAAGCGCGTAGTCTCCGCGGAATGGATAAGGGAAAGCACCGCGCCGCGGCTGTGGTGCGACGATAGCTTTGCCAATATGGGCTACGGATACCTTTGGTGGACGCCGAACGCTGAAAAGAGCGCCTATGCGGCTCTCGGCAACAGCGGCAACGTGATCTATATCGACCCGGAGCACGCCGCAGTCGTGACGGTGAGCGGCACCTTCAAGCCGACCGTCCTCGACCGCGTCCAGTTCATCGAGCAGCATATTATGCCGATGCTTTACTAAAATATTCCGGGCGTCGTTTTCCTGCAAAAGATATTAGACAGCTCCGGGGTAGGCTTAATGGATCATTTTGATTCCGAACCGTTTTACAGCTTGGAGCATAAATCAAAACCAGCCGGCGTCTAAAGACGTTGGCTTTCATTTTTCACGATTAACTTTAAATAAATGAAACCGTTTGTTTCCCGTCTTTCAAGAAAAAACGCAAAAATGCTCCGCACGGTGCATAGACGGCTGAAGACCGGCCTGCCTCTCAGTCGGATACTGGCGGCGATCCTTTACATAAAAAAAGAAACGGCGTTTTTCCGTCCCGGATCCGCATACGCTGAGCAACATATAATGCACGGTAGTATTACGCGTCTGTTTTTCCGGGGCGGTTCCAACACCGTTTCCACATAGCCTTTGTTTCTGCTGCGTCATTGCACACAGTATATCAGTTGTGAGCGATCAGGCCTCCGCCCATTCGGCGTTTTTCCATATCTCATGCTCATAAACCGACTTGTCTGCAACATACGGCCATTTATAGCCGCTGCATACCGCCAGACAGCCGTTAAGGCACATGCTTTCCATGCGGCGCACAGCCTCGTGCGTCCTCGCTGCGGCATGCGGGCTCACAATGATATTCGGACAGGACATAAGCGGATTGCCGGACGGCGGTTCTTTGCCGAACACGTCTATGCCGGCCCCCGCTATCACGCCGTTTTTCAGCGCCACGGCGAGGTCCTCCTCGTCAACTATCCCTCCCCTGCTCGTGTTGATAAGCAGCGCGCTCTTTTTCATTGACGCGAGCTGTTCTTCGGCGATCATGCCCTTTGTCGAAACAGTGAGAGGCAGATGCACGGATACCACGTCGCACTCGGATATAAGCTTCTCATAGTCGTCATAGAAGCTCACACCTGCTTCCTCGATGCGCTCTTTCGGTATAAACGGATCGTATGCGGCAGTCTTCATGCCAACGGCCTTGCACAGCCTGCAGGTCTCGCGTCCGACAGCTCCGAATCCGAGTATGCCCGCGGTTTTTCCCTCCAGCTCGAACGCCTTGTTGGCTTCTCTTATCTCCCATCTTCCGTCGCGGAGCTCGTTATTCGCTTCGACCAGGTTTTTTGACAGCGCAAATATCATTGCGAGAGCGTGCTCGGCTACGCTTCTGTTGTTTGCACCGGGCGTTATTACAACGGGGATGCCTCTTTCATTGGCAGCCTCTATGTCTACCGTGTCAAAGCCTACGCCTGTGCGTCCGATCACCTTTAGCATCGGGCTCTGTTCTATCGCGTGCCTGTCGCACTTTCCGATACGGATGCACAGCGCATCCGTATCGGACATTTCCTTCAAAAAACTGCACGGGTCGGTGCTATTTGCAACGTATATATCGGCGTCGACAGGCAAAAGTTTGATTCCTGCATCACTGACAGCTTGCGTAAAAGCAAACTTCATTGCCGTCACCTCCGCCCGCGCGTCTTGAACGCCGCGTACGCCGCGTCTATCTCGCCGACCTTAATACGTATTTTCTCCTCATCCGTGGGCTGTATCGTATCCTGCGGACGAATAACGTCCTTGGAGGTGAAGCCTCTCAGGGATATCGCATACTTAGCCGCCGCAGTGGCGTTCTTGCTCATGCCGAGTATCCTTGAGGTCTCTCTTATGAATTTGTCATACTCCCAGGCAAGCTCGCAATTCTTGCTTTTTCCCGCCTCATATGCGTCGGCGAACATTCTCGGAAAGGCTGTTCCCATAGCGGGTATAAAGCCGTCTGCGCCGAGAAGGAGCGAGGCCATTCCCATTGCCGTCGAGCCCTGGAGCATACATTTATCTGTGTCCCTGAACTTTTCGAGCACGGTCAGAAAATCTCCGAAGGCTCCGCCGGTGTCCTTATATGCAACCACTCTCTTATCCAGATCGAGTATTCTTGAAGCCGTTGCCGGGGTGAGCTTTATGCCCGTGAACAGAGGTATGTTGTAAAGCACGAGCTCGCAGTCCGTGCACTTCAGAATATCCTCGAAATGACGCACGGTCTCGTCCTGCGAGGTATGCCTGTCGTAGAACACAGGCGTTATCACCGCACAGTTTCCGCCGACGTCCTGCATAGCCTTGATATTGTCTATTACGCGTCTGGTGCTCGTGTCCATCACTCCGCACATTACGGGTATCCTGCCGCCGGCCTGATCCACGGCTATGCGGATGGCGTTCGTTCTCTCTTTTTGGGTCAAGGCCATCGTCTCGCCGTTTGATCCGACTACGAAAATGCCGGTCAGGCCACCGTCGATGCAGTAGTCTATCAGCTTTCTGAAGCCTTTCTCATCGATATCCTCGTTTTTGTCCACCGGCGAAATTATCGGCGGTATTATACCATGATATTTCTTTTCCATATTTACCTCGTTATAGCATCAATAGTGGGTTTTGCAGATACTTCTTTATCAGCTGCAGAAAGTCGGCCGCATCTGCGCCGTCTATTATCCTGTGGTCATAGCTCAGGCACAGCTCACACACCTTTTTCATCTCTACAGCCTCTCTGTTCTGCTTGTCCGTGATGACGACGGGCTTTTTCTGCGTTCTTCCGACTGCCAGTATTGCGGATTCCGGCACGTTGATTATCGCGACGGAACCGTCAGCTCCGTACTCGCCGAAAAAAGCGACGCTAAAGGTCCCGTTCAGGCAGTCTCCCGCCGAAAGCGTCCCCTGCTTTGCTTTTTCCGCAAGCATCGAGCGGGCTGCGGCTATGTCCGCAAGCGGCATGACGTCTGCGTTCTTGATGTTGGGTACTGACATGCCTCCCTCAAAGAAAACATCTATGCCTATATTGATCTGCTCATGAAGTATCAGGCTGCTTTCGTCCGCGCTCATGGATGCGTTCACCACAGGCATTTCCTTAAGAGCCCGTGCGCAGGCCATTATCACGACGTCGCTGCATTCCGCATCGATCCCGCACCTTGCAAACTGCTCGCAGACCTGCTCCGCCTCCGACATATCCACGGCTGCGCAGTGATGCGTCTGAGCGTTCGTTTTCTTGCTCAGAAGCATGCGCTCGCATATGTCTCTGCGCATATCCGTCATAGGCAGCACATGCTCCTTGCGCACATGCTTGTCCCCCGCGTCTGCATCTGTTTTCTCCTGCGGCGCCGTTTCGGGGACGGCGGACGCTTTATATGCAGCCACGTCGCGTTCCCTTATGAGACCGCTTTCTCCGCTTCCCGTCACGTTATTAAGCTCTACGCCGTTCTTCTGCGCAAAAAGCCTGGCTCTCGGAGTAGCAAATACGCCTCTCTTACCTTT
The DNA here is from genome assembly GCA_964453325.1 of uncultured Christensenellaceae bacterium. Lineage (GTDB taxonomy): Bacteria > Bacillota > Clostridia > Christensenellales > Christensenellaceae > JAZRGP01. Next base: position 4,021 of record CAYVOZ010000051.1, on the reverse strand, counting down.
TGCCGGAGGCTGCTCCCCGGTTATCTCCTTCTCGCCCCGGTCCTGCGGTGAATCCGGCTCCGGCAGGGGCGCCCCGGAAGCGCTTTCGGCAAGAAGCGCGGATATATCCTCTCCCGGCTCTCCCACGATCGCTATCGGGCGGGTTATCCCCACTACATCGCCTTCACCGTGCAGTATTCTTAGCACTGTGCCCGAAGCCTCGGAGCCTATCGTAATTGTCAGCTTATCGGTCTCCATCTCGAAAAGCGGCTCGCCCTTGACAACAGAGCCTCCCTCCGGCACAAGCCACCGGATTATCGTGCCCTCCTCCATAAGGAGTCCCTGCTTCGGCATTATTATTATTGACGCCATAGTATGCTCCTTTACGTTTCTATCGTACGATTCTTCTGCAGGCGTCCAGTATATCCGAATACTGCGGCACTACCGCCTTCTCAAGGTTCGGGTTGAACGGCAGCGGGCACTGCTTTGCACCGAGCCGTATAGGAGCGGCGTCAAGATACATAAAGGCCTGGTCGATCACGCGGCTCTCCACCTCGGAGCCCCAACCCGCTACCGTGCAGGCCTCGTGTACGGTTATGAGGCGGCCTGTCTTTTTTACGCTCTCGGCGACGGTGTCTATATCCAGCGGATAAAGCGTTCTCGGGTCTATTACCTCGACAGAAATACCCTCCTTTGAAAGCTCCTCCGCCGCCTTCACGCATTCGCCTACATAGAACTGTGTCGCGACGAGCGTTATATCCGTGCCCTCGTGCTTGATAGCGGCCTTTCCGAAAGGTATCATGTACTCGGGATCGTCGGGGACGTCCCAGTCGCCGCCCTTATAAAGCTTTTTATGCTCAAAGAACAGCACCGGGTTATCGTCGCGGATCGCGGTACGGAGAAGTCCGACGGCGTCTGCCGCGCTGGACGGAACGACCACCTTAAGTCCCGGTATATTCAAGAACAGATTCTCCACAGACTGGCTGTGAGTGGCTGCATTTCCGCCGCCCACGCCCTGCTGTCCGCGTATGACCATGGGTATTTTAGCCTTGCCGCCGAATATATACCTTGTTTTTGCCATCTGATTCAATATCTGATCCATGCACACAAACGTAAAGTCCATATACATGAGCTCTATTATGGGTCTCATGCCCATGCAGGCCGCTCCGAGTCCCGCGCCTACAAACGCAGATTCCGATATAGGCGTCTGCCTTACTCTTTCCTTGCCGAATTCCTCGAGAAGTCCCTTGTCTGCGCCGTAGACGCCGCCGAGCACGCCGATGTCCTCGCCCATTACAAATACTTCCGGATCGCGCCTCATCTCTTCCGCCACCGTTCTTGCAATAGCAGCGGTAAATGTCATTTTACTCATGTCCTTCTCCTTTCATCTTTTCAGCCTGTATAGAAGACATCATCAAGAACGTGCGCCGGATCGGGCTCGGGGCTGTTCTTTGCGAATTCCGTTGCATCTGCTATATCCTTCTCGGCCTGTAAGCGTATTTTCTCAAGCTCATCACTGTCAGCGACGCCGTTCTCGATCATCCACTTTTCAAATCTTCCGATGGGTTCTCTCTCCTTGAGCTCACGCACCTCGTCCTTGGGACGGTATATGCACGGATCGCCCGCCCAGTGTCCCAGCCATCTGCCGGTGCGGCATTCGAGCAGTACCGGGCCCTTTCCGGACCTGATATGCCCGAGAGCCTTTTCCATAGCCTCGTATATCGCCACGACGTCGTTGCCGTCGACAGTATATCCCGGCATGGCATATGCTGCTGCGCGCTCGGACAGATTGCTTATCGGGATATTGTCCTCTTCCTTAAGGCTTATAGCATATCCGTTGTTCTCTATACAGAATATGATAGGCAGCTTCCACACCGCCGCCAGGTTCATGCTCTCGTGGCACGTGCCCTGATTGGCTGCGCCGTCTCCGAAAAAGGATACGGCAAAGTGGTTTTCATTGTGCATTTTCATGGAGAGTGCGGCTCCGACGGCTATGGGGATGCCGCCGCCCACAATTGCGTTTGCGCCGAGGTTGCCCTTTGTAAAATCGGCTATATGCATCGATCCGCTGCGGCCTCTGCAGTATCCGCTTTCCTTTCCCATCATTTCGGCAAGCGTTCTGCCGAGGTCTCCGCCCTTTGCGATACAGTGTCCGTGTCCTCTGTGAGTGCTCGCTATGCAGTCCTTTTCCGTCATAAAAGAGCAGACGGTCGCGGCGATAGCCTCTTCGCCCAGATACAGATGCAAGGTCCCGTGGATCTTGGATTCACAGTACAGACTCCATGCGGTGCTTTCGAAGTTCCGGATGTCCCACATGGTTTTGTATATCCACAACGCTTTTTCCTTTAAGATCATGATCTATTCTCCTATAGTATTTTCATATGTCTTTTCAAACGTCACTTGCTTTGCGGTCTCGGACGTTTAAAGCCCATGCTCATGCCGCCGTCGACATACAGCACATGTCCCGTGATGCTCCTTGCAAGCTCGCTGCAGCAGAAAAGAACAGCGTTCGCAACGTCCTCGCAGGACTGCACGCTTCTGAGCGGTATAAATCTCTCTATAAATTCGTCTATATATGCTTCCTTGTCGGTCTGACCCGCGGCTGCTGCGGCGCTTTCCATGAGCTGCTCCCACATATCCGTGCGTACTGCGCCCACACTGACCGCATTGCAGCGTATTCCGTCCGAGCAGCCTGTCAGCGCGACCGACTTCGTAATATTTATCGCACCGGCATTGCTCATGCTGTCAAAGGGATGCTCTGCATCTCCCTCGTCGCCGGATGCAGACGTGATGTTCACGATGCATCCCCGGTTCGAGTACCTGCGCATATTCCTGAGCGCAGCCTTGCATCCGTATACGATGCCGAACAGTTCCACCTCGGCCGCCTTTTCAAGAGCGTCCCTGTGCACGTCGTCGACATGCTCCGCGCATACTGCTCCCGACGAATTGATAAAGATATCGAGGCCGCCGAGCTTTTCCGACGCTTCGTCGGTCATGCTGTCCACGTCGCTCTGCTTTCCCGTATCGGTTTCCGACCAGCCCGATCTTCTGCCTGCAGCCTCTATCTCTGCGCAGGTGCTCCTTGCCGCCTCCGCGTCGATATCCGCCGCCCAAACATCCGCGCCTGCATCAGCCAGAGTCAAGGCTATCTGCCTTCCTATCCCTGAGCCGGCGCCCGTTACGACCGCCCTTTTGCCCTTCAGATCAATGATCTTCATTTCTATCGTTCTCCTTTTGAACCGCGATTCATCGTGTATTTATGCTTTATCAAAGCCCCTGTAGTTCATCCGCCTCAGTCAAAGAAGAGGTTCGCTTTAGACTCGTCAAGGTTCATAATGTGGTTTACGACCTTAAGGTATTCCTTCAGACCGTGCATGCCGTTTTCGCGGCCCAGACCGCTGTTCTTCGTGCCTCCGTATGGCGCCTCTATGCGGGAATGAACGGTATAGTTCTGCCATACCGTACCCGAATCGAGCTGCTCTCCGACCTTAAACAGCGTTCTCACGTTTTCGCTGAAGATCGCAGCGCCCAGCCCGAAGGGAGTATCGTTTGCTATACGCACAGCCTCTTCGATTGTGTCGTACCTTATGACCGAAAGCACCGGCCCGAATATCTCCTCCCTTGCGCACAGGAAGTCGTTCGTTACGCCCAATATCGTCGGCTTATAGAAGAAGCCCTCTGCGCACGCGCCCTCGGTATATCTCTCGCCTCCGCAGTAGAGCACAGCCCCGTCTCTGACGGCGTCGTTCACGTATTTCTCCACGGTAAGAAGCTGATGCTCATCGATGAGAGAGCCTATCTGCGTTCTCTCGTCCTGCGGGTCTCCTATGACCAGAGACTCCGCCTTCTTCACCAAAAGCTCCATAAAGACGTCGTATATATTGGAATGGAGTATGAGCCTCGTCGTTGCGCAGCACACCTCGCCCTGATTTTCAAGGAAGCCTACGAGCACGCTGTTCGCCGCCCGTTCAAGATCCGCGTCCTCATGAACGATGACCGGGCTCTTTCCGCCGAGCTCCAGTATGGTCTTCTTGATTATGGG
>CAYVOZ010000050.1:14311-16098 GCA_964453325.1 uncultured Christensenellaceae bacterium | reverse complement strand
AAAGTTCTGCTCACTTCGTTTTCTCCAAAAACCCCAGAACTATTTTACACTAACAAAACGGGCGGTGTTGACAGCACAAAAAATGAGTGTTAGAGTAAAAACACGGTTTTTGGCTGCGAGCGTGTTTTTTTTGCGGCTGTTTTGGCAATAAACACGGTAGGAAAAGAGATATGACGCTTCGTAAACGTCTTTTTATGTATTTCATAATCATATCGGTAATACCCGTGCTTTTCGTGGGCGGTATTTCGTATTATCTTGCGTTTCGCAACGTGACAGACAACGCCCTTGCCGCAAACCTGAGCGTCGCGGACAGAGTATCGTCGGATGTGGGGAAGATGCTTGACGACTGCTATAACCTTGCGAACTCCATGGAGGACTCCATATCCTATCAGGAGGCAATGAGACGGCAGTTCATATCCGAGGACGACAGATACTCGACGGAGCTCAGGACGTCGCTCAATATGTACGTGGAGGCCAAGTATCAGCCGGAGATATTCGGACTGTATCTTTTGGGAGAGAACGACGGCGCGTATAAATCGTCCTTCAACACTCTTTTGAACACGGATTACCGGGACGAGGAGCTATATAAAAAGGCCTTTGCACTCGATACGATGGAGTATCTCGAGTCATATGACGGCTCGCGCATAGTATCCTCTCTCGATTACCGCATACTTGCGTTCGGATGCGCTTATAACGACAAGGCGACGGGAAGAAAGAACGGAGTCGTGCTCATTGAGATACAAAGGGAGAGATTCGAGGAGCTTCTGAATTTTGACATAGGGGACTCGGGCTTCATGGCGGTCACGGACAGTGAGGACAACGTGCTTGCGTCCATAGGGAACGGGGCCGTCTACGGTGCTTATATGCGCCGCGGAAGCGGAAAAAGCAGGGTAGTGGAGCTGTCCTCGACGAAGAAGGGGCTGCTGTTTTCGAGCTCTCCTATAATCGTAAAGGCTCCCGTAACGGACACCGCGCTTTCCGTAGTAATGGTGATTCCCAACTCCGATATCATAAAGGACTCGAAATATATCGCCATCATCATTTCTCTGGTGTGCGCAGCAGTCATACTCATAGCGCTCACGGTCTCGTGGAATATGGCAAAGAAGGTGACTCAGCCCATAAAGAGGCTTGTAGAGATAATGCATAAGGTCGAGGCGGGCGATCTTACGGTCTCTATCGTGCCAAGGTATAACGACGAGATAAGCACGCTGTTCAACAGCTTCAATATAATGATAGAAAAGATCAATACGCTCATGCTTTCGATACAGGACGAGCAGCAGAAGCTGCGCGCGTCCGAGATGCGTGCGCTCATGAATCAGATAAATCCGCATTTTCTGTATAATACTCTCGACTCCATCGTCTGGCTGTGCCGCGCCGGGCAGACGGACAAGGCGGCGGTCATGACTGACGCGTTGGCTTCCTTCTTCAGGATAGGTCTTTCAAAGGGCAGGGATATAATCACCGTCGAGGAGGAGCTTCTGCACGCCATGAACTATATAAAGATACAGGAGATACGCGGCGGCGACTCGTTCGATTACGAAATAGAGACGGACAAGACCCTTTATAAGTACAACACGGTCAAGTTCATATGGCAGCCGCTTGTGGAAAACTCCGTATATCACGCGATATACAAGATGAAAAAGAGGGGACATATAACGCTTTCGCTGTACAGAGAGGACGACAACATAGTGATGGGCGTCACCGATACAGGACCCGGCCTCACTCCGGAGCGGTCAAAGGCGCTCGAGGAAACGCTGAAAAGCGGAGTCGCGGCGGGAGAGCAGGTG
>CAYVOZ010000050.1:0-14301 GCA_964453325.1 uncultured Christensenellaceae bacterium | reverse complement strand
GGTGGGCAGCTACGGACTCGTCAACGTCAACAGACGCATAAAGGCCATGTTCGGAGAGGCATACGGCATAAGGTTCTTCTCGGTATACGGCAAGGGCTCCACGTTCGAGATAGTCATACCCATGTACGAGGAAGGAAACAAAGATGTATAAGGTCATATTAACGGACGACGAGCAGGATAAGCGCAGAGGGATAAGGAGCAGTGTGGATTGGGAGGCTCTCGGCATGGAGGTGGCGGCGGAGGCGGCCGACGGTCAGGCGGCGCTGAGGCTCATAGACGAGCTTCGTCCCGAGATACTGATAACGGATATCAAGATGCCGAAATTAGACGGTCTGCAGCTATCCGAGATGGCTATGCGCCTTTATCCGTCTATGAAAATAGTGCTTGTCAGCGGCTATGACGATTTTGCGTATGCGCAAAAGGGCATCAGCTTAGGCGTCAGCGGCTATGTTTTAAAGCCTGTCAACACAGCCGAGCTGGAGAGCATATTAAAAAAGCTGCGCACCGAGCTCGACCGAGGCACAAGGCGCGTGGAGAGCGCGCCGCATACCGACACGGAGATACAGCCTTTAAAGCTCGAAAAATTCTTCAGAGGGATAATATATAAGAAGAAGACAGTTGCGGAGGTCGCGGATACGCAAAAAATGCTTATGGGAGAAGGCAGATATCTCTTCGCGGCGGCGCTTTTGCAGCTCGATAACTATTTAGGGCTTATAAGCGATATGTCCGACGACGAGCAGACGGCGTTTTCACGGACGTTTTTTGAGACCACCGACGAGTATTTTGCGGGCGTAAATAACGCCATAGGCATCGCGACGGAGGACTATACATATGTAGTTTTCATCTACGACGAGGACAGGACGCGTATCGACCAGACGATAAACAGGATATGCCTGCAGCTTAAGCAGATAATGCTCAATAACGATATGAGCATAAGCATCGGAGTGGGGAACACATACGAAAGCGCATACGAGCTCAAGACCTCCTTCAAGGAAGCGAGGCTTGCTTTAAACTTAAAATTCGTATCGGGCGCGAACAGCACGACGTACTATTCCAGCGTGGAGCGCATGGACAGCTCCTTCGATACGGCGCGGCTGAAGACCACGGGCAGTATCATGTCCGCCATACGCACGGGGAACAAAGACAGCCTTAAAAAGAACCTTGACGAGACCGCGCTCGAGATAATGGCGGGCGGAAGCATGTCAAAGGCGTATCTGAGCCTGTTCATGAGCTCGGTATTCCGCCAGACGCTCGAGCTTTTGGACTCGCTGGGCTCCTCCATAGAAGAGATATTCGAGAAGCCCATGGAGGAGTATGCGGAGCTGATGAGCGCGCAGACAATGAAGAATGCCATGGATATGCTTTACGACAAGCTTGTAAGAGTCATAGACTACATGAACTTAAAAAAGCAGGGCAGATTTTCATTCTATATAGACAAGGCAAAGCTCTATATCGAGGAGCATTTCACGGAGAGCGATATCAGCCTTGAAAGGATAGCGGGTCAGATACAGATGAGCGTGAGCTATTTCAGTCTTGAGTTCAAGAAGACAGTGGGCAAGACCTATATAGAGTTTCTGACCGAGCTGAGAATAAGGCGCGCAAAGGAGCTGCTGCTAGGCACGGCCTTAAAGATATCCGAAATATCCGAAATGGTGGGCTATGAGAACTCGACCTATTTTAACTATTTGTTCAAGCAGAACACCGGGTATACGCCGGGACAGTTCCGGAGAGGCGAGACCGGGTAAAATTATTTAACGAATAAGGCTTATTTTATGTACAAACTGTGAATAAACGGTCAAAATCAAAAAAATTCATATTTAAAATAAAAAATATTTATGTTTAGCGGCTCAAATTACAAAACAATTCGATGTTTTATTTTGGATATTCTTATTGCGTCTTACAGGTAAAACTATAAAATATACATATATGAACGTTTGTGTTCGGTTTTTATATGCGTAATAACGGTATACGCCTTACGACGTCAATAATATGATATTCGATTTGTCCAGAGGACAAATAAAATATATATGGAGGAACTGAAATGAAGAAACTGTTAGTCGTTTTACTGGCTCTCATGCTGGTCTTTGCTGCAGTAGCCTGCCAGCCGGCAGCTGTTGCGGAAGAGCCTGTGGCCGAGAAGCCCGCAGAAGAAAAGCCCGCAGCCGAAGAGCCCGCAGCCGAAGAGCCCGCGGCCGAGGAGCCTGCAGGCGTGTTCAAGATCGGCTTCTATTCCCCGCTTACCGGCGCAGCCGCAACGCAGGGAACTGCCGCTCAGAATTCCGTAGCTCTTTACATCAAAGAGCTCAACGAGAAGGGCGGACTTTTGGGAATGCAGGTCGAGGGCGTGTATTATGACGACGCTTGCGACACAGAAGAAGCTGTAAAGATCGCTACGAGACTCGTCGAAGAGGACAAGGTCAACTTCGTAGTCGGCTCCATAATATCTAACTGCGTGCTGGCCTCCGGTCAGATACTCGAAGACGCCAAGATGCCTTTCTTCGGCATGGGCTTCTCCCCGACGTTCATGCAGCAGGGCTGGAAGTACTGCGTACGTCCCACGATGAACAGCGCCCGCTCCATACCGTACCTCACGACCGTTATGAAGGAATTCGGCTTTAGCTCCTGCGCTATATTCGAGGGTCAGGACGACTACGGCGCAAGCGCCGGCAAGACCATGCGTGAGGCATGCGAAAAGGACGGCATCACCGTCACCACGACTGAGAACTACGTTTCCGGCGACACCGACTTCTCCGGTCAGGTCGCAAAGATACTCGGCTCCAACCCCGACTGTGTGTTCATGGGCGTTCTCGGATCCGAGGTCGGCAACGCAATGAAGCAGTTCAGACAGTTTGGCTACAACGGCATACTGTTCTACTCCGAGCCGCTCCAGCAGGATCACTATGACATAGCCGGCGAAGCCACGGATCACATCGCGTTCGCATTCCCCTATGTTACCTACACCGATATCAACGACTGCACCGACGATTTCATGAGAGCGTTCCTTGACAAGTACGTTGCAGAGTACAACGAGCTTCCCAAGGGCGAGGCTGCATACCGCGCATGGGATGCCATGAGCGTGCTCGAGAAGGCCGTCACCGATGCCGGAAGCACCGAAGGCGAAGCTATAATCGAAGCTATCTACAACATCAAGGACTTCCAGGCCCTCGGCGGCATGATGGACTTCACGAACAGGGACGGCGAGTGCCTGAACGGATTCGCAATGTACGTTGTTGTCGATCAGAAGTCTGTTGCTTACGACGTATGGAAGGCTTCCGACGATTATACCGCGTTCGCGGCTGAGATGGGCTGGGCATAATTCGACCCGGTAATGCAAATGAGTCCGTCTGATAAATAGTATAGGGCGGATAAGTACGAAGACCGCCCCTGTAAAACAGGGGCGGCGCTCGTTAAAGCCTGTATTATGCGGACTCATAATTAAGGGAAAGGTGGAAGGTATATGTTTTTAACTCTGCTTATTGCGGGACTTTGCCTTGGAGGAATATACGGAATAATCGCGCTGGGATACAGCCTTATATATAAAGCATCCGGACTCATGAACTTTGCAATGGGCGACGTGCTGACGCTCGGCGCATTCATAGGATGGACATTCCGCGCGCTTTTGGGACTCCCGTATTTTGTGGCCATAATACTCACAATGGTGGTCATGTTCTTCTTCGGAATAGCGCTCGAAAAGGGCGTAATACGCGTAATACTCAATAAGACTGCAAATGCGACCTACATCGTGCTCGCCACGATAGCCATATCATATATTATCAGAAACGGAACGCAGTTCATATGGGGCACGACCCAGCTGAACTTCCCGAGCATCTTTGAGAACTTCAAGGGCTTTAAGGTCGGCAGCTATATGCTGCAGGTAGAGCCTCTCGTCTGCATAGCGCTTTCCGGAGTCATGATGGTGCTGCTGCACTTCTTCATGAACAAGACGCGCTTCGGCACAGCGATGCGCGCAGCCGCGCTTGACCCGATGGCGGCAAGAAGCTGCGGTATAAACGTATCCATGACGACCGGCATCACATGGGCAATAGCCTCCGGTATAGCTGCTATGGGCGGCATACTGATCGGACCGCTCTACGGCGTATATACAACGCTCGGCGCGGGCATCGGCAGAAAGTGCTTTGCCTCCGCAGTCACAGGCGGATACGGCAATATGTACGGCGCTATAGTCGGCGGATTCATCATAGGTCTTGCCGAAACGATGATAGCGGGATATCTGACGTCCATGTATAAGGACATGTTCACATATCTCTTGCTGTTGATCTTCCTGTTCGTGAAGCCTACCGGCCTCTTTAACGAACGCACGATACAAGAATAAGCGGCGGGGGGATAATATTGTGACAAAAATAATCGATAAATATGGAAAATTCTGGTATATAAAGGCGGCGATAATCATACTTGCGGCGCTGTTTCCGGTGATAGCCACCGGCCAGACATATATTCTCCAGATAGGCTGCTTTGTACTGATATACATAATCGCCGTCGCGGGACTCGATATACTGTTCGGCTACTGCGGACAGATATCCTTAGGACATGCCGGCTTCTTCGCCATCGGCGCATACGGCAGCGCGCTTCTCACGGATTACCTCGGTATGCACGTGCTGCTCTCCGCGATAATAGCGTGCGTATTCTCCGCGCTCATTGCGGCGATAATAGCGTATCCGGCGGCAAAGCTGAAGTTCCACTTCCTGTCGCTGGCGACAGTCGCCTTCGGAGAGATAATCTACTATATCATATCCGCATCGCCCGGCGAGATAACCGGCAACTTCCGCGGATACTTCCCGGCGAAGATAATACTCTTCGGTCAGAGCTTCAGCGATAACTATACTCTGTACTTCTATCTCGTGTTTATAATACTCGCGATATGCCTGTTCGTTAAGCAGAGCCTCGTCAACTCCAAGACGGGCAGAGCCTTTACGGCCATACGCGAGAACGTCACCGCCGCAAACGGCATGGGCATAAACGTGAGAAAGTACAAGATAATAGCCTTCTGCACGAGCGCGTTCTTTGTGGCTCTCTCCGGAGCGCTGTACGGACACTTTGTAAACTACATAAGCCCGGGCATATTCATGTTCGACCAGTCGGTCATGTTCCTGACGATGCTGCTCTTCGGCGGCACGGGCTGCTTCTGGGGCCCTGTTGCGGGCGTCGTAGCCGTGCAGATCATAAACGAGTTCCTCCGCTATCTGGAGAAATATCAGACGCTGTTCTATGGTGTGTTCCTGCTCGTAGTCATACTCTTTATGCCTAACGGACTTGTGAACCTCAGATTCAGATTTAAGAAGAAACAGCAGAAAGACGAGGTGAGCGAAAATGCTAAGGGTTGAGCATCTTAATCTAAACTTCGGCGGACTGAAAGCGACCAACGACGTCTGCATGCATGTAAAGCCGAATCAGATATCCGCTCTCATAGGCCCGAACGGCGCGGGCAAGACCACGCTGTTTAACCTCATAACGGGAGTATATAAGCCGGACTCCGGCGAAATATGGTTCGACGGCAAGCGCATAGACGGCAAGAGACCCTATCAGGTCAACGACGCCGGAATATCGCGCACATATCAGGTCATCAATCTTTTCAGAAAAATGACCGTGCTTGAGAACGTGCTCGTCGGAATGCATACGCGCCTTAAGAAGGGCGGCTATTTCGAGAGCATACTGCATCTGCCCGGACAGCGCAAAGAGGAAGAGGCCGCTGTCAAAAAGGCGGAGGAGCTGCTCGACTTTGTCGGACTGACGGCCTTTAAGGACGATCAGGCAGGCAGCCTTTCCTACGGTCAGCAGAGGCTTTTAGAGATAGTAAGAGGCATGGCGAACGATCCCAAGCTGATACTTCTTGACGAGCCCGCGGCAGGCATGAACTCCGGCGAAAAGGAAGAGCTGAACGCGCTTATCAGAAAGATAATCGACCGCGGCATAACGGTGCTGCTGGTCGAGCATGACATGAAGCTCGTCATGGACGTTGCGTACGAGATATTTGTCATAAACTCGGGCGCAAACCTCGCGCACGGTACGCCCGAAGAGGTGCAGAACGATCCCGAGGTCATAAAGGCTTATCTCGGAGGTGACGAATAATGGCTTTGCTTGAAATAAAGAACTTTCACTATTATTACGGCAACATACACGCGATCAAGGGCATCGACCTGTATGTGGACGAGGGCGAGATCGTCACGCTTATAGGCGCAAACGGAGCAGGTAAATCCACGACTCTTAAGACCATATCGGGACTTACCGAGGCAAAGGGCATCCGCGGAGAGATCGACTTTGACGGAAAGAGGATATCCGGACTGCCCGGGCATAAGATTGCGGGCATGGGCATCATGCAGGTGCTCGAGGGCAGACATATATTCTCGCAGCTTAGCGTATACGAGAACATAATGATGGGCTCGTTCCTGCGCAAGGACACCAAGAATCTTAAGGCAGAGGTCGAGGCTATATACAAGCGCTTCCCGAGGCTCGAGGAGCGCAAGAACCAGATGGGCGGCACGCTTTCCGGCGGCGAGCAGCAGATGCTCGCTATCGCACGCGGCCTTATCAACAGACCCAAGCTGATGCTCATGGACGAGCCGTCGCTCGGTCTCGCACCTCTTATAGTCAAGGAGATATTCGAGGCTATAAAGCAGATCAACAAGGAGGACGGCACGACGATACTGCTCGTCGAGCAGAACTCCAGGATCGCTCTCAACACGGCGGACAGAGGCTATGTCATGCAGACGGGCGAGATAGTCATGAGCGGCAAGTGCTCGGATCTTTTAAACGACGAGGGCATAAAGAAGGTCTATCTCGGCAAGAACTGACGCGCAATTGCAAAGCGCATAAGGCAAAGCAGAGCGCAGGAATTTGCCCTGCGGCAAAGGAGACATATCGGAATGCGGCGAGCACTCCGGTATGTCTCCGGTTTATCTGCCGATGCTTAGCATCGGCACGTGAATTTCAGGGAGCAGCTCAGTGGATAAGAAACCGCTAATAAAGCTTATCGTATGCTATATAATATGGGGCGCAGCCGCGCTGTACTGGAACCTGTTCGGAGCCTTTGATCTTGTGTTCAAGGTCGCCTGCCGCATAGTGTTTTCGGCGTTGTTCTGCCTCGTGTGCCTTATATGCACAAAAAAGCTCTATACCGTAAAACAGGCATTTTCGGATAAGAAACACATCAAATACATCATACTATCCTCGGTCTGCATCACGGCGAACTGGCTCATATATGTATGGGCGCTTTCAAACGGACACGTGATAGACGCGAGCCTCGGCAACTATATGAATCCAATAGCCATATCCGTATTCAGTATCTTTGTGTTCAGGGATAAGGTGGACGCCTTGCAGATAGCTTCTCTAATTATCGCACTGGCCGGGACGGTAATATCGATAGCGGCGTACGGGAGCTTTCCTTATATAGGCCTGCTTGTTATGACGACATTTACGGCCTACTCGCTGTTTAAAAAGATGGCAAACACAGACGGGCTGACGGCGACTTTTATTGAGACAGGCCTCATGGCGCCGGTGGCTATAGCCTATGTGCTCGCGTTTTCCATGGGCGTCGGCGGTATAGGCTCCGTTGATTCCGTATGGACGCTGCTGCTGCTCATAAGCACAGGCGCTTTTACGGCCGTGCCGTTCATACTGTACGCATCCGGAGTAAATAACTTTTCGGCGCTGTTTGTGGGGCTGTCGTCCATGTTTACGCCGACGGTGACGCTTCTTATAGGGCTACTGTTTTTGGGCGAGAAGCTTACGCCTGCGTCTGCTGCGAACCTTATCTGCGTGCTCATAGCCATGTGCCTGTTCGTCGTATCGATGATACGGCGCGAGAGGGCGGCAAGATCGCTGAAAAAGCAGGAAGCAGGCTGACGAACAGGAGATAGGCGCATAGAAAACAGCTCGTTAACGATATATGTTTTTACGCCGGCATTTATTTTTAATGCCGGCGTAATCATACTTTCCGTTAACAGCAATGTTATATAGGCATCCGTTGCTGAACAGTTTTACCCAACGTCGCTCGAGCCCGGCTTGCATTCCTTTTTTATGTAATCGAAATCCTTAAAGTATCTGACGTTCTGCGGCGTGTTCTCCGCCGGTGGGAAAGCGAAGCCCTTGTATTTAACGACGGGACAGCTCTCCTTTCTGAGACCGTCAAGAAATTCTGACGGAAGATTCAGACAGCTCATCACGACCTCCTTAGGCGTCATGGCGACCCATTGCGACAGGGATATATCCGCAAAATGAGAGCTATTAAAGAACTCTAAGAACACGAGCTTGTCCTTGCCTTCGGCCCGGGCATGAATACCGTCATGCGTGCCTCGCCCTGCAGGTAATACTGGAATTCGTCCTGATTCGAGTGCCAGTGTATCTCCCGCATAGCGCCGGGCTCGACCTCCACCATTGCCGCGGCGACGGTATTGCAGGCGGGAAAGTTGCGGTGATCGAGTATTCTTATAGAGCCGCCCTCGCATATGCGCGGAGCGACGTTTACGAGCTCGTGCTTATAGGTGTTGGGTACTGCTCCGTAAGGCGAAACCACAGTCTGACTTTCGAGCGTTCCTGGGTCGCCGCCGTCGCAGATATATACCTGCTCGCCGGGTATATTCTTAAAGGTCGATTCGGGTGTGCCGAAGTTGGCGGACAGCACGTCCATAGGCATATGCGAGAACAGCTCGGATATCGAAAAGGTATTGTTTTCGGAATATGTCCCCTTGTCAAAGAGCATGAGAAATTCGCAGCCCTCCTTAAGCCCCTGTATCGAGTGGGGGATGTTCTTGGGGAATATCCAGCCCTCGCCGGGAGCGCAGTCGGCTATGAACGTGCGCCCCATCTCGTCGACTGCCGTTACGCGCGCGCCGCCTACGAGCACAAAGCCGAACTCGGACTGCTGATGCGAGTGCATTTCTCTTACTCCGGGCATAAGGCACATGTTGACTATGGCAAAAGTGTCGGATATGGGCAGCTCGCGCTTTGTTATCTCGCGCGACCAGCCGCCGGGCTTGAGCGTCATATGCGTATCCGAGAAGGAAAAACGCAGATTGTCTATCAGTCCGTGATCCGTGGCGGGAGGGACGAGCATATCGTGATTTTCCGCGTCTCTTGCGATATCCCTCGGCCCAAGGTCGAGAGCGCCGGCGCCGTCGCTGCGTATAGGCTCGGGACGTCCTGCCGCTTTAAGCTGATCGAGCTTTCTTTGCATTCGTTCTTCGTAATGTCTGTCCATCGGTACACCTCGGTATGTTTTTTCTTATTCTGTCCGGGACAAGGAAAAATATGTGTAAAACAAGAAAGAAAAAAGGCGCTGTACGTGAAAATACGACAGCGCCGCAGAGTGTCAATAAAGTCCTTGACCTTAAGCTTAAATTTCATAGGCGCAGGGCGGCGTGTACGCCCAAGCCTATACTTATCGGGTTTTGACGGCCGTAAACGCTTATGCGTTTACAGTCAAAACCCGGAAATCCCGTCAAAAAACATAGTTTTTTGACGGACTAAGGCGCTGTACGTGAAAATACGACAGCGCCGCTTTGAGGATGTATTATGTCAGACCGCTATTCGGCACGCTTCAGCTTATCGGAAAAATCAGCCATAGCCCCGGAGATATTTAGCTGCTGAGGACAGACCTCCTCGCAGCTCCTGCATCCGAGGCATGCGGAGGGCAGCTTATCGGGCGGCAGGGCGGAAAGAGCCATCGGCGCGATAAAGCCCCCGTCCGAGTAGGAATGCTCGTTATAGAGACTGATGAGCCAGGGAATATCGAGCTGCTGAGGGCAGTGGCTGACGCAGTAATGGCAGCCAGTACAGGGCAGCGTGTTATTAAGCATGCCGTCAGCTATCGAAAGCAGAGCCTTCATTTCGTCTGCATTGAGAGGCCTTTCGGCTTCAAACGTGGCGATATTGCTCTTAAGCTGGGATATGTCCGACATTCCCGAGAGTATGACCTTTACCTCGGGCAGAGACTGAAGGAACCTGAACGCCCATGCCGGCACGCTCTCGTCGGGACGGAGCTCTTTAAGTCCGGCCTCGTTCCTGTCGGACAGGGAGGCGAGGCTTCCGCCGCGCAGAGGCTCCATGACCCATACCGGAATGCCGCGTGAGCTTAAAAGCTCTGTCTTTTCCTTTGCGCCCTGAAAGCTCCAGTCGAGATAGTTAAGCTGTATCTGGCAAAACTCCATGCTCTCGCCGTATGCGTCAAGAAAGCGCGTCATGGTCTCAATGCTCCCGTGAGTCGAGAAGCCGAGATGCCTTATGCGTCCGTTCCGCTTTTGCTCGGCTAAATATGCGAATATGCCGTACTTTTCGTCGAGATAGGCGTCTATGTTCATTTCGCAGACGTTATGAAAGAGGTAAAAATCGAAGTATTCCACGCCGCATTTGCGGAGCTGCTCTTCAAATATGGCCTCGACCTTGTCCATATTTGAAAGGTCGTAGCCGGGGAATTTCGAGGCGAGATAAAAGCTCGCGCGGGGGTATTTTCCGAGGGCTCTGCCGAGCACGAGCTCCGAATTTCCGCCGTGATAGCCCCATGCGGTGTCGTAGTAGTTTATGCCGCTCTCCATGGAGCAGTCTATCATTTCCCGGACAGCTGCCTCGTCTATATGAGAGTCGTCTCCGTCCGTCAGCGGCAGCCGCATCGCGCCCAAGCCGAGCGCAGAAAGCTTTAAGCCTTTAAAATCCTTATATATCATATGAGACCTCCGTACTTACCGTTCTTAAAAGACTATACGCATTAAGCGTAGCACAACTTGCGCGATATTTCCATAATAACAAATGAGAGCCCGCGAAAAAGCGGGTTCTCAGAGCGAGCTTTATTTCAGATGGCGTTGATATTATCTTCCGTCAGCGCGGTATAGGTTATGGTCAGCTCTGACGCATCGCCGACATACGAGTTATACCAAGCCTCATAGACGGATATGTCGACGGGCTCGGATGTGTCGTATTCGCCGCCCTGCATGACATAATAGAGTATACCGGTACCGGTCGTATCTGCGTCGGTGGGGAAGGCGTTGCCGTCCATATCCTTATCGGACATGTTCTTATCCCACGCATCGACCATCCCGACAAGAGCGTAGCTGTCGGAGGCTTCATCGTACTGATAGAGGCTGAAGGGCCAAAATTCTCCGCCGAGCCCCTGATTATGCGACCATGCGGCCTTGATGACGCCGTTATCGAAAAATACATTCATTGGGTATTCGGAAAATTCGCAATGCAGCTCGCCGTCGTGATAATCATATATGAGCTGCATCTGCGTTGCGACAGAGGTAGTCGTATACACGACTATGAGCTCGTCGCGTCCGTCGCCGTCGATATCGCATATCGAGAACTGATTGCCGTCTTCTCCGGAGGCTTCGTCATAACCGAGATCGGTCCCGTCAGGAAGCACATGGTCGTTCAAAAGCACGCTTAATACGCTGTAATACGCGGCTCTTGCATCCTCGGTAAGTCCGGCGTCCTCCGAGGGAGATGGCTCGGGAGTGACCTCCGGCTCTGTCGTCGCGGCGGGCTCGGTCGCGGCAGGCTCTGTCTCCTGCGGAGCTTCGGCCGTGGGCGTCGTATCGTCTGCCGCACTGTTGGCGCAGGCAGTGAAAAGCAATACGGATATCAGGAGCAGAATGAGTGCGGAACAACATTTTTTAAACATTAAATATACCTCGTTTCTATTTGCCGGAACGTTTGTCCTTCCGACGAATAGAATTATACTACCGCTGTTGACGATAAACAGACGGGGGACTGTAACCGAAATGTGAATAATCTGTAAACCGGCGGGAGAGCTGATACACTTCAAGGTGTTGAGTTCAACCGCCCATTATAATCGAACAGGGACACGATACGGCTGCACTTAAGAATTGATTTTGGATTATTAAACTAAAAGGCGCAAATGGAGTTATGGAAAAGTGTCATGCCTACACGGTGTGATAAAGGGAGTATTTATCCTTTCCGGTAGACTGCCGGGGCAATAAACGGGTCGTGTGAAATCCAAGCGTTATCTATTTCTAAATTATGATATTATTTTTTATGATGAAAAATAATCCCTGTGTTTTTCGTCTTATAGGTGAAAGGAGATGAGGCCTAAAGATGAAGCATTCCGCGGAAGAAATTGAAAACACCATAAAGCATTACAGTAGTCATGTTTTGCGCTTCGCCTTCGCCTATTTGAAGAATACCGCTGATGCAGAAGACATTGCACAGGAGGTATTCATCATATACGCCGAGAAGGCGCCGATAATTCTGAAAGAATCGTCAAAAAAAGCATGGCTCATGAGTACCACAAGCAATAAATGCAAGGATTACTTGAGGTCTATACGCAAACACATGACTGATCCGATCACGGAGGATATTTGTTATTTATCCGATGAATCAGAAAGCATACTGTCTTATGTGCTTTCGCTTGAAGTTAAATATCGCATTCCAATACACTTGCATTACTATGAGGGATACAGTCTTAAAGAGATTGCAGAAATGACAGACAGCAATGTGGCTACTGTTGGAACATGGCTTGCGCGAGGACGTGAGTTACTGAAAAAAATGATAGGAGATGATTTTGATGAAAGATAACATATATAAAAGAGCTATGGACGAAGTAAAATTTAGCGATGATTTCTCAGAAAACACAATAAACGCTATTAAGAAAAAATCAGCTAAAGACTCCGTAAAACGCCCTGTTTGGAAGTATGTTTTAGGAGGTATGGCTGCTTGCCTTGCAATGGCTCTTTTCGCAATACCAATGCTCACCAATAATAACGCTCTGCCTAATGAGTCTGCAGGCAATCCACAGTCGGTGGAATCACAAAAGAGTGCGGGGGAACAGTCAAATCCTTTTGGTATAGTTACTGCCTATGCTGCAAGCCCGGATAATCACCAGTCAGCAATGGTTTTGCCGTGCGCAGCACTCATGTCATCTGAAAACGAAGCGGCTTTCCCGTCTGCAAACGATGCTATCCTGCCTATTATAACCTTTTCGGATAATAAGGTTGACAGCGTTGCCGGAGTTGATCTTATCGTATCGGGTGATGAGGTGGAATCTGTTACGTTTTCAAGTAAAAATTACGAGATCTTTTATGAGGATTCACGTAACTGGAAAACTGCAAGCGGTGATCTGACATGGTCTGAATACAATCTGTTTATTGAAAAAGAAAAAATATCGAGCGAGAATCCTACTCTCGCGGATATTATAGCTGTTCTTGAACAAATGCAGTTTTCAAATGATGCTATGGAACGCATTTGTATCAGACAGTTTGTTGACCTGTTGTATTCGCAGGAGCTTTCTGATATCGCTTTGAATGGCGGAGATGTTGACGAATTTCTGGATGAAAAGATGCAAAGAGCGATAGATTTTTCCAAGTATGAGATTGAGTATACTTATGAGGATTTTGCAGATAAAGCATCGGTTTTAGATAATATTCAACCGGGCTATAGCGTAAGGATCATTAATCCGGCAAATCCGGCCGTCACTCCCGTAACTAGCAAAACCGTCACTGTGCGTTCCGGTGAATATGTAACGTGGTACTTGGATGGCGATACCATAAGCGAGCTGATCGGTTCTGAACAGACTTCTCTTGATTTATCCTCTTATTCTGACGAGATATCCGTTGGCGTGACTTACAAAAACGGTGAGAGCAAGACTCAGTTGTGGCAGATTTCATTTTCAAACGATGGCAGAATAATTGTTGTGAGTGGCAGTGATATAACTGAGGCTTAAACATCTAAGGTTACCGAGGCGACTGAGCAATCAGCCGCCTTTTATGTGGTCTCACAAAGCCCCCGTGCGCAGCTTTACGGGAGCTAACGAAATCCCCGCTCTGGCCTTTGTGAGGCCGCACACGGCGACACGCGGGCTGAAATAGCCCCGAAAAACCAACCATTAACGGCAGGCTGCGTTTGCCGTTTTTGCATTTTAAAGAAACGGAGAAAACTAATGGAAGAAAAACTAAAGCTCATCAGCATGGCGGATATTGCCGCACAGGAGGTGAAGTGGCTGTGGCATTCGTATGTGCCTATCGGCAAGATAACGATATTGCAGGGTGAACCCGGGCGAGGGAAAAACGATGCTTGCCCTCGCCCTTGCCGCTTCGCTCACGCAGGGCTTGGCTCTGCACGAACAGACCGAGGCATATCAGCCGTGGTGCATGAGGACGATACAACGCCTCGCATGCACCTTTCTTTTTGCCCGATTACCGAGGACGGAAAGCTCTGGGCAAAAAGCATAATAGGGGACCGCGGGCGGCTTATCGCTTCAAGACCAAAAGTGGGAGGCGGAACAAAGAAATGCCCGTTTAACAGCGTGTTTTCGGGACTTCTGCATTGCGCTGACTG
>CAYVOZ010000049.1:9363-16179 GCA_964453325.1 uncultured Christensenellaceae bacterium | reverse complement strand
TCTTCATATCCTCCGGTCTTATTGTACTTTTTGCCTAATATATATACGGTATGGACAGCAAACCCGAAAAAACCGATAAAATGAGCCGCTATATAGCCATAGCCGCGTCAGTCGTATGCTTCTGCGTGCTCTCCGGCGGCGCATATATGCTCTCCCGCTCAATGCTTCCCGGCGTATCCGCCCTGCCCGCCATGAGCTCCGCAGCCGTCGGCGCGACAGTCTCCCCCGTCGTCACGGACGCCCTTACGGGCGCGCCCGTTGCGGGAGCCGTGATAGTCATACCCGAGGCTGGCTCCGAGAGCGTCACGGACGCCACGGGCAGCGCCGGAGCGATACCCGTTCCCGTAAACACAGACGAGCGATTCGCAAAAATACTGCCGCAGCCGTGGGGCGAGGTCACGCTCATCGTCTATGCGGACGGATATATACCCTATGCGCTTTTTAACCTGATGGTTTCGGATGTCGCGCGCGAAGGTCCGAATATTATGCTGTTTAAAAAGAGCGTCGCAGAAGGCGACGCTCCGTTTTCCATTATAGAAGGTCCTCACAGAGAATGGGTGAATGCGCTCGTGGAAAAGTACGCCCCCTAAAAGCTCTCGCAAAGCAGGTCAAACGACCGCTTCAGCTCCGAAAGATCCTCATAATCGTTGCTGTATACCTCTAATATTGCGGGCGAGCCGGTCTCCTGCGATATTTTGCGCAAATCCCCGATATCGAGCTCTCCCTTGGGCGGGAGCATGGTATGTATGCCGTCCTGCATGAGCTTATAGTCGCAGATGTGCAGGTTTTTCAGTCCGCTTCCCATATGCGCCGCATACTCTTCAAAGCTATACCCCGACTGTGCCGCCTGCTTAACGTCGAGCGTAAACACCGCGCGCTCCTCACCGACGGCCTTTCTCAGCTCGTCGGCGAATCCCGGCGTCTTGAACCAGCACCAGTGAACGTTCTCAAAGGATATCTTTATGCCGAAATCCTCTGCTGCGCCGCAGACGTCCTGAAGAATAATACCCAATCTCTCCATGTTGAGCGGTACGGGGCTCATCTTTACGTTTAACAGACCGTGAAAGACCGTCATCTCTGCGCCTAAAATGGCCGCCGACTCGTGCACGCGCTTAAAGATATCCATAGCGTCGACCCTTGACCGCTCGTACCTCGAAAAAAGCTGACTTTCATACATTACGCCGTGCGGATGCACCGTGCGCACCCTCATGCCGAGATCGTCAGTCCTTTTCCTGAGCTCCCGCGCATAAGCCGGCTCAAACTCGCAAAGCGTATTGAGAAACACCTCTGCCAGCCTTACTCCCATGCCGCCCATAATATCTATCGATTCCTCCACGTTGTTCCTGCCGAAAAAGCAAGCCGTGGACATTCCCGCCATCGTCATAAATGTACTTCCCTTCTTTAACGTGAGTATTATAGCACATTTCCGTATATAAACAAAAGGCGCCTCCGTATATGATAATACGGATCGCCTATGTCTCCCCTCGTTCCCGCACGGCTCCCGTGCGTAAAGGACGGGCGTTCTTCAAATTCAAACGTTCTTATCAGACGTAGCGCTCTACCTTGCCGGAACGCAGGCAGCGCGTGCAGACGTACTTCCTCACAGGAGTACCATTCTCCAAAACTCTGACTCTCTGAACATTGGGCGCCCATTTCCTCTTGGAAATTCTATGTGAATGCGAAACGTTGTTTCCGCTCACTACGCCTTTTCCGCAAACCTCGCAGTACTTTGCCACAGTCAACACCTCCCCTGGCACTTAATCAAACGCATTGTATTTTACCATTATCACAAAGGCATTGCAAGCATTTTTTCCGCAACATCTAAATATTTTGTGAACAGGCACGCAAACGCCTCTGCGGGCGGCTGCTGACGCTTGATTTTTTTCGTCCTTATGATATTATACGATTAACGGCGCGAAAAGTAAACGCCGCCGTTACCGCGCATACATATATATCGGTAAACCGGATTCTTTATTTATTATGATCAAAAATGTATGCGACAGCCAATGAAGGGAGCAAATTATGAGTGCTATAATCAAGACCGACCAGGGCGAGATCAGATACTCAAACGACTTTATAGCGTCGATCGCCGGAATGAGCGCCACCGAGTGCTACGGCGTCGTGGGAATGACGCCCACGCGCGCTTTCGACGGCTTATCGGACCTGCTCGGCAGAGACAACCTGAAAAAGGGCGTTAAAGTCTTTACAGACAACACCTCTTCTCTGCGCATAGAGCTCAATATCGTCGTTGAGTACGGCATTTCCATGTCCGCCGCCGGCTCGAGCATACTGCAGACAGTGAAGTATACCGTCGAAAAAGCCACCGGCCTCAACGTAACGAACGTAAACGTCATAATAAGCGGCATACGCGTACAGAAATAACCTGCGCGATGAATGACCCGCGATCCATAAACGGAGGAACTTTCTTTTGACCGAATATAGGATAGATGCGCGGCTGTTCAAGGATATGATCCTTACCGCCGCAAATTATTTAGAGCTTAATAAAAAGCTTCTGAACGACTTAAACGTGTTCCCTGTGCCTGACGGCGATACGGGAACGAATATGTCTCTCACGATGCTGTCCGCCGCACGCCAGATAAACGCGTGCGATACCGATAAGGTCGGCAGGATAGTAGAGGCTCTCTCCACAGGCGCTCTCAGAGGCGCGCGCGGCAACTCCGGCGTAATACTGTCTCAGCTTTTCAGAGGCTATGCGCTGTCTGTTGACAAAAACGCTGTCTCACTCTCGACCGGTGATTTTGCAAACGCAATAAGAATGGGCGTAGAGGCGGCCTACAAGGCTGTTATGAAACCCAAGGAAGGCACTATTCTCACCGTAGCCAAGGCCATGGCCGACGAGGCAGGCAAGCAGAGCGCGGGCGGTGCAAATCTTCTTATGCTCATAGACCATGTCATAGAAGCCGGCGAAGCCATGCTCAAGCGCACCCCCGAAATGCTTCCCGTGCTGAAGGAGGCCGGAGTCGTGGATGCCGGCGGCGCAGGTCTGCTCGCCATCTACAAGGGCTTTAAAATGGCCATCGACGGCGAGGAGGTCACCTCCACGCTCGATCTCTCCATGCCCGCCGAGTCCCGTCCCAAGGCCGCAAGCTCGATGGATAATATATCCACCGCGGATATAGAATTTGGCTATTGCACCGAGTTCTTCATAAAGGACTTTGAAAAGGGCATTACGCAGGTCTCCATAGATAAGCTCAGAGACAAGCTCGCAGACATAGGCGACAGCCTTGTTGTGGTCGGAGACCCCGATCTCGTAAAGGTGCACGTCCATACAAACGTCCCCGGAAAGGCCTTACAGTACGCGCTGCGTCTCGGTCAGCTTTCGAGCATAAAGATAGAGAACATGCGCGAGCAGCATACCTCCCTCACCGGCCTCGCAGAGGACGAACCGGAGGAGGCTCTCCCCGAAAAAGATGTTGCAATGGTCGCGGTCGCCGCAGGCGACGGGCTTAAGGATATCTTCCTCGACTTCTCCGTAGACGTGATAGTCGAGGGCGGACAGTCCATGAACCCGAGCATAGAGGATATAGGCGACGCCATAAAGAAGGCCCCGTCCAAGAACGTGGTGGTCTTCCCCAACAACAAAAACATTATACTCGCGGCTCAGCAGGCCGCCCAGCTCACCGATAAAAACGTCATAGTCATACCCTCAAAGTCCTTCCCGCAGGGACTTAGCGCCGTACTGGCGTTCGATCCAGATTCGTCGCTCGACGATAACGAGAAGGCCATGCGCGAGGCTGTCGGCACGGTCAGATCCGGCGAGATCACCCATGCCGTGCGCGACACGCACGTGAACGGCTTAGACATAAAAGAGGGCGATATACTTGGCCTCTTTGACGGCGATATAGCCGTATGCGAGAAGGATATGACCTCGGCTCTTGTCGACCTCGTCTCCAAGATGGCAGGCACCGACGAGGACGGCGTAATAGCAGTGTATTACGGCGAGGACGTGACCGATGACGACGCAAAGAAGGCGGAAAAGCTCCTTACCGAAGCATTTGACAGCTTCGATATTGAGCTTTATAACGGCGGTCAGAGCGTTTATAACTACATAGTATCGGTCGAGTGACAGATCATTGAATAAGAAGCGCAGCGCTTGCGCTCACTCTCGCAAACTGTTTTAGGAAATATGATCGGCTCCGCGCGGCTCCGCCGTCCGGAGCCGCGCTCATATAACAGAGGACCCCGCATTGCTTTTATATACTTCTCCGCTCACAGAGCTTAAAGGAATAGGTGAAAAGACCGCCGAAGCGCTTTCCGCTCAGGGCCTTTCCTGTGTCCGCGAGCTTTTGGACCGTTTTCCCGCGGCCTATATGGATCTCTCCTGCCCCAAAACGGCAAACGAGGCCCGCGTCGGAGAATACGGCCTGTTTCGCCTGCGCATAAGCGGCAGTCCTTACTGGCTCTCCCGCAGCCGTATAAAGAGCATATTCACCGTTTATGCCGAGGACGACACGGGCAAGCTGCGGCTCACCTTCTTTAACCAGTCATATCTTGCCGGTCTGTTAAAAAAAGGCGAGGAGCATTATTTTTACGGCAAGGTGCGGGAATACAAGGGCGTCTTGGGGCTCGATAACCCCAAGCTCTATTCCCCCGGCGAGCGCGCTCTTCTGCCCGTATATGCCGTCTCAAAGGTTAAACAAAAGATACTTCGCGCCGCCGTGGCGCAGGCAATAGACGCTCTTTCCGACCCGGACGAGCATACCGGAAGCTTTCTCTCGGAGTATTCGCTCCTGCCGCGCATAGAGGAATACCGCAAAATACACCTTCCTTCCGTTGCCGACGACTATATATCCGCGCTTAAAAGCGCCGCCTTCAAGCGTTTTCTGGTGCTGCGCGCCTCTCTTGATCTGCTCACGCAGGCGGAGGCTCCCGCACTTAACGCCCCGCCGGACCTTGCAGAGGAGTATCGCTCTTTTCTTCCGTATGCACTCACCGGCGCGCAGCTGCGTTCCATGGGCGAGATACTATCCGATATGAGCAGTACAAAGCCCATGAACAGGCTTTTACAGGGCGACGTAGGCTCGGGAAAGACAGCTGTGGCCTTCTTCGCCGCATACTCCGCGATGCGCTCGGGCGCTCAGTCCGTGCTTATGGCTCCCACCGAGCTTCTTTCCGTACAGCACTATAAAAACGCCCTGCCGATCTTCGGCGAGCGCACCGCGCTCATTACCTCCGGCACAAAGAAATCCGAGCGGGAGAGGATAGCATCCGGCGTTGCGAGCGGAGAAATATCCTTTCTCATAGGCACACACGCGCTTCTGTATACCGAATTTGCGTTTTTGCGGCTCGCTCTCGTCATAACGGATGAGCAGCACCGCTTCGGCGTCGCACAGCGCTCAAAGCTTTCGTTTATGCGCGACGGCGCGCATACTCTCATAATGAGCGCGACGCCCATACCGCGCACGCTCGCCCTCGTAATATACGGACGCGCGGGGCTTTCCGTGCTGGATGAGCTTCCCGCGGGCAGAAAGCCGATAAAAACGCTCGTCGTTCCTGCTGAAAAGCGGGCTGATATGTACTCGTGGCTGCGCGAGCGCTTAAGCGAAGGCAGACAGGCATATGTCGTCTGTCCCACGATAGACGGCATAGACGAGCTCGAGCTTAAAAGTGTCGGAGAAGTTCATGCCGAGCTTAAAGCGTTGTTTAAGGGCATTGCCACGGAACCTCTGCACGGGCGCATGAAGCCCGCCGAGAAGGACGCCGTGATGCGCCGCTTTCGCGACGGAGAAACGCGTCTCATAGTCTCCACTACCGTCATAGAGGTCGGCGTGGACGTCAGAAACGCAAGCGTAATGATAGTGGAGAACGCGGAGCGCTTCGGGCTCGCCGCGCTTCATCAGCTGCGCGGACGCGTCGGGCGCGGAGAGACGGATTCGTTCTGCTGTCTTGTGACGGACTCCCCCTCCTCACCCCGTCTTAAGAAGCTCGCAAGCTCGAACGACGGCTTTGAAATCGCGCGCTTCGATCTCGAGGAGCGCGGCGGCGGCGAGCTATTCGGTCTGCGTCAGCACGGTGACGATGCCGGCCCCGCCGAGGACGTCGCAGCCAACGCGGAGCTATATCACGCCGCAGGCGACGCGCTTACGAGCATGCCGACGCGCTTTCCCGCCGACTATGCCGTCATACTTGAAAAGGCGTCTCAGACGCCGAAAATACTTTTAAGCTGAACCCGGCTGATTGCAGACCGGAGTTTTCGGCGTTATAATTGATTTGAAGAAATAAAGCGAGGTGACCGGATTGAACTACGATATGATATTCTTTGAACCCGTACCCAAGGTGACTATATGGGGCGGCAGCGCGCTTGCAGATTTTTTCGGATATGACGCCTTCCCCGCCTCCGTTGGCCAGTGCTGGGCCTTCAACGCTCTCGGAAAGGACGCCAACCTCGCGCTCTACGAGCACGAGGGCGAAAATCTGCTTGAGCTCTTTGAAAGCAGACCGGAGCTCTTTAACAGCAAATACGACAAATTCCCGTTCATTATCTCGCTCGTCGCGCCCTTGGACGATCTCAGTCTGCAGGTCCACCCCGATACGGAGACGGGCATAAAAATGGGCTACGGCGGCGGTAAGAACGAGGCGTGGTATTTCATAAAGACGCCCGAAAGCTACGATATAGTTTACGGTCACAAGGCGCACGACAGAGCCGGACTCTCGGAGTACATCGAAAATGCGCGTTGGAACGAGCTCATAGAGCATCTGCCCATAAACGAGGGCGAGGCTGTCTATATCCCCGCAGGCACGCTGCACGCCATGCGCAAAAACGCTATAGTATACGAGATACAGCAGGCCGTGGAC
>CAYVOZ010000049.1:0-9353 GCA_964453325.1 uncultured Christensenellaceae bacterium | reverse complement strand
CACGTTCCGCTTTTACGATTACGACCGCGTGGACGCGCAGGGAAAGGGCAGACCGCTGCAGCTTTCCGAGGCAATAGAGTGCCTGCATTACGACCGTGCGGAAGGAAAGCGCACTCCCGAGACCGTTCACATCGGCGGAGCGGAGGTCACGACCTATATGAAGACCGAAAGCTTCACTGTCCGCCGCTGGCGCATTAAGGGCGAGGCCACGCTGCCCCTGGAGGGCTATGCCGTGCTCACCGTCACGCGCGGCAGCGGAATGCTGAACGGACGCGCCGTAAAGACGGGCGACAACATACTGCTCACCGCTCTTAAGAACACGCACAGCGTTTCAGGGGACATGGATATACTTATGACTCTCGAATAAGCGGAGGTATATATGAAATATTTATCGATAGACGTAGGCGGCACCTTTATCAAATACGGCATAGTGTCGGAAAACGGGCTCGTCACGCGCGAGGGGCGCATACCCACCCCGCAGACCGGCTTTGACGACTTTGTCGCCGCCGTGACGCGCGTTATAAACTCCGAAAAAGGCAACTTCGACGTGCCGGCTTTTTCCACGCTCGCTCATCCCGAGCCCATTTCCGGTTATGTCCGCGGCTTCAGCTCCCTGCCCTATGTGCGGGATAAGAACTTCAAGGAAGCGTTTTATAAGTCCGCCGGAGTCAAAATAGAGATAGAAAACGACGGCAACTGCGCCGCTCTCGCAGAGAGCTGGCTCGGCGTCGCAAAGGACGTATCCACGTTCGTCTGTATGGTGCTCGGAACCTCTATAGGCGGCGGCGTCGTAAAGGACGGACGCCTGCACAAGGGATATCGCATAGGCGCATGCGAGACCTGCGGAATGATAGTCGGCTATGACGAAAGCACCGGCTACGAGTCCCTGCAGATGTCGAGCGCAATGTCTGTATTGTTAAGCGACCTCGCAGAGGCGACCGGCAAAAAGGACGTTACGGGAGAATGGGCATTCGACCGCGCCGCGGAGGGCGACCCGATATGCGCCCCGCGCGTGGAAAGATACCTGCGCGGGCTCGCCATAACGATACATAACATAGTATACTTCTATGACGCAGAGCTCTTTGCGATAGGCGGAGGCATCTCAAAGCGCCCCGACCTCATACCCTCTATAAAAAAGATGCTCGACGATATAGACGACCGCATCGGCATGGAGCGCATAAGCCCGCTCGTCACAGCCTGCTCCTTCAACAACAGCGCAAACCTCATAGGCGCGGCGCGCCACGCCATGCTGTCCGCAGAGCACGAGTGGAGCTATACCTTGTAAATATACGATAGGATCAAAGTGAAATGATAACGGCAGCGCATTTATTACCGAATGCGCTGTTTTATTTCGCGCCTATGATATCCCTTACGACCACCGACGCCATTAGCATCCCCGCCGCCGCCGGGACAAACACCATGCTCGAGGGAGTACGCGTGCCTGTGCGCACTGGCTCCTCCGTGGAATAGACGACCCTGAGGCGCTCCACTCCCCTCTTTTTCAGCTCGCGCCGCATCACGCGTGCGAGCGGGCATACCGACGTATCGTATATATCCGCGACCCTTAAAAGCTCGGGATGCAGCTTGTTGCCCGTACCCATGCAGCTTATGAGCTTAGTGCCGCATTTATCCGCGCGCACGGCGAGTTCGAGCTTGGCGCTCACGTTATCGACGGCGTCTATAACCCAGTCGAACGCGGCGAGGTCGATAGCGTCCGCGTTCTCCGGCAGATAAAGCATATCTATCGCGTTGACCCTTGCCTCCGGGTTTATCTGCATTATCCTCTCGCGCATAACTTCCGTCTTTCTCATGCCGACGGTGTCGCTCTTTGCGATAATCTGCCTGTTTATGTTGGACTCCGCGACGCTGTCGCAGTCTATGAGCGTTATATTACCTGCGCCGCTTCTGGCGATCGCCTCGGCGGCATAGCCGCCCACTCCGCCTATGCCGAACACGGCGACCGACGCTTGGCCGAGCGCTTCGACCCCAGCCTCACCTGTCAGAGCCATTGTTCTCAAAAATCTTTCCGACATCTCGCCCGCCTCCCGCATTCATAATCAGCGACCCCTGCTCTTATATGATAATAGCATACCGCTGTCTATTCCGCCATTTAAAACGGGGATATCTCCGGATCTGCCCGGAAATATCCCCTGCCTTATATCACTTTTAACGCTTACGCTGCGTTTATCAGAGCGCGCCGTCCCATGTGGAGACGTGCTGCTTCTGCATCTCCTCCTCGTCGAACCAGCGCGTCGTTACGCACTTGGACTCCGTATAGAATCTCATGCCGTCCTTGCCGAGGCAGTGCAGATCGCCGAAGAAGGACTGCTTGTGACCCGCGAACGGGAAAACGCCTGCGGGAACGGGTATGCCGACGTTTACGCCGACCATGCCGCCGTGGGTGCGCTTTGTGAACTCGCGCGCATAGTAGCCGTTCTGCGTGAATATAACGGAGCCGTTCGCATACGGGTTGGCGTTCATTATGGCAAGGCCTTCCTCAAAGTCCTTGACTCTCTTTACGCACAGCACAGGGCCGAACATCTCTCTCTGTCCCGCAGTCATTTCGGGAGTTACGTGATCGAGTATGGTGTGGCCTATATAGAAGCCGTTCTCATAGCCGGGAACGACGACGTCTCTGCCGTCGAGCACGACTGTCGCGCCCTCGTCGATGCCCTTCTGTATCCAGTCGCAGACGAACTTCTTATGAGCTGCCGTGACGACGGGGCCGAGGTCGGTGTCCTTCTCATACGCGGGACCGATCTTCTTGCTCTTTACCTGTTTTACTATCTCTGCAACGAGCTTATCGGCGATGGACTCCTGCACCACTATTACGGGCAGAGCCATGCAGCGCTCTCCTGCGCAGCCGAACGACGAGTTGATTATTCCGGCGGCTGTTCTCTCTATGGGAGCGTCCTCGAGTATGAGAGCATGGTTTTTCGCCTCGCACAGGCACTGTACGCGCTTGCCGTGCTTTGCGGCCTCCGCGTATATATGCAGTCCGGTGTCGGTCGAGCCGACGAGCGTGACGCCCTTTACGTCGGGATGGGACAGGAAAAGCTCGGACTCGTGACGAGAGCAGGTCACTATGTTGACGACGCCGGCGGGCAGTCCCGCCTGCTCCAAAAGCTCTACCATTTTAAGCGAGGTCATCGGGCACATGCTCGCTGCCTTCAGCACGAGCGTATTGCCGGTGGCTATGCACATAGGCATCATCCAGCCCATGGGTATCATTGCCGGGAAGTTAAAGGGAGCTATTCCCGCAAAAACGCCTATCGGCTCGCGGTAAAGCGTGGTGTCAAAGCCGTTCGTTACGTTCATGAGCGATTCGCCCATCATGATCGTGGGTGCGCCGCACGCTACCTCCACGGGCTCCTTTACCTTTAATATATCGCCCTTGGATTCCTCCCAGTTCTTGCCGTTTTCGCGGGAAAGAATGAAGGTCAGCTCGTCCATGTGCTCTATGAGAAGATCACGGAACTTGTATAAGACCTCGACCCTCTTGGGGCAGGGAGTGTTCGACCATGCGGGAAAAGCATTTTTAGCCGCCGCTATAGCCGCCTCGACCTCTTCGACCGTGCAGCAGGGCGTCTCGGCTATCTGCTCTCCGGTGCTCGGGTTAAATACGGGCATATACTTCTCAGTCTTGGATTCCACAAATTTGCCGTTGATATAGGGCCTTAGTCTCTCCATTGCATATCTCCTAAATAAAATAATATTGTAAAATCAAGTTTCAAATATTGAAATCGGATTTCACAATACTATTTTATATCTGTTCAATTTTATTGTCAAGGGCTTATTCGCCCGAATACCCGAGCCTGTAGGATATCTCGCGCGCCGCTCCGAGCATCACCGGAAGAATATCGCGTTCGATGCGCGTTTCCGTCAGCTTCTCCGCGGTATCGAATACGCTTATCGCCGCCGCGATGCAGCCGTCATAGTCGTATATCGGCACGGATACGCATTTGTGTCCCTCCTCGCATTCCTCGTCGTCTATTCCGTAGCCTCTCTTCCTCGTACACTCGATCTCCTGCAAAAGCGCGTTCTCGTCTGTTATGGTCTTTTTTGTCAGCTTGGCGAGACCGACAGCCTCGACTATCTCAGTGATTTTTCTGTCCGTCAGCGCAGACAGCAGCACCTTGCCCGAGCCCGTGGTGTGTATGGGAGCATTCTTGCCTATCCGCAGCATGGTGTTCATATTGTCTACGGGATTATCGACAAAATCGAGATATTGCGTGACATAACCCTGCCTTACGACGAGACAGCTCCCTGCGGAAAGCTCGTTCGCCATCTGCTGCAAAAAAGGCGAGGCCATGCTTCTTAATACCAGATTGACCTTAACGCTCTCCGAAAGCCTGCATATCTTCCAGGTCAGAGCATAAAGCCCCGTCGTATCGTCGTGATAGGCATAGCCCTGAGCGCACAGCGTGCGCAGATACCTTAGCGCCGTGGACTGCGGTATGCCTATCCCCGCCGCTATATCGATGAGCCGCATGGGCAGCCTGTTTTCAGCCAGAAACTCCATGACTCTGAAAAGCCTGTCTGTAGGCTGGCTCGCTGTTTCCTTTATATCCGGCATTCGCACTCCACCTCCGCCTTTTCCTCCTGTCCCCTCTCCGCGCGCAGCAGATCGCCCTCGCAAAGCTCAAACGGACAGTCTATATATACATGCTGCTGCGGATGCGGAGCGTTTGAAATGCTCTGTCCCTCCGCGTCTATTATCTCGTGCACGGTAAAGCTGCAAAACGGATGCTTCGGCGAAAGCACGTGCAGTCTCTCTCCCGCGAAAAATCGGTTTCTCTGCTCCACCGGCAGCATTCCGCGTGCGTCCCTTTTACCGATGACCATGGCGCAGAACGTATAGCATCTGTCCTGGAGCTCTTTTTTGATATCCTGCGCGTCCTGCGTCCTGCCGTAATAAAAGCCGGTCGTGAACCTGCGCGAGCCGGACATATTGAGCTCCGTCTCCAGCGCGGGATCAAACGGCTCTCCGGCATAATACGCGTCGAGCGCCCGCCTGTAGGCGTTCGTGACAGACGCGACATAGTATGCGGATTTCATCCTGCCCTCTATCTTTAAGGAGCTTATTCCCGCCTCTATCATTTCCGGGATATGGGCTATCATATTGAGATCCTTGGAGTTGAGTATATAAGTTCCCTTCTCGTCCTCACCGATAGGCAGATAATCCTCCGGATATCCCTTTTCGTGTATGGTGTATTCCCATCTGCATGGCTGCGCGCACTCGCCGCGGTTGCCGCTCCTTCCCGTAAAAGCCGAGGATAAAAGGCAGCGTCCCGAGTACGCCACGCACATCGCGCCGTGTACAAATGCCTCAAGCTCGAGCGTATCCGGCGTATTCGCCCTTATATATCTGATGTCCCCGAGCGACGCCTCGCGCGCGAGCACGACGCGCTTTGCTCCCGCCTCATGCCAGAAGCCCGCGCTCATATGGTTCATCGTGCTCACCTGCGTCGATATATGCACCTCAAGGCCGCACTTTTTCGCTGTAGTGAAAACTCCCGGGTCGGATACTATCACCGCGTCCGCGCCTATCTCCGCGAGCATGCGAAGATAGTCCTCAAGCCCGGTGAGCTCCTCCGGTCTGAACAGCGCGTTTACGGTCACATATATCCTGCGTCCGCGCGCATGGGCATAGCTCACCGCCGCCTTAAGCTCCTCGTCCGAGAAGTTGTCCGCAAATGCCCTTAGCCCAAAGCGCTTGCCCGCCATGTATACCGCGTCCGCGCCGAAATATATCGCTGCCTCAAGGCATTCAAAATTCCCCGCCGGAGCCAAAAGCTCCGCCCGTTCAGCCATTGTCTTCCTCCGTGCCTGCGCCGTCCTCCGTGCCGTCCCCGGCCTCGCCGTCCTCTCCGGCGGCCTTGGCCTTCAGCGCCGCGTCATATTCCCTCCAAAGCTGTTCGTACTGAGCGACAGCCGCCTCGTGCTCCTCGAGCGTCTTGGAGTATACTATCTCTCCCGTAGCCGGATCGCCGAGGCAGAAGTACATATAGCCTTCCTTCATGGTCGCCTCGTCGGGATTGAGCGCGGCGACTATAGCCGCGCGGCTCGGATTGCATATAGGTCCGAGCGGCAGTCCGGTATACAGATATGTGTTATAAAGCGAATCCTGTGCCAGCTCCGCGTCCGTGAAAACGAGATCGTTACCGCCCACAAAATACTGTATCGTGGCGTCGCTTCCGAGCGTCCAGCCCTCCTTGAGCCTGCTGTGGAAGACCGCGGATACGCGCGTAAAGTCGTCCGTCTTGGCTTCCTTTTCTATCATGGAGGCGAGCGTCAGTATCTGATCCACGGTATATCCCATATCGCTGGCCTGCTTTGCGAAATCCTCCGTCATTATCTCTCCGAAGCGCGAGAGCAAACGTGATACGATGTCCTTCTCCGCAGCGTCCTGATAAAATTCATAGGTATCCGGGAACAGATATCCCTCGAGCATATACTTTCTCTGCGTGGAGTTTACTGTCGACATCACTCCCGAAACATACTCGTTCGACGCAAATTCGCTCGCGCCTCTGCAAAGCCGCAGGAACTCCTGCTTGTCGATGTCCACTCCGCCCGCGATTATGACGTCCGCCATCTGCTCTACGGTCAGACCCTCTCTCAAGGTGATCTTTACTATGGCGCTCATCTCGTTGGGCTTCTTTATAACGTTTATTATATCGTCAAAGGACATGCTCGGTGACAGCACGAACGTACCCGCCTTTACCTTGGAGCTCATGTCAGAAAAGTCGACATAATACTTGAATACCTTCGCGCTCTTTATAAGGCCCATGTCCTCTAACTGCTTGGATATGGACGAGAGCGACGACCCGCTCTTTATTACGACCTCTATCTGCTTATCGCTTTTTGGGTCGACGGGCGAAAAATACCGGTCATACAGCGTATTGTACGCAAACCATATGCACAGCGAAACTATTCCGAGGCTTATAACGATAGTCAGAAGCGGCTTTAAGATACGCCATACCCAAATATGCGGCGGCGCTCCGTCCATGGAGTCGCGCTTCTCGCTCTTGTGCGCAGCGTCCTCCTTCGCCTTGTCGGCGACGTTCTCCCGCTGCTGTCTCCTTGCGGCGTCCCGCTCCTTTATTCTCTGCGGCCTTATATCGCCGCCGGAAAGCCCGTAATCGTCTCTTGACATGGCGTTACTCGCTGAAAAGGTCCACGCCGAGGTCGCAGGCCTTGCCGAGTATCTTATAAATATCGGATACGAGCGTATTGAATCTGTATTCGGCTGTAAAATATTCGGCCGCCTTCGGATTGAAGGCCAGCACCTCGCCTATCTTCTGCAGTCTGTCCATGGTATCCTTGTCGGGCTGCTTGCCCGATATGACCGCTGCCTGCGCCTCGAACTGCAGCTTTTTATACTGCTTTACGAGCGCCGCAGACGTCTCGTCGGACATTACCTCCTCCTTGAGACGCTTATATTCCGAATACTCCGGAGACGCCTCCAGTGCGGAGGCGAGCTCGCTCGCCTTATCGTGAATGTTTACCATGCTTTTCCTCCTTCTGTGCGGATAAGAGAGCCGTCAGACCTCTATTATGATAGGCAGTATCATCGGGCTGCGCTGTGTTTTTTCATACAGATACGAGCTCACGAGCTTTTTTATGCGGCTCTTGGTCGTTATCCACTCGCCCGCCTTGCCTCTCTCGTTCTTTTCTATGAGCTGGCTCACCTTATGGCGTGCCTCCGCCAAAAGCTCCTCCGACTCCTTCATATACACAAAGCCGCGGGATATTATGTCCGGCGGACATACGAGCTCACCCGTCGCCTTGGCTATCGTGACCACGACTATGAACAGTCCCTCCGCGGAGAGCACCTGCCTGTCGCGCAGCACGACGTTGCCGACGTCGCCGACTCCGAGCCCGTCTATGAGCACGCTGCCCGACGTGACCTGCTCGCCGGCATGCGCCTCCTTGCGCGATATCTCGATGGGCGTGCCTATCGACGGTATGAATATATCGCTTCTCTTCATGCCCATTTCCTCGGCAAGCTCCGAGTGCTTGTACAGGTGCTTATATTCACCGTGTACGGGTATGAAATATTTCGGCTTTGTGAGCGCCAGCATGAGCCTCAGCTCCTGCTCGCACGCGTGGCCGGATACGTGCACCTGCGAGCGCGAGCCTCTGCCGCCCGCGACGACCTTCGCGCCGCGCATATAGAGCATGTTTATGACGTCGGATACATATCTCTCGTTTCCGGGTATGGGAGATGCGGAGAGCACCACAGTGTCGCCCTGCTTTATAGTGACGCGCGCGTGCTCGCCCGCCGCCATGCGCACGAGTCCGCTCATGGCCTCGCCCTGACTGCCCGTCGTGAGTATGACGGTCTTGTTGTCCTTTATGCTGCCAAGCTCCTCGGGCTGTATCACTATCTTCTCGCTCATCTTGAGATATCCGAGCTCTGTCGCGACCTTTACGATGCGCAGCATGCTCCTGCCCATAAAGCATATGCGTCTGCCTGCTCTCTTCGTCTCGTTTATGACCTGCTGCAAACGGTGCACGTTCGACGAGAACGTAGCGATTATTATCCTGCCTCTGGATTCCTTGAAGATCGTCTCAAACGATATGCCTACGTTCCTCTCCGATTCGTTAAAGCCCGGCACCTCAGCGTTAGTGCTGTCAGACATGAGCGCAAGCACTCCGTCCGAGCCCAGCCTTGCAAACTTTTGCAGGTCTATCGGGCTTCCCGAGACCGGGGTATACTCGACCTTGAAGTCGCCCGTGTGTATTATCACGCCCACCGGCGTGTGTATGGCGAGCCCTACCGCGTCGTCGATGCTGTGATTGACCTTTATAAACTCTATCTCAAACGCTCCGCACTGCACCTTGCCGCCCGCCTGTATGACCATGAACTTGTTTGGCACGATGCCATGCTCCTCGTACTTGGACTCTATGAGCGCCAGCGTGAGCTGTGTGCCGTATACCGGCACGTCGAAGCGGGGCAGCACATAGGGCGTCGCGCCTATATGGTCCTCGTGACCGTGCGTGATAATAAACGCCTTGAGCTTGCTCCTGTTCTCCTCCAAATATGCAGTGTTGGGTATGACATAGTCTATACCGAGCATATCCTCTCTCGGAAAGCACAGTCCACAGTCCACTACTATCATGCTGCTGCCGTACTCTATTACGGTCATGTTCTTGCCGACCTCACCGACTCCTCCGAGCGGTATGATCCTTAAATTTGTTTCTTTCTTCTTCAAAATTACTCCTTTATTATAAAAAGCCGTTGCTTTTCTTTGATCTTTATTTCATTGTACCACATATAACGCCGTATGATAAGTACCGGTTCCGAAAATCGGAATCACATTCTGTTTGATTCACATTATATCGAATAT
>CAYVOZ010000048.1:2175-16245 GCA_964453325.1 uncultured Christensenellaceae bacterium | reverse complement strand
TCTTTATATCCCACACGAAGTTCAGTCCGTATTTCTTTCTGTCCTCGCTGACGTAGCCTATGCCTTTTCTGGCGGCCTGACGC
Source organism: uncultured Christensenellaceae bacterium (assembly GCA_964453325.1). Lineage (GTDB taxonomy): Bacteria > Bacillota > Clostridia > Christensenellales > Christensenellaceae > JAZRGP01. Next base: position 16,162 of record CAYVOZ010000048.1, on the reverse strand, counting down.
GTATTCTTTATCGTGATCTCCTGCCCGTTCAGGTACATCTTGCCCGAGGACATATGAGTCACTCCGTATATCGCGGAGCAGACCTCGCTTCTGCCGGCTCCAACGAGTCCGGCCAGTCCGAGCACCTCGCCCGCGCGAACCTCAAGCGAGATATCCTCGACCTGATTGCGCTTTGCTATATAGGGGTGAGGGACCGTTATCTTTTCGGCTTTAAACACTACTTCGCCTATCTCGTTATGTCTCTCGGGATAGAGGTTCTTTATCTCACGGCCTATCATATCTGCTATGATCTTGGACGTATCGTAGTTCTCGCGCTCAAACGTGCTGATGTTCTTGCCGTCGCGGAGTATCGTAACTCGGTCGGTCAGCTCTATGATCTCCGCCATCTTATGGGTGACGAAAATTACAGCAGTCCCCTTCTCCTTGAGTCCCTGTACGACCTCAAAAAGCTTCGCAACGTCTGTGGAGGAAAGCGAAGTCGTGGGCTCATCCAATATAAGTACCTTGGGATGGCTCGCAAGAGCGCGCGCTATCATCAGCATCTGCTGCTTGCCGATAGAAAGCTTCAGAACGTCTGCATTGGGATCAAGATCGATACCGCTCTCTCTTAAAAGCTCTGCCGCCGCCGCTCTCATGCTTGCAAAATCCACAAATGCGTTCTTTCGCGGTACATAGTCCCCGCTGAGCTCGTTTCCGACTGCTCTCACCAGGTGCATGTCGCTCATGAAAATATTCTCAACGACACTGAAGTTCTTAAGAACGTTTATTTCCTGCGGCACAAAGCCTATTCCCTTGTCTATCGCGTCCTTGGAGCTTGAAAAGCTGACCTCTTCTCCGTTGATCTTGATAGTTCCGGTATAGCTCCCCGCGGGATATATGCCGTTCAAAACCTTAAGCAGTGTGGACTTGCCGGCGCCGTTCTCACCGATAAGGCCCAATATTTCTCCGGGTTTAACATTCAGACATACTTCGTCGTTGGCCAGAACGCCCGGGAACTTCTTGGTGATGCTTATCGCTTCAAGCATGTATTCCTGCATTTCCTTGGTTCACATCCTTTCGGAAAATTTTTGTCCGACTTTTTATATATATAGTAACATATAAATCCGATCAAATAAAACGGTAAATATGCGATTATTCAGCATTTTTTTCAATTTTTCGGTCATACATGCTTTCAAAAATACGTCCTCGTTTTATGTTCGTCAAGCATGCGCTATAAATTCAATATTCCGATATGTTTCTTAAAAACAAGGGGCCTGTTTACCGAAGTAGACAAGCCCCCTGCCGTTAACCGGCGTTTACGCTAAGCTATGGCTTAATGTCTGCCGCCTGTTAAATTCTTGACCGTTCGTTATCAGCCAACCTGCAGGCCGAGAGCGGTGAAGTACTCGGTAACCTCAGCAGCAAGAGCCTCGTGGAACTCGGGGCCGTTTGCATCGGTGCCGTCCATGGTCACGATGGGAGCCTCAAGGTCAGTCCAAGCGTCAACATTGCCGCCCTGGAAGATGATGTCGAGGTATTCCATGGTCTTCGCAGCTTCCTGATAGAGGGGCTGTGCTACGATAGCGACTACCTTGCCTGCCTTAAGAGCAGCCAGGTTGCCTTCGGTAGCGTCCATACCGACTATAGCGATCTCACCGTCAGCCTTGCCAACGTTGGTCGCAGCGTTGCTCCAGCTCTGCGGCGAGTTGCCGGTGGTGCCGAATGCAGCGATGATCTCGGGATGTGCGCCCAGGATGCCCTGGATGATGGAGGTAGCTTCTACAAGGTCTCCGCCCTCGAGCTCGGTGTCAAGGATCGTGACTTTGGAGAGGTCATAGTTGGCAGCTTCTGCTTCCCACTGTGCGCGGAAGGCTTCGTCAGCAGCATCCTCAGTGATGTTGTGAGTGTTCAGGGTTATAGCAACAGCGCCCTCTTTGCCATCGCAAGCCTTGGCAAGGATGGAAGCGGTCTGCTGGCCATAGAGCGTGGGAGAGCAAGCCATGTTGAAGGAAAGACCCTCAGGCAGCTGACCGTCGTTCTGAGCCATGTGATTGAAGTGGGGGATACCAACTATGCAGCCGGTAGCCGAGATCTGCTTCAATACTTCCCAGCAAGAGGAGTCGCCAGCCCACAGAAGCAGGCCTTTGCCGCCGGCGTTAGCCCACTGGAGGCCGTTTTCCCAAGCAGCAGCGGAGTCACCGAGGTCGGTACCGACAACCTGAGCATCGGTGTAGCCGAGCTCTGCGGCCTTCTTAAGGAAGCCGAGCTGTACGGTTCTGTGAACCGGGTGATTGTATGTGTCCATGCAGATCGCGACCGGATAAGCGGTGGGATCAAATGCAGCGGGCTCTTCGGCAGCGGGCTCTTCGGCAGCCGGCTCTTCAGCAGCGGGCTCTTCGGCAGCGGGCTCTTCAGCAGCGGGCTCTTCAGCCGGAGCAGCAGGCTGAGCGCATCCTACTACGAGTACTAAAGAAAGTACAAGAGCAAGAACGATCAAAAGTGTCTTTTTCATTGTTTTCCTCCTGGAAATAGTATTTATGTTCAAGACCTTTAAAAGGTCAAGACATCGTACGTTATGCCTAGATCGGCAGTGTTTATATTTCTGTAATACTCTCTAAATAACTCTTAACGCCTTCTTAAACTAATTTACTAAATATCGGAGCATTTCCGACATATTTTGGGTAACCGCTTACAAATTATCCCAAAAAATTTAAACGGGCGTTAATAATGTTCAGTATTACTTAAACTTCCTCCCGATCGAAAAGCCGTTATAAACGGTTAACTTCTGTACTACATACTTAATCTATCACACAGACAATCAAAACGCAATACTTTTTTTGTATCGTATATATTAATATATGAGCGTCCGCACAATATCAGTATAGCAGCAACTGGCCCGGTGAAACAAGGTCAAGTCTGCAATCCGGCGCTATCTCCGGAAAATATCTGAGAGCTGTCGAAGGATCGCCCATGGGCGCATTGTGCGCCGGGAATGTCCAAAAATGATGCGGAATGCAATATTTACACTTCATATCGCGTGCGAGCAGCGAGGCGTCGACGGCGTTAAGGTTTCCGTAAGCGCCGTTTATGGGCAGAAGCGCAAGCTCCGGATGCATATCGATGCTCGGCTTCAAGACCTCCCTGTTAAGACAGGTATCGCCGGAATAATATACTTTAACGAAACCGAAGTCGAGCATAAAGCCCATGGCTCTCGGCGCGAGCGCGCCATGATCCGCCTTTGTCGCATAAAGCGTAAAGTCGTCGGTCTTAACGCAGTCTCCGGCCTCAAGCTGTGTAAGATCCGCTACGTTTATGCCTGCATCCTTCACCATTTTAATGCTGTCGGAATTTGCAAAGACCTTTGTTTCGGGCGTCGCCAGCACAGGCAGCGCATCGAGATCCAGATGGTCCTGATGCTCGTGAGAGGATAAGAGATAGTCGGCGTGTATATCCTCCGGGTCGAACAGCGGCGCCGTCATTCTTATAAAGCCCGCTTCTCCTATCGCCTTAAAGGTATAGTCGGTAAGGTACGGATCCAGCATAATGACCTTGCCGTTACCGAGCTTGAACATGAAGCCCGCCTGTCCGAGCCAAACTACGCCGAGCTTCCCCTCGGGGACCTTCCAGTCGTTGAATCTTTCGCGAAATGCCATAATGCTGCCTCTCTTATCCTGTTAAGCGTCCGTTCCCTTACCCGCCGTGCTCTCTATGACTACTCGGCGTCCACATCCTCGTGGTCGAGCATTACCTTCATGCGGTTTCCGTCGTTCTCTATGACCTTATCAATAGCAGTAAGTGCGTCATTGAAGGAGTATACACCCGATATCAGCGGAGTAAAGTCAACGTGCGAATTTCTTATGAGCTTTATCATCTGAGGCAGTATGCCCGTTCCGCCGCAAACGCCCATTATCGAGTTGCCCTTTAAAAGCAGCGAGTCAAGGTCGAAGTCCTTGAAATCCTTTTCAAAGAAGCCGGCCATGGCTATTCTGCCGCCGCTTATATAGTCGTTGAGCTCGGGAACGACCTCCTGATTGCCCGACGCCTCGAGTATACCGTCCACCGTGCCGTATGGGGTGTTCTCGTCGAGCACCTGCTTTATGCTCGTGTTCTTTACATTAATAAGTATATCCGCACCCATCTTGCGCGCATACTCCAATTTGCTGTCTCTGCGTCCGGAAACGAATACGCGTATGCCCATGGCCTTTAAGAGGCCGACGCCGGTGAGGCCTATAGGGCCGGTTCCGGTCACGAGCACTGTATCCCCCGCCTTTACGTTCAGCTTTACGATGCCGTCCATGGCTATAGCAGCAGGCTCAAACAGACATGCGTTCTTGAGCGTCATGGAATCGTCCAGCTTGTATACGCTCTGGCACGGCATGAGCATATAGTCTGCGTGGCAGCCGGGCCAATGGTTGCCGACCGTGCCCAAAGCGCGTCCGTTTATGCAGTGCTTTCCCTGCCAGCATTCCGGGCAGTCGTAGCAGCTCCAGCTCGTCTCGCTCACTACCCTGTCGCCGACCTTAAGGTTCCTTACCTCGCTGCCGACGGACTCTATGATGCCGGACCACTCGTGACCTACGCGCACTGGATAATTCAGCCAACCTCTTTTTACGAATGAGGTCTTTCCGGTGATTATAGCTATATCAGTGGCGCATATACCTGAATACTTGACGCGGGCGACGATCTCCTTTGGACCCGGTTCCGGCTTACTCACCTCTGTCATGGTCGATTTTCCGTTACCTGTTGCTACTATGGCTTTCATTTTATATCCTCTTTCTAAACAATTATCGGTATTAATACGGCGTGCAAGCGCCGGTCTTTAAACGTTGCCGTGTATATGTCTTTATACCCGGCCTGTTATCGTTCGCCCGGGTTCTCCTCCAGATAGCCCGACCGCTCCAAAAAGAGCCCTTTGTTGCTGTTAAGCACTATATGCGGATCGAGCAGCACTTCTCTGTTTTCAATCTTCTTTCCCTCTGCTAAAAGCTCGAACATATAACGCACAAGGAGCTTGCCTAACCTGTAAGGATCCTGGAATATGGACGCCTGCACTACGCCCTCCTCCATAAAGGTGTTTATCGCCGGGAAAATATCCGACGAAACTATCTTTATCCTTCCGCCGCAGCCGAGCTCGATAAGCTTGTTTATGAGCGTGACCTCGTTAGCAGTGCCGAGGTATAAGCCCTTTATGTCCGGGTGATCCCTGACTATGCGCTCCGCCACCCACGCGCCTAACTGCGGGTCATCTCTGTGCTCGTATAGTCCGACATATTCAAGGTCGGAAGCCGTGACGAACTTTTCAAATCCTTCTACCGTCGTGGTATGGACCGAGGTGTTTCTGTTGCCGGTGACCATGGCTACCTTGTCCCCGGGATCGAGCATCACGGAAAGCATCTCCGCGGCCATGCTGCCCGCCACAACGCCGTTTCTCATGACGTTTATGCAGTTGCATTTGCTGTTTATGCCGGAAACTCCCACGCCGAATTTGATGCCGTTGCGCGCTATGTCCTCCATAGCGTCTTTTACAATGTCCTCCTCCTTGGGAGGAATAAGCAGTATGGCGTCAAAGCCCTTTGCCGCGCAGTCGTACATCGCGTTAAGAAATTCGTTTATCGACGAGGAGCCGTCCACATATACAAACTCTCCGATAAGGCCGAAATCCGAAAGCTCGTCAAAGGAACGCTGCGCGCCTCTCGTGACCTCGTCGGAGAACTCCTGTATAGGTATGCAGGATATGAGCGCGAGCCTCACGGGCGTACGTGAGAGCGACGAGGCGGCCCTGCTCGGACGGTATCCCATCTCCTCCACAGCGTCCATGACCCTTTTGCGCGTCTTTTCGCTGACATTCGGTTTGTTGTTGAGTACGCGGTTTACGGTAGCGGTAGACACGCCGAGTCTGTGTGATACGTCATATATCGTCACTTTTGACTTGCTCATGATCCGCTCCCTCCGTTCCATATGATATAACTATACACTGTGTTTTTGCACATGTCAAACAAAATGTAATCAGTTACATATTATTTTAATGCGAAACTTTCATGTTAATACGCTAAAATGGCGTTCTGTTTGCAATTATGCTTTGTAATCGCTTTCAGCAAACGTTTCCGATACAAAAAAAGAGAAGCCTGTTTCAGGCTCCCCTCAGGGTGTCAAAAAGCCCTTGACCTTAGTAAGCTTTAATTCATAGGCACAGGGCGGCGTGTACGCCCGGGGCCTATACATATCGGGTTTTGACGGCCGTGACCGCATGTGCGGTCACAGTCAAAATCCGGCAATCCCGTCAAAAAACATAGTTTTTTGACGGACTGAGAGAAGCCTGTTTCAGGCTCCCCTCGTCCGTCTCTCGGACAGTGTTCTCTACTTCAGAATAAACGACTCGCAATCCGTACACTTTATCTCGGTGGGATTAAGCTCGTGAGTGCCGACGTTTATGCATTCGAGCGAGCAGTACTCACCCTCGTCGCATGCGCAGTTGAATTTGCAGTTGCTGACGCTGCAGCTTATGCTTCTGTTTGCGTTTTGTTTTGTCATTATATGCCTCCTAAAAATATTTGAGCGCAGTTCACGCGTTCACGGATATATTCTTTGCGGATGGCGCGCCGGATATCCGCACGGCTATTTTCCAATATAAGGAAATTTGATCAATATACGATTATCAGGTACAGTTTTTGTTGCCGATTTCTTTTAATTGTTCTATACTGTAACAAGACTTATTTTTATATTCGCCGAATAAATATTGCGGGAGGTAATTTCCATGGCATGGAAGCTCAAGGTCTTATGGTATAAGATTTTTCAGTTCTTTTTTACGAGCGCGCAGTATCTGCTGCCCTGGCGTCGATCAAAAGTAATATCCGGCGCGGGCTGCGTATCCGAGCTGCCAAAGACGGTTAAGGCGGACGGCGTAAAGCACATTCTGCTCGTTACCGACGCAGTAATAATGAAGTTAGGTCTTCCTGACACACTTTTTGCCGCACTTGACGAGGCGGGCATAGAGCATACCGTATATGACAAGGTACAGCCCAATCCCACGATAACCAGCATAGAGGAAGCCCGCGCACTGTATATCGAAAGCGGCTGCGACGGCATCATAGCGTTCGGCGGAGGCTCCTCCATGGACTGCGCAAAGGCCGCCGCTGCGAGGATAGTAAAGCCGCGCCAGTCAGTGCAGAAGATGGGCGGAACGCTAAAGGTCTTAAAGAAGCTGCCTCCATTATACGCCATACCCACAACTGCCGGCACCGGCTCGGAGACGACCGTTGCGGCGGTGGTCACGGACAGCGAAACGCATCACAAATACGCCGTGAACGATCTATGCCTTGTTCCCCGTTACGCCGTGCTCGATCCCGAGCTGACCGTGGGGCTGCCTAAGCACATAACCTCCACCACCGGCATGGACGCGCTTACGCATGCAGTCGAGGCGTATACGAACCGTTATTGCCCCAAATACTGCAAGGAGCTTTCTATAAAGGCCGTAAAGCTCATATTTGAGAATCTGGAGAAGGCATACGCCGACGGAAGCAATATAGAATACAGAAACAATATGCTGCTCGCGTCGTATTATGCGGGAGCGTCCTTTACTCGCGCCTGCGTGGGGAACGTACACGCCATAGCGCATACGTTGGGCGGGCTTTACGGCGTGCCTCACGGACTCGCCAACGCCGTCATACTGCCCTTTGTAATGGAGGACTTCGGCAGCGCCGTGTATAAGAGGCTTTCCGAGCTCGCCGACGCCGTCGGCATCAAGGGTAAGGACGAATGCGGAAGGGCCGAGGCGTTTATACGCGAGATTCGGCGCATGAACCGGGATATGGGCATACAGGAGCACATCGACGTTATACTGGATAAGGACATACCGCAGATGATAGCATGGGCCATGAAGGAGGCAAACCCGATATACCCCGTACCCGTGATATGGGGAAAGCGCGAATTTGCCTATACCATAGAGCGCATACGCGGCAGAAAGCATCCCGTAATATCCGGAGACTGCATAGGCTGCACTCTCTGCAAAAAGAGCTGTCCTGTGGGGGCTATAAAAGGAGTGCTTAAAAAGCAGCACGAGATAGACCCCAGGCTCTGCAAGAACTGCGGAGTGTGCGGCAGAGTCTGCGCAAAGAGTGCTATAATACTTCCGGACGGTTCGCGCGCGGCTCGCGTCCCGCGTGAAGAATGGAAGAAGCCGCATATAGATAAGGAGAAATGCAGCGCCTGCTCGGTATGCGTAGACGCCTGCGGCAAAAACGCACTTGCGATATCCATGCCCGCGTTCAAGGGCGATATACACGTTTTTGCACAGCTCGGCGACGAGAAAGCCTGCGTCGGCTGCGGGATATGTGCGGAGGCTTGTCCGCTTAATGCCATAACACTGTCATAGGAGATTTAATATGAAAACAAGACCGCCTGTTTACTATACTCTCGACCTCAATACCGGCGTCTGCGAGCCCTACCCTGTCTCAGCGGAGCTTTTCCGCGACTTTTTGGGTGGAAAAATGCTCGGCTCGCGGCTGCTCTATGAGCTGCATCCCAAAGGCACGGACGCGCTCTCGCCCGAGAGCATACTCATCATAAACACCGCCCCCGCCAACGGCACGGGCGCGCCGTCCTCATCGCGCTTCAATATGTCCTTTAAGAACGTAATGACGGGCGGTATAGCGTCCTCAAACTGCGGCGGACAGTTCGGCGTGATGATGAAAAAGACGGGCATAGACGGACTTATTATTCGCGGCAAGGCGGAGAAGCCGTCTTATATCGAGATGACCGGCGGAAAAATAGAGATAAAGGACGCTTCGGAGCTTATGGGGCTCGACGCAGAGGAAACGCAGGAGCGTTTTGACGATAAATGGGGCGCGCTCGTTATCGGCCCCGCGGGCGAAAACTTGGTGCGCTACGCATGCGCTGTCTCCGGAGAACGCGTCGCGGGGCGCTGCGGCGCGGGCGCGGTCATGGGTTCAAAGAACCTCAAGGCAGTAATAGCCTACGGTACGAGAGACGCCGCGGTGGTCGATCAAAAAAAACTGGACGCATATGTGGAAAAGTGGGTCAAGTATCTTAGAAAGCACCCCATGACGGGCGGCTCACTTCCGCACTACGGCTCAGCCGGGCTCGTCAACAGCGCAAACGCCTCTGGCGTCCTGCCCACGAGGAATTTTCAGGACGGGCATTTTGACGGAGCATACGCCACGAGCGGCGAGGCTCTTGCGGAGACCAGCCTCACGCGGAACAGCAGCTGCATAAGCTGCCCGATACGCTGCGAACGCCGCGTAAAGGTCAAGGGCAAGGACAAGGAAGTAAAAGGCCCGGAGTACGAGACCGCCGGACTTTTCGGTGCGAACATAGGCAACACAGACCTCGATCTTATAAACGAGATAAACTATCAGTGCGATGTGCTCGGCATGGATACCATATCCCTCGCCGGTACGATAGCCTTTGCGATGGAGCTCAAGCAGCGCGGCATGGCGGACTTCGGGCTGGAGTTCGGAAAGACGGATAACTTAAAGGACGTTATAGACAAGATCGCCCGCCGCGAGGGCATATACTCCGAGCTCGCCAACGGCAGTAAATGGCTCTCCGAAAAGTACGGCGGCAAGGAATTTGCCATACACGCCAAGGGGCTCGAGCTGGCGTCCTATGAGCCGCGTCACTCTGCGGGCATGGGGCTCGGCTACGCCACCGCAAACAGAGGAGGCTGCCATCTCAACGGCGGCTATCTCGCGCTCGTGGAGTCCGTCAGCGTGCTTTCCACGGATAAGTTCACACCTAAGGGCAAGGCGGAGCTCACCGTCATGTTCCAGAACATGCTCGAGGCCGTATCCGCCGCGGGCTTCTGCCTTTTCACGGCTCAGGCCGTCGTTCCCGGCATACTCTTTAAGCTCGGGCCGATGCATTTCGTGACGCGCACCGTGAGCAAGGCCTTTATCGCCGTTCGCGGAATACTCAGGCCGATATGGTGGCTCATGCCCGCCCTGCTGCCCATAAACCTGCTGCCCGTGCTGCCTCAGTCCACGGCGTATATGTACATCACCGGGCAGCGCATGACCATGGGACGTTTCATGCAGGCGGGCGAACGCGGCTATAACGTCGAGCGGCTTTATAACCTGCGCGAGGGCTTTACTTCAAAGGACGACACCTTGCCCGACAGGCTCTTGAATACGCCGCAGCAGGCAGACGATCCGAGGTCCGTCGTTCCTCTCGATAAAATGCTGCCCATGTATTACAGGGTCCGTGGATGGGACGAAAACGGCGTGCCTACAGAAAAGAAGCTTAAGCAGCTTGGATTGGAGGAGCTATGGTCAGACTGATATATAAGGGCTCGTTAAAGGAGCTCACGGGACGTGAGAATGAAGAAATAGACGCTAAAAAGCTAAAGGATATCGTAAAATATGTAAAAAAGACATACGGAGCGGACGCGGAGCAGGCCGTTAAGCAGGCTCTTATAACCGTAGATAAGCTGCGCTGCTATGAGCCGTCCACGGTGCTGCCGCCCGACTGTACCGTAGAGTTCTATCCCTTCTGCGGCGGAGGATAAGCTTTATTCTGCTCACATACAGGCGGGATGTATTCTCATGTTATCGCGCGGTCTCACGCACTGCGCTGACGGCGGAGTATATATCCCGCTCTGTTGTATAAAAGCCTATAGATAGCCGCACCGTTCCGCTCGGCATCGTGCCGAGCGCTATGTGTGCGGACGGAGCGCAGTGCAGGCCGCAGCGCGTCATTATACCGAGCTCCGCGAGCCTTCGCGCCGCATCTGCGTTATCCGTGTTCAGAAAGTCTATCGATACCACTCCCGTCCTCTCACGGATATCCGCTGCGCCCAATATGCGTATATCTTTTATATCCGTAAGCCCGTCAATGAGCATTTCCGTCAGGCTCTGCTCTTTTTTCCGTACGGCTTCGACGGTCTCCGTCTGCAAAAAAGACAACGCGCTTTCGAGCCCGTATATCCCGGGTATATTCGGCGTCCCGGCTTCAAATCTGTCCGGCAGGTACGGCGGTATCTCCTCGCTGTCCGACATGCTGCCCGTCCCTCCCGATATAAGCGGCTCGAGCGCATCCGAAAAAGCCTTATCCATAAGCAATATGCCTATGCCCGACGGACCCATAAGCGCCTTATGTCCCGACGCGGCAAGCGCGGAAAGCCCCATAGCCTTGAAATCTATCGGTACGCAGCCCGCTGTCTGAGACGCGTCGAGCAGCAAGAATATGCCTCGTTTTTTGCACAGCTCCCCTATCGCCTCTATATCTGCGATAGTTCCGCAAACGTTCGACGCATGCGATACGACTGCGAGACGCGTGTTCGGCCTTATGAGCGGCAGCATGTCCTTCGCTCTTATATGTCCCTCGGTGTCGGCGTGTATACGGTCAAAGCTCACACCCGTTTTCCCGAGCTGCATGAGCGGACGCATGACGGCGTTGTGCTCCATGCTCCCGACTATGCAGTGATCGCCCGGCTTAAGCAGGCCTTTTATTGCCATGTTTAACGAGGCCGTCGCTCCGGGGGTAATTGTCGCGCGGCGCGGATCGTCGAGCCCGAACAGCGTACAAAGCCTCTCTCGCAGGGAGAGCAGCTTCAGCTCCGCATCCCGTGCAGGCGAGTATACTCCCCGGTTCACGTTGGCGCCGTTTTCCGTCATATATTCATACATTGCCCGCGCGACGCACTCCGGCTTCGGGAAGGACGTCGCGGCATTGTCAAGATATATCATTGAAAATCTCCGTTCCTTACACTACAATAATACTATCACAGGCTCGTTGTTTTTTGAACAAACAGCTTGGCTTACATCATTATACTTTATAGCGAGGTGTGTGCAAATGAAAAAGAAGGAATACATATGGGTCATCGCCGCAGGCGTGTTCATAGGCGGCGCGGCGGTGCTGCTCTCGCATCTCGGAAACCCGGGAAATATGGGCTTCTGCATAGCGTGCTTTCTCCGTGACATCGCGGGAGCGCTCGGGCTGCACAATGCCGATAAGGTACAGTATATGCGCCCGGAGATATTCGGGCTCATATTAGGCGCGTTTCTCATGGCGCTTCTCCGCAAGGAGTTCCGTCCGCGCGGCGGCTCCTCTCCCATAATACGCTTCTTTATAGGGGCTTTCGTAATGACGGGCGCGCTGGTATTTTTAGGCTGCCCGCTTCGCATGGTGCTGCGTATCGGCGGCGGCGACCTGAACGCGATCATAGGTCTCGTCGGCTTTGCAGCAGGCATACTCATAGGCGTTCTTTTCCTTAAAAAAGGCTTTACGCTCAAGCGGGCTTATTCTCAGAGCAAGCTCGAAGGAGCACTGTTCCCCGCGATAACAGTCATTCTCTTAATCGTCGCGGCAGTTGTGCCGACGCTCTTTAAAAGCAGCGCCGAGGGTCCCGGCTCTATGCGCGCCCCGCTTTATATCGCGCTCATAATCGGCGTTATAGCCGGTGCGCTCGCGCAGCGCTCGCGGCTCTGCCTCGCCGGAGGCATACGCGATTCCGTCATGTTCAAGGACTTTAAGCTGCTCATAGGCTTTGGTGCTATACTCGTGACCTCTATAATACTCAATCTCTGTCTCGGGACCTTTAAGCCCGGCTTTGCGGATCAGAGCGTTGCGCATACCGACTGGATATGGAATCTTTTGGGCATGCTGCTCGTCGGCTGGGGCAGTGTGCTTTTGGGCGGATGCCCTCTGCGCCAGCTCATACTCGCAGGCGAGGGCAGCAGCGATTCCGCCATCACCGTTATAGGCATGATATTCGGCGCGGCAATATGCCACATCTTCGGCCTCGCCTCCTCGGGAGCGGGCGCAACGAGCGGCGGTATGATAATGACCGGCGTGGGTATAGTATTTTTGGCGATAGTTTCCGTGACCGGAATGAACAGAAAGGGGAATTGACAGCATGGTAGACGCAAGAGGCTTTTCCTGTCCCATACCCGTAGTAAAGACTATGGAGGCTATAAAAAAAGATGCGCCCGACTCTCTCGAGGTGCTTGCGGACGACCCGTGCGCGGTAGAAAACATAACGCGCTACGGTGAGAACAACGGCTATTCCGTCTCGTCGTCCGAGAATGACGGCGAATACAGCATAGTGTTAAAGAAGAAGGCATGAGCTATATAGCCACTTTCCACACGCATCTGAGCGCGATGCTGACGTCCCGCGCTCTATCAGGGGCGGGTATCGAAAACAGGCTGATACCCGTCCCGCGCGCCTTGAGCTCGTCCTGCGGCACAGCGCTCGAATACGACAGCGCGCCCTGCCTCGAGCTCATGGACGTGGACACGGAGCGCGTATACAAAGCGAACGGCGACGGATATGTGCTCATATTCGAGAACGAATAAGAGCTGACTTATCCTCGCCGTCCGTTATGCTTTCGATTATTCTCACATATCCGTCCGTGTCATCTGTTATATCCCGCTCTCACCTCTATGAGCTGTGCGGCTATGCTCACGGCTATTTCTGCGGGGGTCTCGCTATTTATATCTATACCTATGGGCGAGGTCACGCGGGACAGCTGTTCGTCAGTGAAGCCGTCCTCCTTCAGTCTTGCGTTGACTGCCGCTATCTTGCCCCTGCTGCCTACCGCGCCTATATAATGCGCGGGAGTAGTGAGCGCCCACTTCTCGACGTCATGATCCGCCGCGTGTCCGCGCGTCACGATCACTATGTAGTCCTGTGTGCGGACGTCATACGCTCCGTCGAGCTCCGTAAACGCCCTTGTGTATACCTTCTCTGCGTCAGGGAAAAGCTCGCACGACGAAAACTCCGCGCGGTCGTCCGTAACGATGCAGCGAAAGCCAAGATGTCTCAACAGCGGCACAAGCTCCTGCGAGAGGTGTCCTCCGCCAAAAACATATACCCGGCTGTCATTCATGAGCTTGCGGATATAATACCTTTCGCCGCCGTCCCCGAGCACGCCGTTTGATAGAGCTGTCACCGAGGTCTTTTCTGTATCAGGCACATATCCGGAAAAGCCTCTTTCTCCGAGAAAGCCTATGCCCTCTCCATCATATGGCAGTATCAGCCAGCCCGTCATAT
>CAYVOZ010000048.1:0-2165 GCA_964453325.1 uncultured Christensenellaceae bacterium | reverse complement strand
CTATGTTTTTATTGTTCAACGAAATATACGAAAAAAGCACGTCTATATTGCCGCCGCAGACCATGCCTAACTCCGCAGCGCCGTTCTTTGTGAGGCGGTATTCTTTGAGTAGGCCTTTTCTGTCCTGTAAACAGGCGGCTGCTATCTCCGTCGCCTTATATTCAAGCATGCCGCCGCCTATCGTGCCTGCAAGCCTGCCCTCTGCTCCCACTATCATGCACGCTCCCGCGCTGCGCGGAGAGCTGCCTTCCTCTTTCGTCACCGTGACGAGTACAGAAGGCTTATCCTGCTCCGACCTGTCATATAAAAGCCTCGCTATGTCCTTCATACTGCACTCCTTAAGAATAAAGCAACAGAACGCTTTCCGGTTTTATGCCGAGCTTATCAGGCATTGCCTCGGGCATATCCTTTTTGGATAGTCTCCACCATATCGGTGAGCCTGTCTGTCCATTATACACGAATTTCACAGTCCATTCAAAAGGCTCCTCCGACATTTCGACTATTTCCACGTTATAGGCATTATTCTGCTCTGCGTGATCGAACATATGCGCGCGTATGCCTATTGCTTTAAGTCCGTCCTTAACGCCTTGTCCGGCGTCGAGCGTGATCCCCCACTCCGGAACATGCACAAGCGTGTCTCCGGCTTTTTCCGCATCGACTATGTTCTTGCACCCTGTGAGCAGCGCTCCGGTCCGCGTACCGGGATCGCTGAAAAGCGCCGCAGTATCTCCTATACCCTTAAGCTCTCCGCCGTCGATTATGGCAAGACGTCCGCACAGCTTATACGCCTCGTCACGGCTGTGCGTGACCATAAGCGTATCCTTTCCGTACCCTCCGAGTATGCGCGTCAGCTCGTTTAACAGCTGATCGCGCAGATACGTGTCCAGCGCGCTGAACGGCTCGTCCAAAAGCAGTATTTCAGGCTGACCCACGAGTATGCGCGCGAGCGCTGTCCTCTGCTGCTGCCCTCCCGAAAGCTGATGCGGCTTTTGCCTTTCCAGACCGTCAAGACGCATCGCCGTTATCATGTCGGCTACAGCTTTCTTTCTCTTAACACTGTTCTTTTCGGCGTGTGCTCCGCAGGCTATATTCTGCCATACCGTCATATTCGGAAAAAGAGCATAGTTTTGAAAAAGATATCCTACCCTTCTCTGCTGAGGCGGTAGGTCTATTTTCTTCTCGCTGTCAAAAAGAGTGCGCCCGTTGAGAACTATACTGCCGCTTTCCGGCTTTAATATACCGGCTATGCAGCGCAGCGTAACGCTTTTGCCGCAGCCTGAGGCACCAAGCAGCCCCATCACTCCGCCTTCGGAGTCAAATTCCATATTCAAACGGAAGCTTCCGAGCTTTTTTCTTATTTTTACAGAAATGCTCATCTCCGTCTCCTCGCTTTATCTCTCTTCTCGAGCAGATTCACCGTCAGAAGCACCGCTGCGCTTATGGCCATATTTATCAGCACCCATTTAAGCGCGCCCATGTCGTCGTTGGTCCTCCAAAGCTGATATACGGTCGTGGATATCGTCGCGGTCCTTCCGGGTGTATAGCCTATGAGCATGCTCGTCGCGCCGTATTCTCCGAGCGCACGGGCAAAAGCGAGCACCGCGCCCGCAAAAATCCCCTGTCTGCATGCGGGCATACGAATACGCCAGAAAATGTACGTATTGGAAAGCCCCAAGGTCTTTCCGCTCCACGCAAGCGTTTCGTCAAAGCTCTCAAAAGCGCCTCTCGCCGTCCTGTACATAAGCGGGAACGCCACGACAAACGCAGTGAGTATGCCTCCGTACCACGTCATCACAAACTGTATGCCAAGCGTTTGCAGAAACTGTCCGACGGGGTGCTTTAGCCCGAATATGAGCAGCAAAAACCATCCGCACACTGTAGGCGGCAGCACGAGCGGCAGGGTAAGTATGACGTCGAGCACTCCTTTTATTACCCTCGGCAGACGCGCAATATAATACGCAAGCATTATGCCTATAAAGTAAACCGCAATGCTCGCTATTGCCGCGATCCTCAGGCTGTTAAAAAGCGGGAAAAGATCCATAACGGAACCTCACGTTCGGTATTTGTAAGCAGCGCGCAGAAAAACACTTCTCTGCGCGCCGAAGACGGTAAAAGCTATTGTCATTCTATCACAGCACACGCGCTGTGACGAACGTTTTTTACGT
>CAYVOZ010000047.1:0-16307 GCA_964453325.1 uncultured Christensenellaceae bacterium | reverse complement strand
GGCATCGACATAGCGCTGTTCTCGGCGGGCGGCGGCACGAGCCTAAGGTATGCGCCCTGCGCGGCGAAGGCAGGAGTGACGGTCATAGACAACTCGAGCGCGTGGCGCATGGACCCCGAGGTGCCGCTCGTGGTGCCGGAGGTCAACCCCGAGGACATACCGAAGAACAAGGGCATAATCGCCAACCCGAACTGCTCGACGATACAGGCCATGGTGGCATTAAAGCCTCTGCATGAGGCATATAAGATAAAGAGAGTCGTGTATTCGACATATCAGGCCGTGTCCGGCGCGGGCAGAGGCGGATATATGGATCTCGAGAACGGCGTCAAGGGCGAAGCCCCCGCAAAGTTCCCGCATCCCATATTCGGGAACTGCCTGCCCCAGATAGACGATTTCCTCGATAACGGATATACCAAAGAGGAGATGAAGATGGTCAACGAGACCAGAAAGATACTTCACGACGACGACATGCGGATAACCGCGACGACAGTGCGCGTACCGGTATATTACGGACACAGCGAGAGCATTAACCTCGAGTTCGAGCGCGATTTTGACCTTGCGGAGCTCAAAAAGCTGCTGGAAAACGCCCCCGGCCTCGTGGTCGTGGACGATCCGTCAAAGCTGCAATACCCCATGGCCATAGACGCCGCGGACAAGGACGAGGTTTTTGTCGGACGCATCAGAAGAGACGATTCCGTGAAGAGCGGCGTAAATCTCTGGGTAGTGGCGGATAATATCAGAAAGGGCGCGGCGACCAACGCCGTACAGATAGCCGAGTGGATAATTGACAACGCCACGCTCTGCGGCAGGGAGTAAAAAAACCCGGCCGACGGAGCATATAAAGGAGAAAACGCGAATGAGTGTTTTTGAAGGATCCGCAGTCGCGCTTGTGACGCCGTTTACAGAGGACGGCATAAACTATGACGAGCTTAAAAGACTCATAGATTTTCAGATAGACAACGGCACGGACGCCATAGTCATAAACGGCACGACGGGCGAGCCCGCGACCATGACCGAGGAGGAGCGTCAGCTCGTCGTCGAGGTATCTATTAAGCACATAGCGGGCAGAGTACCCGCCATTGTCGGAACGGGCAGCAACTGCACCGCGCACGCCGTCGAGCTGTCGAAAAAGGCGGCAGCCGCAGGCGCGGACGCGCTTCTGGTGGTCACGCCGTATTACAACAAATGCTCGCAGGAGGGCCTTAAAAGACACTTTTTCGCGATAGCCGACAGCGTAGAGCTGCCAATAATTATGTATAACGTGCCTTCGCGCACCGGCGTAAACGTAAAGCCGGAGACGCTCGGAGAGATAGCAAAGCATAAAAACATAGCGGGTATGAAGGAGGCGAGCGGGGATATATCCCAGATCGCCGAGATGAGCCGCATAGCGGGCGGAGACCTCACTATGTATTCCGGCAACGACGACCAGATAGTTCCCCTCATGTCGCTCGGCGGCAAGGGCGTGATATCCGTGCTTGCGAACGTGGAGCCAAAGGGCGCGCACGATATAGCCGCAGCGTTTTTAGCGGGAGACGTAAAGAAGGCGCAGGAGCTTCAACTATACTATGCTCCTCTCATAAGCGCTCTGTTTATGGACGTGAACCCCATACCCGCAAAGACGGCACTCAATCTCATGGGCTTTGCGGCAGGGCCGCTGAGGCTGCCGCTCTGCGAAATGGACGCCGCAAAAACAGAAAAGCTGCGCGCTGTGCTCGCACAGTATAAGCTGGTCTGACGGAAGGAACTGAGGAATGATAAAAATTATAATATGCGGTATAAACGGCCGCCTCGGTCAGGTGCTGAGGGAGAGCATCGCTGCGCGGGGGGACATGGAGCTCATCGCGGGCGCGGACGCTATGCCGGACGTACGGGACAACGGCGTGCCGGTGTATCCCGGGCTAAAGGGCAGGAGCATACAAGCGGACTGCATAATAGATTTTTCGCGCCCCGTTGCGCTCGAGAGCAATCTGAGCTTTGCGATACAGAACCGCATCCCCATAATAATCGCGACCACCGGATTTTCTCCCGAGGATAAGGAAAAGATAAAGGCTGCGTCGGGCAGCATCCCCGTGTTCTTTTCCGCGAATATGTCCCTCGGCGTGAATATGCAGTTTGAGCTCGTGCGCGAGATCACGGACTTCTACGGCGATGCCGCAGAGGTGGAGATAATCGAAAAGCATCATAACGTCAAGGCGGACGCTCCGAGCGGAACGGCGCTCGCGCTTGCGGATATAATAAACGAATCGCGCGGAGGCGAGCTTAAGTATAAATACGGGCGCACCCCCGAGGACGGCAGGCGCGACAGGCGGGAGTTAGGCATACATTCCGTGCGCGGCGGCACGTTCGTCGGCGAGCACGATGTGCTTTTTATTACAGACAGCGAGGTGCTGACGGTATCGCACGCCGCGCAGACAAAGCAGGTCTTTGCCGACGGCGCTCTCCGGGCGGCGGAGTTTATAACGGGCAAGGAGCCCGGACTTTACTCCATGAAGGACATAGTATATCAGACGCGCGCGGTAACGAGCACGCGCCGTACGGACGCGGTCAGCGTCATACGCGTAAATGGAGCCGGCACGGGCGAGACGCTTAAGCGCGTCGCGGAGCGCGGAATATATATCGACGTGGTAGTCGCGCCGGACGCGCGCGGCCCGGTCACGTTCTCGGTAAACGACAGGGATGGAGAGGACGCCATGAGCGCTCTTAAAGGGCTCGACGCGTCGATAGAGACGGGGCTCTCAAAGATAACCGTAGAGGGGCTCGGCATGGAGCTCATGCACGGCGTGGCGTCAAAGCTTGTCTGTGCTCTCGAGAATGCGGGCGTAGCCGTGAGTACGATAACGACGTCCGAAAAGGGAATGGAATTTATAGTCGCAGAGCACGACGCAGATGCGGCGGTGCGGGCTGTATCCGGCGTATATGCCAGATAACGCGGCACGCCCGGCAAGGAGCGCCGAATATAAATGATATCCGTTGAATTGGAAAACAAGCTGAAGACGCTGCCGGACAGCCCGGGGGTATATTTGATGCACTCGGCGACGGGCAGGGTCATATATGTCGGCAAGGCGCGCGTGCTCAAAAACCGCGTGCGCCAGTATTTCGGTTCGTCCGCAAAGCCCGCCAAGGTAGAGGCCATGGTGGCGGAGATAGCCGACCTCGAGTACGTCATGACGGATACCGAGGTCGAGGCGCTCATACTCGAATCCAACCTCATAAAAAAGCATAAGCCGTATTATAACATACTGCTGAGAGACGATAAGCAGTTCCCTTATGTGCGCATCGATATGCGCGAGAAGTATCCCGCTATACGCATAGTGCGCAGAGTGGCGAACGACGGCGCAAAGTATTACGGCCCGTATCTCGCAGCGCATCATATAAAGGAGCTGCTCGACGCGGTGCATAAGATGTTTCCCGTGAGAGCATGCACGACGGATCTTTCAAAGCAGCGCACAGCCGCAAGGCCCTGCCTCAACTATCAGATGGGCAGCTGTCTCGCGCCCTGCGCGGGCAAGACGACGGAAAAGGAATACCGCGCTGCGCTCGAGGGCGTGACGGAGGTGCTCTCCGGCAAGCATTCGGAGCTCAAAAGGAGCTGGACCGAGCAGATGAAGGCCGCGTCGGACGCTCTTGATTTCGAGCTTGCCGCGGTGCTGAGGGACAGGCTCGCCGTGCTCGGACGGCTGAGCGAACGGCAGAAGGCGGGTTATCCCGATCTGCACGACTCGGACATGTTCGGAGTCGCCTGCGGAGAGGACAGCGCCGTGATACAGGCTTTCTTTATACGCTCGGGCAAGCTTTCGCTGACGGACAGGTTCATAATGGACTCTCAGGGCAGCGAGCCGGAGGTAATGGAGAGCTTTTTAAAGCAGTATTATTCCGACACGACCATGATACCCGCACGCATATACGTCTCGGAGGAGCTTTCGGACGCGGAGGTCATAGGCGAATGGCTGACGGGGCTGCGCGGCGCAAAAACGGAGCTCATAAACCCAAAGCGCGGCGACAACAAGAGACTTTGCGATATGGCAAAGAGCAACGCCAAAGAAGCGCTCGAGCGCAAGGAACAGGCGGAGCAAAAGGAATTTGCCCGGACAAAGGGCGCGGCAAAGAGCCTCGGAGAGCTTTTGGGGCTCGGCTACATAGGGCGCATGGAGTGCTACGATATATCCAACACGCAGGGTACCGACACCGTCGCGAGCATGGTGGTCTTTACGGACGGAAAGCCGGATAAAAAGGAATACCGCCGCTTCCGCATACGCACGGTGGAGGGCATAAACGACTTTGCCTCCATGCAGGAGACGCTTACGCGGCGCTTTTCGGAGGGCTTCGGCTCGGACGAGCATTCGCACGGCTTCGGACGCATGCCGGATCTCATAGTCATAGACGGCGGCAAGGGTCAGCTCGGCGCCGCGATGGAGATCGCGGAGGCGTACGGGCTCGAGGACGTGGGCATGATAGGACTCGCAAAGCGAGAGGAGGAGGTATACCGTCCCTATGACAGCGACCCCGTAATACTCAAAAAGAACTCGCCGGAGCTCAGACTTTTGACGGCTATACGCGACGAGGCTCACCGCTTTGCGATAACCTATCACAGGAGCCTCCGGGAAAAGCGTACGCTTTCGAGCGAGCTCGATCGTATAGAGGGAGTGGGGCCGAAGCGCAGAGCCGCGCTCATAACGGCGTTTTCGGACATAGAGCGCATAAGCAGGGCGAGCGAAGCCGAGCTGCTGAAAGTAAAGGGCATAGACGCCCGCACCGCGAGGAGCATAGTGAGACACTTCCGCGGCGGCGCCGAGTAACGAAAAAAGTTTACGAAATACATAAAAATGAGAGTATGTTTTTGTTGACAGTCTTCACAAAGCGTGATAGTATAGTAAATTGCATCGATGTGTCTTTGCCTGCTTTTTGTGCAGTCAAAAACGGATAAAAGAACGGATGTTACAAGTCATATATAATGTATATTATCGATGCGTAATTGTCAAGAATATTGCGACGGTGCAATATAGGGCGATCGGAAGAAAAAGTTTACATACAGGAGTTGGCAAAGTATGGTGCATGACGTCACAACAGGCAGTATAACGAGAAAAAGCTTTTCCAAGATCAAAGAGGTGTTGGAGATCCCGGATCTTATAGGTATCCAGAAGGATTCCTATAAGCGTTTTCTCGAGGATGGCTTAAGGGAAGTGCTCAGCGATATTTCCCCGATCACGGACTATTCGGAGAATCTTGTGCTTGAGTTCAAGGATTATTTTTTCGACGGTCCACCCAAATACGATGTTGAGGAATGCAAGGAGCGCGATGTAAACTATTGCGCATCGCTCAAGATGAAGGTCAGTCTCACCAACAAGGAATCCGGTGAGTTTTTGACCCAGGACGTCTTTATGGGCAACCTCCCGCTCATGACGGACAGAGGCAAGTTTATCATAAACGGCGCCGAGCGCGTCATAGTCAGTCAGCTCGTCAGATCCCCGGGCGTGTATTACGACACGTTAAAGGACAAGGCGGGCAAGGACCTTTTCACATCTCAGGTCATACCCAACAGGGGCGCATGGCTCGAGTATGAGACGGACTCCAACGACTGCATGTGGGTGCGCGTGGACAGAACGAGAAAGCTGCCCGTGACGGTGCTGCTGCGTGCTATGGGCCTCGGCGAAAACTCTCAGATAATCGAGTATTTCGGTGAATCCGAGCTTTTTGAGGCTACCTTTAAAAAGGACGCGTCCTCGGGAAGAAACGAAGGCCTTATAGAGATATACAAGCGTCTGCGTCCGGGCGAGCCGCCTACGGCGGAGAGCGCCAATATGCTCATAGAGACGCTGTTCTTCGACCCCAAGAGATACGATCTTGCTCGCGTGGGACGCTATAAGTTCAATAAAAAGCTTTCTATTGCAAAGCGTATAACCGGCCATATAGCCGCGGAGAACATATTCGATCCGCAGACCGGCGAGGTGCTTGCGATGGAGGGCGAGGAGATAAAGCCCGAGACCGCGGAGGCCATACAGAATTCCGGCGTGAACAGCGTATGGATAAAGACCGGCGACTCCAGTGTAAAGGTCATAGGCAACAACTTTGTGGACGCAAAGGGCTATCTGCCCTTCGATCCCGAGGAGGCCGATCTTAAGGAGCTTGTGCATTATCCCGTGCTCAAGAAGCTGCTCGACGGCTTTGAGGGAGACGACGAGGAGCTTAAGGCGCTCTTAAAGGCCAACGCCGCGACGCTCATACCCAAGCATATAATAGAGGACGATATGTTCGCGTCCGTCAGCTACCTTATAGGTCTCGGCAAGGGACTCGGGGTGACCGACGACATCGACCATTTAGGAAACAGGCGTCTCCGCTCCGTGGGAGAGCTTTTGCAGAACCAGATGAGAGTGGGTCTTTCCCGCCTCGAGAGAGTGGTCCGCGAAAGAATGTCCATACAGGATATGGAGAACGCCACGCCTATCAACCTTATAAATACGAGACCCGTGACCGCGGCTATAAAGGAGTTCTTCGGCTCCTCTCAGCTGTCGCAGTTCATGGACCAGACCAACCCTCTCGCAGAGCTCACGCATAAGCGCAGACTGTCGGCTCTCGGACCGGGCGGACTCAACCGCGAGCGCGCCAGCTTTGAGGTCAGAGACGTTCATCATTCGCACTACGGCAGAATGTGCCCGATTGAGACGCCTGAAGGCCCTAACATAGGCCTCATAGGCTCGCTGTCGATGTACGCGCACGTAAACGAGTACGGATTTATAGAGTCGCCCTACAGAGTCATCGACCACGGCGTAGCCACGGACGAGATAAGATACATGACCGCCGACGAGGAGGACCTTTACGTCATAGCGCAGGCCAACGAGCTTTTGGACGAGAACAACCACTTTGTCAACGACCGTATACTCTGCCGTTTAAGAGACGAGTTCATAGAGGTCCCGGCAAATCAGGTCGACATGATAGACGTGTCGCCTAAGCAGCTCGTATCCGTCGCCACGGGCATGATACCCTTCCTTGAGAACGACGACGCAAACCGCGCTCTTATGGGCTCGAACATGCAGAGGCAGGCTGTTCCGCTGCTCATACCCGAGTCGCCCGTCGTAGGCACCGGCATGGAGTATAAGGCGGGCTATGACTCCGGCGTGCTCGAGAAGACCGCCGAGGCCGGCACGGTCAAATCCGTGGACGCCACGCGCATAATCATAGAGGATGAGGAGAAAAAGCTGCATGAGCATAAGCTCATAAAGTTCTCCCGGTCGAATCAGGGCACCTGCATAAACCAGCTGCCGCTTGTACACAAGGGCGAAAAGTTAGTGGCCGGTCAGCCCATAGCGGACGGTCCTTCAACCGACAAGGGCGAGATAGCGCTCGGCAAGAACGTGCTCGTGGGTCTTATGACATGGGAAGGATATAATTACGAGGACGCTATACTGCTGTCCGAAAGGCTGGTAAAGGACGACGTATTCACGTCCATCCATATAGAAGAATACGAGTGCCAGGCAAGGGATACCAAGCTCGGCGCGGAGGAAATAACGCGCGATATGTCCAACGTCGGCGAGGACGCCTTGAAGGACCTCGACGAGCGCGGCATAGTGCGCATCGGCGCAGAGGTCCGCAGCGGAGACATACTCGTCGGAAAGGTCACGCCCAAGGGCGAGACGGAGCTTTCCGCAGAGGAGCGGCTGCTGCGCGCCATATTCGGTGAGAAGGCAAGAGAGGTCAGAGACACCTCGCTGCGCGTGCCTCACGGCGAGGGCGGCATAATCGTGGACGTAAAGGTGTTCACGCGCGAGGATAAGGACGAGCTGACCGCAGGCGTGAACAAGCTCGTGCGCGTTTACATCGCCCAGAGAAGAAAGATATCCGTCGGAGACAAGATGGCGGGACGCCACGGCAACAAGGGCGTTATATCCCGCATACTCCCCGTTGAGGATATGCCCTTCCTGCCCGACGGCACGCCGCTCGACGTGGTCCTAAACCCCCTCGGCGTTCCTTCCCGAATGAACATCGGACAGGTGCTCGAGGTGCATCTCGGCATGGCTGCGAGAGCTCTCGGATGGAAGGTCGCCACGCCCGTTTTCGACGGCGCGTCCGAGGAGGATATCGAACACCTGCTCGCAGGTACGCATTTAGAAGAAAACAAAAAGCAGCTGACCGATAAGTTCGGCTTTGACGAGACGCTGTGCGACGCTATACTTGAGCACGGACTCGACGAGGAAAGGCTCGCGCTCATAAAGAAGGAGAGCGTGGACTATGACGAGGCGACTGCATACATAAAGCAGATGCTCCACGAGAGCAGGGACGGCAAGACCGTGCTCTACGACGGACGCAGCGGAGAGCCGTTCGAGAACCGCGTAACCGTCGGCTATATGTATATGTTGAAGCTGCATCACCTTGTCGACGACAAGATACACGCGCGCTCGTAACGCAGCAGCCTCTGGGCGGCAAGGCTCAGTTCGGCGGACAGCGTTTCGGAGAGATGGAAGTCTGGGCGCTCGAGGCCTACGGCGCAGCCAACACATTGCAGGAGATACTGACGGTCAAATCGGACGACGTCGTGGGACGCGTAAAGACCTACGAGGCCATCGTTAAGGGCGAGAACATCCCCGAGCCGGGGGTCCCCGAGTCCTTCAAGGTGCTCATAAAGGAGCTGCAGAGCCTTTGCCTCGATATAAAGGTGAGCGGCGACGAGGTCGGCGAGATAGAGATAAGAGAGAGCGACGACGATCCTGTCGACCTCAACGTCAATATCGAGGGCGAGGAGGACGACGCATTTGAAAAGGGTCACCGCTCCGCACTGCTCGACGACGGCTTCGACTTTGACGAGGATCTCGACGATCTCGACCTTGAGGATATCGACGACCTTGACGAGGAGGACGACGAGCTCGATGAGGATGAAGACGAGGATGACGGCGAGGGTACGGACGACGGCTTTGATATTTCGATAGACGAGCTTGAGAAACCCGACTTTGACGACGACGACCCGGATAAGCTGCTTGACATACCGGACGACAACCTTCTCGCGGAGGACATCGACGACGCGCTTCTGCCCGACGATCTGCTGGACATAGGCTTTGTCAAGGATAAGCATGAGGACTGAGAAAATTTTCGATACGGAAGGGAAGGTATAACGCGTGCTGGAGCTTAATACTTTTGATTCGATACAGATAGGACTTGCATCGCCCGAGAAGATCAGAGAGTGGTCCCGCGGCGAGGTCAAGAAGCCCGAGACAATAAACTACCGTACACTCAAGCCGGAAAAGGACGGACTTTTCTGCGAGAGGATATTCGGACCGACAAAGGACTGGGAGTGCCACTGCGGCAGATACAAGCGCATACGCCATAAGGGCATAATATGCGATAAGTGCGGCGTTGAGGTAACGCGCGCAAAGGTCAGACGCGAGCGCATGGGCCATATAGAGCTGGCCGCGCCCGTATCCCATATATGGTACTTCAAGGGCATACCCTCGCGCATGGGACTTCTTTTGGATATGTCTCCGAGATCGCTCGAAAAGGTGCTTTATTTCGCATCCTTCGTAGTCACCGATCCGGGCAGCACCACGCTTGAATACAAGCAGCTCCTCACCGATAAGGAATACCGCGAGGCGATAGGCACCTTCGGAGAGGACAGCTTCAAGGCGGGCATGGGCGCGGAGGCGGTCAAGATACTGCTTCAGAAGGTGGATCTTGACGTAATAGCGGAGGAGCTCAAGAACGACGTCGAGAACGGCACGGGACAGAAGCGTCTGCGCGCCATAAAGCGTCTCCAGGTCATAGAGGCCTTCCGCAAGTCCGGCAATAAGCCCGAGTGGATCATATTAGACGTGCTCCCCGTAATACCCCCGGAGCTTCGCCCCATGGTGCCGCTGGACGGCGGGCGCTTTGCGACGAGCGATCTTAACGACCTTTACAGGCGCGTTATAAACAGAAACAACCGCCTCAACAGACTTTTGCAGCTCAAGGCTCCCGACATAATCGTCAGGAACGAAAAGCGCATGCTGCAGGAGGCTGTCGACGCGCTCATAGACAACGGCAGACGCGGCAGACCGGTCACGGGCGCGGGCAACCGCTCCTTAAAGTCCCTTTCCGACATGCTGCGCGGCAAGCAGGGACGCTTCCGACAGAACCTTTTAGGCAAGCGTGTCGACTACTCCGGACGTTCCGTTATAGTCGTCGGCCCGGACCTCAAAATGACCCAGTGCGGCCTGCCCAAGGAGATGGCGCTCGAGCTGTTCAAGCCGTTCGTCATGAAAAAGCTTGTACAGGGCAATCTTGCCCACAATATAAAGAGCGCAAAGCGCATGGTCGAAAAGGTGCGTCCCGAGGTTTGGGACGTGCTCGAGGAGGTCATAAAGGGCCATCCCGTAATGCTCAACCGCGCACCAACGCTCCACAGACTCGGCATACAGGCATTTGAGCCCATCCTCGTGGAGGGCAGAGCTATAAAGCTGCATCCGCTCGTCTGCACGGCGTTCAACGCCGACTTTGACGGCGACCAGATGGCAGTCCACGTTCCGCTGTCCGTGGAGGCGCAGGCGGAGGCCAAGTACCTTATGCTCGCCGCGAACAATATATTAAAGCCGCAGGACGGAAAGCCCGTCGTTTCGCCTACTCAGGATATGGTCATAGGCTCGTATTACCTTACCATTATAAGACCCGGCGGCAAGGGCGAGGGCAGCGCGTTCATGAACCCGGACGAGGCTCTTCTTGCATACGGCACGGGCGAGCTCGGCCTGCAATCTCTCGTCAAGGTGAGAGTGACCCGCGAGGTGAACGGCGTCGAAAAGACCGGCATGATAGAGACCACCGTGGGACGCATAATATTCAATCAGGCGATACCGCAGGGACTCGGATATCTCGACCGCTCCAAGCCCGAAAACGAGCTGCAGTACGAGATAAACGAGCTCGTAGGCAAAAAGCAGCTCGGAAAGATAGTCGACTACTGCTTCTCCAAGCTGGGCGCGACTCAGACCTCAAGGGTCCTCGACGCCATAAAGAAGCAGGGCTTCCACTATTCCACCGGCGCGGTCACGGTCAGCGTGTCCGATATAATCGTGCCGCCCGAGAAGAAGACCCTCATAGAGGAAGCGAACAAGCAGATAGTATTTATCGAGAGACAGTATATGAGAGGCCTCATGACCGACAAGGACCGCAAGAAGAACGCGGTCAAGGTATGGCAGGAGACCACCGATAAGGTCACAAAAGCGCTCGAATCCAGCATGGACGAGTTCAACCCGATAAACATGATGGCGCGCTCGGGAGCCCGCGGAAGCATAAACCAGATACGTCAGCTCGCGGGAATGCGCGGACTCATGGCGGACCCGAAGGGCGAGATCATAGAGATACCTATAAGGGCGAACTTCCGCGAGGGCCTTACGGTCCTGGAGTTCTTCATCTCCTCGCACGGCGCGAGAAAGGGACTTGCCGATACCGCTCTTCGAACGGCTGACTCGGGCTATCTGACCCGCCGTCTCGTAGACGTTTCGCATAACGTCATCGTGCGCGAGGACGACTGCTTCGAGCGCCTCGGCGAGGATATACAGGGCGTCTGGACGGAAGAGATACTCGACAACAACGGCGTCATAGAGCCCTTAAAGGACCGCATACGCGGCAGAGTCGCCGTGAGCGACATAGTCGACCCCAACACGGGAGAGCTCATAGTCGGCTCCAACTGCATAATAGACGGCATCACGTCCGAGAAGATAGCGAAGGCGGGCATAAAGAGAGTCCAGATAAGAAGCTCCCTCACCTGCAAGAGCGAGCACGGCGTATGCGCCAAGTGCTACGGCGCGAACATGGCGACCGGCAACCGCGTGGATATAGGCGAGGCGGTCGGCGTAATAGCGGCTCAGTCCATAGGCGAGCCCGGTACGCAGCTGACGATGAGAACGTTCCATACGGGCGGCGTTGCCGGAGACGATATCACACAGGGTCTTCCCCGTGTCGAGGAGCTTTTCGAGGCGAGAAAGCCGAGAGGCCAGGCAGTCATATCCGAGAGCGACGGCATGGTGCACATAGACGAGACCTCCAAGAAGCGCGAGGTCACGGTCATATCCGAAAACGCGGAGGCCAAGGTATATCTTATACCCTACGGCTCGCGCATGAAGGTCAAGGAGAACGACCGTATAGAGGCGGGCGATCCGCTGACAGAGGGCTCCATAAACCCGGCGGATATACTGCGCATAAAGGGCGTAAAGGGCGTTCAGGAGTATCTGCTCAAGGAGGTCCAGAAGGTCTACCGCATGCAGGGCGTTGAGATAAGCGATAAGCATATCGAGATAATCATTCGCCAGATGCTCAAGAAATGCCGCATAGACAACGCGGGCGATACTGATATGCTCACGGGCGACATGGTGGATATATTCCACTTTGAGAAGGAAAACCAGCGCATGGAAAAGGAAGGCTTAAGGCAGGCAGTCGCGTCGCGCGTGCTGCTCGGCATAACAAAGGCCTCGCTCTCCACGGATTCCTTCCTGTCCGCGGCATCCTTCCAGGAGACTACGCGCGTGCTGACCGACGCGGCCATAAAGGGCAAGATCGATCCGCTCGTCGGCCTGAAGGAAAACATAATAATAGGAAAGCTCATTCCGGCAGGCACGGGCATGAAGCGCTATAAGAACATAGAGGTCGTAAAGCACGTCGACGCCGAGAGCGCGGATATGTTTAACACCGAAGACGAACAGCCTGAAGCGGCGGACACTGCGCATGTCGCAGACACTGACGGCGAGCTCGCCTGAAGAGGCTGCGAGCTTTTACGGACAACTGAGAGGAGACGGGAATAATGGTGGAGAAGACTAACCTTAACTGTGCGCTCATAGGCGGCAAGCTCTGCGGCTTTCTGGGCTGCGACGGCTGCGAAAAGTGCGTTTTTAAAGGCGGACTGGACAGAAGATCCAATTCGGAGGAGATGGAGAAGAGTTGGAACGTCACTCTGTCGTATATCCCGAAGAGCATGGACGAGCTGCACGAGTCGGATACCTGCCAGCTCTGCGGCGAACGCCACAAGGACGTTTACGGCATACTCTCTCTCGGACATCCCGAGCCGGAGTATAAGAAGGGTATGTTTTTCGGCTTCGGGAAAAAGGTCCGCACTCAGATAGGCTCTCTCATAGACGCACCCATAGGAGTATGCAGCAGCTGCCGCAGAAAGATACTCATGAAGGATATCATACAGCTCGGCGGCGGACTTCTGATAGCGGTCCTGGCTGTGGTGCTCATGCTGATCCCGGGCATACAGTCCGCGCTTGAAAAGATAAGCTGGGCAATGCCCTTCCTCGTATTTGTGGGCATAATCGCGATAGGCTGGGCTGCGGTGTATTTCCTCGGAGACCTTTATCTTAAAAAGCAGGCCGGGCATATCACCGTAAACCCGCTTGAGCTTCCGCAGATAAAGACCGCTGTAGCAAACGGCTGGTTCCCGGTTCCGGATGCGAAAAAGGGCGTGGCGCGAATGACCTTCTCCAAAAAGAAGCCCCGCGAGAACTTCAGATTCTTTGAGCCCGGCGACGAGACCGTGACACAGACCTATATACCGGAGGATCCGTCGCAGAACTGAAAAAGGACATAAAAAAGAGCGGCTAAAAAACAGTTGACTTGTTTTTACAGCGGTGCTAAACTGGTAGAGCCGCTTTTGGGAGGAAAGGAGCTTCCGGACGGCATGTTTGAAGAATTGGCTAACTGCCGTGAAAAGGTGGTCGGCACAAAGCAGGTGATGCGCGCTTTAAAAAGCGGCGAGCTTAAAAGCGTGTATATAGCGCAGGACGCGGACGTCGGTATAAAGGACGCGCTTATCGCCTTATCGCGGGAGGCGGGACTAAAGGCCGTGATGGTGCCTGCGAAAAAAGAGTTGGGAAGGCTTGCGGGCATAAGCGTGCCCTCCGCCTGCGCGGGAATACCGTGCAAAAAAGAAAATCGGTCTCCGGCGGGTTGCCAAGAGATTTGAGATAGATATTTGGGGCAATACCCCGGGAAAAAGCTGCGGCAAAACCGGCAGCGCAAACAAAAAATGGAGGTACGAAGCTAAGTTATGCCAACGATTAACCAGCTCGTAAGAAAAGGAAGAAAAGCCGTTACATATAAATCCAATTCGCCTATATTGCAGAAGAACCCGCAGAAGCGCGGCGTCTGCACGGCGGTCAGGACGATGACTCCCAAAAAGCCTAACTCCGCTCTTCGCAAGATCGCCAGAGTGCGTCTTGTAAACGGCATGGAGGGTACGGCATACATACCCGGCGAGGGCCACAATCTTCAGGAGCACTCGGTCGTTCTTATCAGAGGCGGCAGAGTCAAGGACCTTCCCGGTGTGAGATATCATATCATCCGCGGCACACTCGACGCCGCCGGCGTAGCTAACAGGATGCAGTCCCGTTCCGTTTACGGAGCAAAGCGTCCCAAGGCCGCCAAGAAAAAGTAAGGAGGATTAAGCTATGCCCAGACGCGGAGGAGTTCCCAAAAGGGAAATAATCATCGATCCAATATATAACAGCACTGTCGTCACCAAGCTCATCAACCAGATCATGATGGACGGCAAGCGCGGGACCGCACAGAGAATTTGCTATGATGCTTTCGACATCATAAAGGATAAGACCGGCAAGGATGCAATGGAGGTCTTTGAGGCCTGCATGCAGAACATAATGCCTGTACTCGAGGTCAAGGCGAGACGCGTAGGCGGCTCCACCTATCAGGTGCCTATCGAGGTACGCCCCGAGAGAAGGCAGACGCTCGCGATACGTTGGCTGGCAATGTTTTCGAGCAAGCGCTCCGAGCGCACCATGCGTGAAAGACTCGCAGGCGAGATAATGGACGCCGCGAACAACACGGGCTCGAGCGTAAAGCGCAAAGAGGACATGCACAAGATGGCAGAGGCGAACAAGGCTTTCGCACATTACCGTTGGTAATAGGTCTGTCAATTCTATAGACGTTTCGATGGTGGCTGCTTTCTACGGCGAATCATTCGCCGAAGGCAGCCGCTGTTATTTAATGAAACAACGATATTTTAACTGTAAAAGGAAAGGAGCATCGAATGCCGAAAACATTTCCGCTGGATAAGATCCGCAATATAGGAATAATGGCACACATAGATGCGGGCAAAACCACAACGACCGAGCGCATACTTTATTATACGGGCAGGACCTACAAAATAGGAGAGACCCATGACGGCGCATCGGTAATGGACTATATGGATCAGGAGCGTGAGAGGGGCATTACGATCACCTCGGCCGCTACTACCGCAGAGTGGAAGGGCTGCCGCATCAACATCATTGACACACCGGGACACGTCGACTTTACAGTAGAGGTCGAGAGATCCTTAAGAGTGCTCGACGGAGCAGTCGCGGTCTTTTGTGCAAAGGGCGGCGTGGAGCCGCAGTCCGAGACCGTATGGAGGCAGGCTGCCAACTACGGAGTACCGAGACTTGCATACATAAACAAAATGGATATAATGGGCGCGGATTTCTACAATGTCGTAGACATGATGAAGGACCGCCTTAACGCGAACGTCGTATGTCTTCAGCTGCCGATAGGCAAGGAGGATACCTTCTTAGGCATAGTGGACCTTATAGACATGAGAGCTATACTCTACGATACCGACGACGAGTCCGGCGCGAAGTTCGACATAGCAGAGATACCTGCCGATATGCAGGAGCTCGCCGAAGAATACCGCGAAAAGCTAATGGACGCCGTTGCAGGCGGCAGTGATGAGCTGATGGAAAAGTATTTCGCCGGCGAGGAGATAACTCACGACGAGATAATAGCGGTTTTGAGAGAAAAGACGATAGCCAACGAGGTCGTACCCGTTTGCTGCGGCTCCTCCTATAAGAACAAGGGCGTTCAGCCCATGCTCGACCTTGTAGTGGATCTTCTGCCCTCTCCGCTCGATATTCCCCCGGTAAAGGGCATGGACGGCGACGAGGAGGAGACGAGACCCGCCGACGTCGACGCACCGTTCTGCGCACTGGCCTTTAAGATAGTAGCAGACCCGTTCGTGGGCAAGCTGGCGTTCTTCAGAGTGTATTCCGGCTCCATAAAGACCGGCTCCACGCTCTATAACACCACAAAGCAGAAGCGCGAGCGCATGGGACGCATACTGAAGATGCACGCCAATCACCGCGAGGAGACCGAAGAGGTCCATGCGGGCGATATAGCCGCCGCCGTCGGCCTCAAGGAGATAGGCACGGGCGATACGCTTTGCGACGAGAAATTCCCGATCGTGATAGAGGCGATGGAGTTCCCCGAGCCTGTTATACAGATAGCCATAGAGCCCAAGACCAAGGCCGGTCAGGAGAAGATGTCGCTCGCTATAGCGAGGCTTTCCGACGAGGATCCGACGTTCAAGTCCT
>CAYVOZ010000046.1:12971-16587 GCA_964453325.1 uncultured Christensenellaceae bacterium | reverse complement strand
ATCCCTGCCTACAGTACCCAGCCCGAAGAAGACCATATTCTTTCTGTCAGCCTTTTTCATCATTCTCTTCCTCTCTCGTTATGATATATATATCGGAGCCGAAATCGCCGGTCATCCTGACGGTTTCGTTGTAGCCCGTACCCATGAACTGATCGTTAAGGCGCACTCCCTGCATGAGCGTCGCACCCGATGCGGAATACTCCTCCTCGCAGCCGTCGAGCGTATAGTGTCTGCCCGCAGTGCGCAGTATGAGCCCGTCAGGAGCCAGCTTCACGGGCAGAATGTGCTTTACGAGCCCGCCGAAGCGCTTTATAAAGAGCGGCTTGGGCCTCGTCCGCACGGTATAGCGCGCGCCTTTATCGAGCCCGGCAACCGGCAGTATGTCGAAGGTCTCCCCCGCACGCGTGAGCTTTTGAGCAAGCAGGCACACCGCCTCGCCGCCGTCACGCGCGACCGATTCAAAGCATACCTGCGAGTCCTTGCGCGGTCTTAGTCTGTAAAATCTGCCGTATTGCAGAGTGCGTCTGTGCTCTTTATAGAACTTTACTTGCGCTGCGGTCTCCTTCTCCTCCGCGGGCGTCAGCTCCGAAAGGTCGAGCTCGTAGCCGAGACAGCCGAACGCCGCGACCCCGAAGCGCGTATCCATGGGCGTCTCCCTTAAGGTCTGCTGATGCGGAGACTGCGATACATGCGCGCCCATGGTCGAGGGTGGATACATATACGAAAGCCCGCTCTGGATATCCAGGCGCTCTATAGGATCGGTATCGTCCGACGCCCATATCTGCGGTGAAAAGCACAGCATTCCGAGGTCGAAGCGGTTGCCGCCCGACGAGCAGGTCTCGAGCAGTATATGCGGCCTCGGGCGGAAGATGCGTGCAAGCACGTCGTACAATCCCAAGATATATCTGTGATAAAGCTCGCCCTGCGGCACTGCGGCGGAGTACATATCCGTCATGTGCCGGTTCATATCCCATTTCACATACGATATGTCCGCGGAGTCGAGCACGCTCCCCACAGAGGAGACTATATAGTCCCGCACATCCTCTCTGCACAGATCGAGCAGAAGCTGATGCCTGCCGAGCGCGGGCTTCCGCCCCGGCGCGGTCATGGCGTATTCGGGATGCTCGCGGTACAGCCTGCTGTCGGTATTCACGCTCTCCGGCTCAAACCACAGCCCGAAGCTCATGCCGAGCGCCTTTAATCCGTCGGCGAGCCCCTTCAAGCCGTGAGGCAGCTTTGTTTTATTTACGTCATAGTCGCCGAGCCCGGCCCTGTCGTCGTTTCTCGCGCCGAACCATCCGTCGTCGAGCACAAAAAGCTCGATGCCGGCGTCCTTCGCCTTTTTAGCCAGTGAGAGCAGCTTTCTCTCGTTGAAATCGAAGAAAAACGCCTCCCAGCTGTTTATGAGCACAGGGCGTTCTTTATCCCTCCACTCTCCGCGAACGATGTGTGCGTTTATAAAGTCATGGAAATTCGCGGATAAGCCGTTATAGCCGTGAGAAGAAAAGCTCATGACGGCCTCGGGTGTGTCGAAGCTCTCCCCGTCCGAAAGCTCCCATTTGAAGCAGTGCGGATTTATACCCGTCATTATCCGTACGGAGTCGTGTGGGGATTTCTCTGCGGAGGAATAGTGGTTTCCGCTGTATATCAGGTTAAAGCCGTATACCCTGCCCGCGTCCTCGCCCGCGCCGTGCTCCCCTATGAGAAAGCCGGGGTTCTGCCTGTTGGACGACGAGCCCGTCAGGCTCTCGCATACGCTCCTGCCGTATATGACCGGCGAGGTCTGCCTGTGAGTCTCCTTTATCCACGAGCCGTTAAAGGTGGTCATATCCCAGCCTTCGTCGGGAATATCCATCATCATGCTCATGAGCCTGTTTACGGTCACGCAGCCGCCCGTGCGGTTTATTATGCTGACGCGCCGCGTTATAACGTCGGTCTCCGGATATACCGTATAATAAAGCTTTAGATATACGCCGCAGACCTTCTCCCTCATCGTGAGCATCAGGGTCTGCGCGCCGCCGTACGCCCCGGGCAAAGCCTCCGCAGAGATGCAGCCCTCCGCGACCTCTGCACTCTCAAAGACAAAGTCGTTTATATAGCAGCCGTCCGGCGTCACTATCTCGCACGGAGCGTACCGGAAATCTCCCCTGCCCGTACCCGACCATTCGAGCAGCAGCGTATCAAGGCAATAGGTATCGTCCGCCTCGTCATATGCCACGCACGAGCCGTTCTGTATGACGCGCTTCTTTATGAGCGAAGCGGGATCGTCGTGCGGGAGCTTATCTCCGTAATAGATATGCTCTATATGCCCGTGCTCCGTGACCCTCATCCAGAGGCAGGTATTTTTCGTCTCTATGCGTATCGTGTCGCCCGTGTAAATATGCGTCATGGCTGCCTCTCGAATATCACTGCCTCATACGGCGCTAACTCTCCTGTAAATTCCGATATACCTGCGTTCGACATTACGACTCTGCCTTTGAGCCCCGTTTTCGCGCGCTTCGCGCTCAGATTCACAGCTATGCAGAGCTCCGCTTCTCCGAGAGTGCGCGAATATGCGTATACCCTGTCCGTCAGCATGATAAGCTTATATTCGCCGTGCTTTAAAACCTCCGAGCCGTTTTTGTATGCCAAAAGCTCCTTATAGAACGAAAGCACGGAATTTGCGTCGTTCGATTCGCTCTCCGCGTTTATGACGTCCTTGTTGGCGTTCTCGTCTATCCACGGGCGCACCGTCGAAAAGCCCGCGTACTCTTCCGCGCTCCACTGCATTGGCGTACGAGCGTTGTCCCTGCTCGTGCGCGCTATCATGCGCCATCTGAGCCGCCGCGGAAAATGCAGCCGCTTCAGCAGCGCGTATATGTTTTTCGACTCCACGTCGCGCACGCTGTCCATATCCGTAAAATCGAAGTTCGTCATGCCGAGCTCCTGACCCTCGAATATATACGGAGTCCCCTTTAGCGTCAGCAGCAGCACCGCGAGCGCCTTTGCGCAGCTCTCCCTGTGCTCCGGCGTCCCAAAGCGGGATACGCTCCTCGGCTGGTCGTGATTCTCGAAGTACAGCGTGTTCCATATATCCGCGTGCTGCCACTTATCGAGCGCACGGAAAAGCTTTTTCGGACGAAAGCGCTTTTTGAACCACTTTACTATGACCTGATCGCACTCCATGTGCTCAAACGAGAAAACCGCGTCGAGCTCTCCCCTGTCCTCTCCGCATAGGTCGCGCGCCATGGCTCTGTCCACAAACACGGTCTCGCCGACCGTATATGCGCCGCATTTATCGAGCACGTCGCTTCTCAGCCTGCGCAGTGTGCCGTGCGTGCCCTCCTGCGAGATATAGTACTCCGAGCCCGTGAGTATGAGCTTCTTCTTTCCGTCCGCAAGCGAGTTCTTCGAGAGTATGTTTATGACGTCGCACCTAAAGCCGCATACTCCCCTGTCGAGCCAGAAGCGAAGCACGTCCTCTATCTCCCCGACCACGCGCGGCTCCTCGTAATTCAGGTCGGCCTGGCCCTTGGAAAACATATGCAGATAGTACTGTCCGCGAAGCTCGTCGTATACCCAGCAGTCCTCGCCGAAAAAGCTCGTCCAGTTATTCGGCAGCTTACCGTCCTTGCCG
>CAYVOZ010000046.1:0-12961 GCA_964453325.1 uncultured Christensenellaceae bacterium | reverse complement strand
TATAATAGTCGGTATAGGGCTCTATGCGCCTGCGGCTCTTCTGAAACCACTCGTGCGCGTCCGACGTGTGATTTATGACGAGGTCCATAATAATGCCCATGCCACGCTCCGCCGCTCCGGCTATGAGCCTGTCCATGTCTTCAAGCGTGCCGAGTCTCGGGTCTACGTTCTTATAATCGCTTATGTCATAGCCGTTGTCCGACCACGGAGACGGGTATACCGGAGACAGCCATATCGCGCCCACCCCGAGCGCGGCTATATAGTCCAACTTGCTTATGATGCCGTTTATGTCGCCTATGCCGTCGCCGTTGCTGTCGCAAAAGCTCATTGGGTATATCTGATATATCGCCTTATCCCGCCACCACCGCTCAGCCATCTACTCTTTCTCCTTTTTTGTAATAGGGCGTATTACAGTATTTCTCCTTCATTTCATCCGTTATGCCGCGGTTCTCTGTCATTTCCGTATAGAACAGACCGCTCTTCTTTATCATTCGCTTCTGAGACTCCCCGTCCACATGCACAAGTCCGAAGCGCGCCGAGCAGCCCTCGACCCATTCAAAATTATCGCAGAAGCACCAGTGATAATATCTCTTTACCGGCAATCCACTGTTCAGAAGCGTTTCTATATGCTCGCTTATATATCTCGCCCTGTAAGAATCCGTATTGTCGCATACTCCGTTCTCGGTTATGTATATCGGCAGTTCCGCTGTCTTATAAAGCTCACTCGCGCATTTCGCTATGCCCTCCGGGTATATCTCCCACCCGAGGTCGGTGACGGGTCTTCTGTCCAGTACCCCGTCGGAAAAGCCCGTCACGGCTGTGCGCGTATAATAGTTGAGCGCCAAAAAGTCGCAGTACACGCCCGCCTTATCCGCGTGCTTCTTTAGAGGAAACGACGCCTTGCCCGTGATATACGCCTTTATCACGCAGCCCTGAAAGAACTGCCTTAAAAGCGGCGTGCATAGCGCGTGCCATGGGTTGAGCCTGTGCTTTGGCACAAATACCCGCATGTGCGGAGCAAAGCTCACCCTTGTGTCCGCATAGCCCGCGTTTTCGCGTATGGAGTGAATGAGCTCATACGCGCGGATATGGCACTCGCACATATTGTCCATCACTCGCACTGCGGCGGGCAGAGAGTATTTCCCGGGCGGCCATACTCCGAAAAAGTATCCGTTCGTCGCGAAAACGTTGGGCTCGTTTATCGTTATATACTCGCTGACAAGGTCTCCGAGCGCCTCGACCGTCTTTTTCACGAACTCCAAAAAAGCCGCATTGTTGCTCTTTTCCAGAAACCCGCCCTTGTTTTCAAACCACATTGGGTTTGTGAAGTGATGCAGCGTCAAAAGCGGCTCTATGCCGAGGCTCTTTAGCAGCGTTATCTCGTCGCGGTAATGCGCATATTCCTTTTCTATGAAAACGCCCTCCTCCGGCTCGAGCCGCGCCCACTCGATGCCCATGCGATAATACCTTATGCCCATATCGCGCATAAGCTCCGCGTCCTCCGCGTATTTTTCATAGTGCAGGGTCGCCGTCGACGGGTCGGAAAAGTCCTTTATATAGCCCTTTTTGTACCAGTCATACCAGCTGTTGTCGCTGCGGCCGCCCTCTATCTGCGTAGCGGCGCTCGCCGCGCCGAGCTCAAAGTCATCCGGAAAAGTAAGCATGAATAATCGAACTCCTTATGAATAATGGCAGTCGTGTTTCATACACCTGATTATACAATTCCCGTGCGGATATTGCAAAGCATTTGAATGTACGCCGGGTATATGGTATTAT
Organism: uncultured Christensenellaceae bacterium; assembly: GCA_964453325.1. Taxonomy (GTDB): domain Bacteria; phylum Bacillota; class Clostridia; order Christensenellales; family Christensenellaceae; genus JAZRGP01. The sequence goes on along the minus strand of CAYVOZ010000046.1, from coordinate 11,185 downwards.
CGAAATAAGGATACGATACTGATACGTGTTTGAATTTATACGCTTACCGAAAGGCCGGTGAATACTGATGAGCCTCAAGATAATTAAAGGCAGCTTTGTGAGCGCTCCCACGCTTGGTGAACTCGATATACACGAAAACGCATATATGGCGCTCAACGACGGGGTCATAGAGGGCGTTTTTGACGTCCTTCCCGAAGAATACGCCGGCTGCCCGACGGACGACTACGGCGACTGCCTTATATTGCAGTCCTTTGCGGATATGCATCTGCACGGTCCGCAGTTCCCCATGCTTGGGCTGGGCATGGATCTTCCCCTGCTCGAATGGCTGAATACCTATACCTTTGAAGAGGAGGCGCGCTTTTCCGACGAGCACTACGCCCGCGAGGTCTATAAAAAGCTGGCGCACGAGCTCATAAGCCGCGGCACTACGCGCGTCTGCATGTTTTCGTCCATACACGTGGGCGCTACTCTCATACTCATGGAGGAGCTTGAAAAGGCCGGAGTGACCGGCTATGTCGGCAAGGTAAATATGGACAGAAACGGCGGCGCAAAGCTTCAGGAGGACGTCTCCGGCTCTATACGCGATACGATAAAATGGCTCGAGGCATGCGGCAGCTTTAAATACATAAAGCCCATAATCACTCCGCGCTTTACTCCGTCCTGCTCGGACGGACTCATGGAGGAGCTCGGAAAGATAGCCAACGCTCGTGGGCTCTATGTGCAAAGCCATCTCTCCGAGAACGAAAGCGAGATAGATTGGGTCAAGGCTCTGCGCCCGGACTGCGAGGCGTATTGGCAGACCTATGACAAGCACGGCATGTGGAAGAGCCACACTATAATGGCGCACTGCGTGCACTGCACCGACGGAGAGCTTAAGGCGCTCAAGGATTCCGACATACTAGTCGCCCACTGCCCCGACTCTAACGTAAATATATGCAGCGGCGTCGCGCCCATACGCCGTATGCTCGACGCGGGTATTTGGGTCGCGCTCGGCTCGGATATCGCGGGCGGCGCGCAGCTCTCCATGAACGACGTTATAACCGGAGCTATACGCACGTCCAAGACAAAGCGCATGGAATCCGGCTATACGGAGGATTTCCTCACCGTGGCGGAGGGCTATTATCTCGGCACGACCGCAGGACACCGCTATTTCGGCGCAGGTGCGGGCTTCTGCCCCGGGGACGCGCTGCACGCCGTCGTCATAGACGACTCCGACTTCTCGGCGCTGCGCAGCGTCAGCATAAGAGAGCGCTTTGAGCGCAGCCTTTATCTCGCCAAAAAAGAGCATATCCGCGCCGTATACAGCGAGGGCAGACTTATATCGCCGTGAGAAGCGAAGGGTCTTGACACTACAGACCATATCTTAACGAATATTTAATGTTCGTTCATATTTTGGATTTGTTTTTTTACTGCCGGTATGATATCATTTTTTGGAAGTAATTCGCAGGAAGGCCTATGGAGAAGAAAAAGATCTGGAAACGCGTTGTCGTTGTCCTATTGACTCTCACAGTACTCGTACTGTTTATAGTATTCGACCCAAACCTCAAGGATCTTGACGACGTGCTGTCGCGCATATCTCCGAACTGGTTTTTGTGCGCGGTCGGCTGCGTGCTCGTCTACTATTTAGGCGATACCGCTATGTATCTTATAGGAGCGCGTCTTCTGCAAGCTAAACAGCCGTTTTTAGAGGGCCTGCTCACCACCATGCTCGGCTTTTTCTACAGCGCCATCACTCCGCTGTCCTCCGGCGGTCAGCCCTTTCAGATAATACAGATGAAAAAACGCGGCATATCCGTGGGTACAGGCACATCTATACTCATGCTCAAGTTTTTGGCGTGGCATATCGTCATAACGCTGTTCGGCATAGGCGGCGCGATAGCTCTCGGGCAGCAGTATATATCCGGCAGCCCCGGCATGCTCGTGCTCTTCATTATCGGCGTCTTTGCGCATGCGTTCTGTCTCGGGCTCGGCATACTTCTGAGCCTGCGCCCGTCCATCGTGGAAAAGGCCGGCAACGGACTCATAAGCTTTACGGGCAGAGTCTTCTTTAAGCGCAAGCCCGAAAAAACAGAGAAGATACGCGCCTCGTTCATGCGCTTTATATCCGACTACCGCGAGGCCATGAAGATCGCCGGACAGCATAAGGGCGGCATGCTGCTCATAGTGCTGACAGGCATAATTGAGGTCGGCGCATATCTTTCAACGACGTACTTTATATACCGCGGACTCGGCCTCGGCGAGGTCAAGTTCTTCGAGCTCGTTCTATTGCAGGCGGTGCTTACTATAAGCGTTGCGTTCATCCCGCTGCCCGGCGCCTCCGTCGCGAGCGAGGGCGGCTTTTATGCCATATTCACTCAGCTCTTCGGCAGCTCGCGCTCCGTCGGGATGCTCATATGGCGCATACTGACATACTATTCGAGCATATTCTTAGGCCTTATCGCCGTATTCATAGACGGCTTCCGCGACTCCAAGCCCGGTAAGAAGAAGAATATCGACGTACCGCCCGACGCAGCGGAGCAGCCGCCGGATACCGGCGGCGCCGAAGCGGAATAGACCGTAAAGCGACAGTCAAAACCGCCGCCCGCAGCATAAGCACACGGACGGCGGTTTTATTTTGCTTTCGGTTTCGCTCACACAGCGGAAAAGCGTATGTCCTTCAACGCATATTGCAGAGCGTCCGGCTCCCCCTCCAGCCATTCCCTGCACGAGTCGCCGCGAAAAATGACCGGCATGCGGTCGTGTATAAAGGCTATGCTCTCCGCCGCCTCGCGCGTCATCACGACAAATGAGTCGCCATCCGCAGTCTTTTTATACAGCCCCGCCATATATATGCTGCCCCCGTCCGACCACAGGCGGTATTTCGTCTTTTTATCGCCCTCGCGCCTCCATTCGTAATATCCGCTCGCCGGCACAAGGCATCTGCCCTCTCTTAACGGAGCCGCAAACATCTTCTTATCCGCGGCGGTCTCGCTGCGCGCGTTTATTATGAGCCCGCTCCCGTCATAGCGCGGAAAGCCCCATTTCATGAGCGCCGCGCCGCTTTTGGTCAGCACGGGCGCGCCGTTTGACGGATATACGTCCCCGGTCTTCGCTTCCTGCTGCATCGACGCAAGCACCGCCAAAATATCGTCGTCGTCCTCTGCTATATAGTATCTGCCGCACATCAGCCTATCACCTTTCCTATCACGCGAAATTCGTCATAATCTTCTATTCTTATAGGCGCGTACTTCGTGTTGAGCGATATGAGCTCCGTATGCTCACCCATCGCCAGACGTTTTAAATACGCGTCGCCGTTCAGCAGGAATATGCCGTACTCCCCCGCATTCAATGTCTGCTGCTGCTGAACGTATATCACCTGACCGTCGTTAAAGCCGGGCATCATGCTGTCGCCGTATACCCGCACTGCGAACGTGGCGGACGCGGGTACGCCTTCGTCCGCGTCTATGAGCTCATAATGCTCACTGTCCAAAAACTGCCCTCTGCCCGCCGAGACCGGCAGATCGTATAGCGGTATCCTGCGGACGGTCTTCTTTTTCTGCGCCGTGCGGAAGCGGTCGCTCGACTGTAATATCCGCATAAAATCCAGCAGCTTTTGTGTGCCGAGGTCGTTAAGCCCCCCGTCCCTGCCGCAAAAGACCGAGAGCACGTCCCCGACGTTATACAGCCCGCACAGCAGCAAGAACTGCTCCGCATCCGGCAGCGTGTCGCCGCGCTCCCATTTTGAAACGGCCTTCTGCGTGACGGCGCGCCCGTGCGCCGTACAGTGCTCCGCGACCTGCGCCTGCGAGAGTCCGCTTTCCTTTCTTAACGCCGATAGTATTCCCGAAATGTCCATAATATTTTACCTCATATTTATTCTATCGTTTTACGGTATGAGATGCAAGCTTTTTTTGCAAATATTTCTCTTTTCGAGAGTATTTTTCTATTGATTTCTCTTATTCAGAGTATTACAATTCTCTTATAGGGAGGGATGCATATGGATCGTTCTGTACTTCACGTCGATATGAACAGCTGCTATGCCAGTATAGAGTGTCTTTACCGTCCCGAGCTGCGCGGCTCTCCCGTCGCCGTCGGCGGCGACGCCGAGGCGCGGCACGGCATAATACTCGCCAAAAACGAGCCCGCCAAGAAATGCGGCGTAAAGACCGGCGAGGCGCTTTGGCAGGCGCGGGAGAAGTGCCCCGGGCTCGTCATAATAAAGCCGCACTATGACCGTTATCTCCGCTTCTCGCGCATGGCGCGCGCTATATACGCCGACTACAGCGACTGCATCGAGCCCTTCGGGCTCGACGAGGCCTGGCTCGACGTCACCGGCAGCCGCCGCGGCAGCGGAGAGAGCATCGCGCAGGAGATACGCGAGCGCATAAAGTTTGAGCTCGGGGTGACCGTCAGCGTGGGCGTGTCGTGGAACAAGATATTCGCAAAGTTAGGCAGCGACTATAAAAAGCCGGACGCCGTGACAGAGTTCACCCGCGAAAACTACCGCGATATAGTATGGCCTCTGCCCGCGGGCGACCTATTGGGCATCGGGCGCTCCACTCGCGGAAAGCTCTGTGCGCGCGGCATATATACCATAGGCGATATCGCAAGAACAGACCCCGAGCTGCTGCACAGCTGGCTCGGAAAATGGGGCTATGTGCTGCACTCCTTCGCCGTGGGAGAGGACTCCTCCCCCGTCATGCGCGCGGGAGAGGAGGCGGTCATAAAGAGCATAGGCAACAGCACGACCACGCCGCGCGACCTTGAGAACGACCGCGACGCCGCGACCGTGTTCTATATGCTCGCGGAGTCCGTCGCGGAGCGGCTGCGCGACAGCGGCTTTCTCTGCAACACCGTGCAGATATCCCTGCGCGACAACGGGCTCTTCTGGTTTGAGCGTCAGACCGGGCTTTCGCAGCCTTCCTGCCTTGCGAGCGAGCTGCACGCCGCCGCCATGAAGCTGCTTAAAAGCAACTATTCCTGGCAAAAGCCGCTGCGCACAATAGGAATACGCGCCACAGGCCTCGTGCCGGAGAATACCGTATTCCAGCCCACGCTGTTCTGCGATCAGGCCTCGCGTGAGCAGCAGGAGCGGCTCGAGCGCTCGGTGGACGCCATACGCAGGCGGTACGGTCACTATTCCGTATGCCGCGCCGCGTGCATACTCGATAAGACGCTCGACAACATATCCCCCAAGGATGAGCATACGATCCATCCCGTGAGCTATTTTTAGCAGGCGGACTTTCGCGCCGAAGCTATACAATAAAAAGAGGTGATTTTTAAATGCCGAAGGAGCCAAAGGTATATGTCGGAGTAAAGGCGCAGTTTCTGCCGGACGGCAGACTGCGTCCGCTCACAGTAACATGGGAGGACGGGCGCGAGTTCGAGATAGACAGCGTGACGGACGCGCGCCCCGCCGCGAGTCTCAAGGCGGGAGGCGCGGGCATTCGCTATACCGTCCGCATAGGCGAAACGGTCACGCATCTTTTCCTCGAGGAGGATAAATGGTTCGTCGAGCGGCGAAACGGATAAAAAACGGCGTCGGTATCATTTTTTCGCAGCGTTTCCCGTCCGCGCTATGATATAATATATAAATATCACAGCGCATTGCGGAATAACGCAGTCAGCGCAAAAACGGAGGAGCTATGTTTACAGTCTATATTTATGTTCACGATACCCTGGCCGACTGGGAGCCGGGCTATGCGGCCGCGGAGCTCAATTCCGGGCGCTTTTTCAGGAAAGACGCCCCGGGCGTGACCGTCAGGACCGTCAGCGATACAAAGGATCCCATACGCACGATGGGCGGCCTTACCGTCCTTCCCGAGCTTCTTGTCGGGGATGTCGCGGTAAATGCGGATAGCGTGCTGCTGCTCCCCGGCGGAAACTCATGGGGAGACCCGAGGCACGGCGCTATCATAAAGAAGGCGGAGGAGCTTCTCTCCGTCGGTGCAGCGGTCTGCGCGATATGCGGAGCCACGGTCGCTCTCGCGAACGCCGGGCTGCTCGACAGCCGCCCTCATACGAGCAACGGCCCGGGCTTTCTCGATATGATGGCTCCCGGGTATAAGGGACAGAGCTTTTATGTGGATGAGCCGTCCGTTTCCGATGGCGGGCTTATCACCGCGGCAGGCACCGGCGCTTTGCAATGGGCAAAGCAGATAATAGAACGCCTCGGCGTATTCGCCCCCGATACACTGTCCGCATGGTACGATTACTACAGCACCGGCAAGGTCGGAAGCTTCTATGCCCTCATGCAGTCGCTGCCCAAGGCATAAGCTTTCAAGAGCCGCCCGAAAAAAGCCTTCGCCGCACAGTGCAGTGCGGAGAAGGCTTTTTTCGATATATCGGCGCTGCGTTGACGTCAGCCTTTAAACAGCTCAAACGTCCCTTCACTGCCGTCCGCATACCAAAGCCCTATGACCATTTTATCCGCCGCCTCATGGGCGTCGTAGCAAATACTCGCGATCTCTGCAAAAACCGTTCCGTCGCCATAAGAAAACTCATAGCTGTCAAGTCCGCATTCCGTGTCGCCGGGCTCGCGCGGCAGCAGATACGAGAAATCGAATCTGCCCTTAAGGACCATCTCACCGTCCAGACCGAGCGTTATGCCATAGTCGTCCGTGAGCGTCATTTCACATCGCCCGTCCATGTGCCGGTCAGCGCGGGCATGAGCGAATCGTTATCCACATAGGTATGATACCCGTCCGCGATATCGAATTCTTCCGCGGCTTTTGTGAATACCACGGTCTCGCTCGCGTCGTCCTCATGGGCAAGCTGCATATATAGTGTTTCATTCTCACTGTAAAGCTTTTCCAATACGGTCTTCCCCTTACCGTCAGGGAAGGACAGCTCGTTATCATCGGGATAGATATCCATATGCGCATTCGTATCGTCGTTCTTTGCATTGAAGCTTCTCTGTCTCCAAGGCCGTCCGCCGAAAGCGAAAACTGATGCTTATCGATAGTCGCTGTATACCGCTCGTCCATTCGCCGTTATACAGCGCTTCAAAATAGCCGTTATAGTTGACCATACCGCCGCCATCGGCAACATCTCCGGCGACTATTTTCTTTATCAGCGAGCATCCCGTAAGCATGCTTAACAGCGCTATTATCACCACCGCCTTGTATATCTTCTTCATTTCCCCCTCTCGGCACGCACAGAAGCCCTTCTTCGTTCTGCTTCATATTGTACCATACCGGGCCGGTTAACACCAACAGTACAAGCGCTCGTATGCTGTCATGCATTGACATGGCTAATAGAATCGGATCGGGCGATAAAACGATCGTCTTCTTTTGCAAGCCCAGATAAAGCTTTGATATAACGCTGTTTTCGGCTAAACCGTCAAAGCGTCATATTCCCCGCAGTTCCGAAAGAAACAAAGCATCGAGAGTCTTTATGTCGTGCTCGCCCTGCTTATCGAGCAGATACGAGCCTATTACCCTGTCTATCGAAAGAAATACGGTTTTGCCGTCGGCCGTCTGTCTGAACCGCATATGATCGCCCAGCAGGCTCTCCATCCTGCGGCGCTAGTCGTCATAGGAGCGGGGGCTTTTCTTCGTGTATTCGTCCCGGCTCTTAAATCCGTATACATAAAACTCCCGCATATACTCGCGTATCCTTTATAAGCTCGCTGTATGCCATGCTTCTCCCTCTCCTCTTGCTTTTTACGCACAAACGCCGCTGTCACAGGTCGTTTCTGGCATCTGTCTAATTATATCTGCCGCTCATACCATATTACGAAAATAGTTAAACACATCTCTCATTGCGTTATCGAAAGCTTCATAACTTATACTTGCGGACGGATGATACATGTCGATTACTATAATATCATTGTATAAGTATGCTTTGCGCAAACCGGCAAATCCTGAAATATCCAACACAGCTTTAACACTTCGCTTTAGCAGATCATTATTGACAACCTCATAATATGTTCCACCGCATATGATGAATGTCGGGTTTATAGCTTCAATCTGTCTGCTGAGCATATCTCTGAACCTCGCAGCATGGCAGGAACAGCATAGTGTGTTAAGCGATTCTTTTGACCGTACATTTTTTCCTCCACCTATCTTTTCCAGATTGATGACTGCAAGCTCATTAAAACCGATATCTTCAGCTGTATGTTCTTTGATTATTTTTACAAGTTGCGCTACCTTGGTCCATGTCCGCCCATTAATGTCCTTTTCCTTAGATTGGGGAGCCTGCGAGTTTGTACTCACAAGCGGCGATAAGCCCTCATTGCATTTGCAAAAATCAATGTTATTCCGTCCGTTGCTTCCCGGTACTATTCGAATGCTCTTTCCTTTGCATTCATCCTGTTTATCTTTTCCGCATTTGTCGCACCCGTCCACATCATTCACCTCTCTGAAGATAAACAAAGGCCTGAACGTTTGATCTCTGTATTTATTTTCATCTCCGATGATCCCATCCCGGTAAAAAATCGCCTTTTCCGACTTTTTTGGCATCCATTGCCTTACGTCGTCCTCATACTCTTCCCAAAACTTTTCATCACACAAATCACTGCCCTCCTTTAGCCTATGATATCAACCATTAATCATTGCGTTTTTGCCCGCGTATGCTCTGAGCGCATCCAGAAGCTTATTAAAAACCAGCTGATTCGGGTAATACCGATAATCTGCGAAATACTCTATCCCGCTCCCGTCGAAGAACTCCCTTATCGCGGCTGCGCAGGCGGAGCTCCGGCTTTGCCCGTATTCGCACTGGCATATGATGTCGAGACCGTTATTTACGGCGTCTGTTATGAATCCCGCTGCATCGTCGGCCTCCGGAAAGTAGGAGTCAATAGTCAGTCCGTAATCCTCCAGGGAATCAATATCGATATCGTGGAGCGCCACGGTAAAAACACGTCCGCATACGCCCTCATAGTCCGGCGGTCCGTATCCCTCGGGCGTCCGTTTTGTGATAGGATCATAAAAGCTTATCACTGCGGTCCCTTCGGGAAACCCCGATGATATGAGCTCCTCCGCCGCCTGCCGCGACAATACCGTGATCTTGTTTTTCACTTCCGAACCCCCGCTCATTAAATATGCGTCTGTAGTTATGCCCTTGTCCTCTTTATATACGATATCATGTTCATGTGTTCAGCGTCTTGGTCTTGTATGCCTCCGGGCTTATCTCGGTATCGGGACCGCATACGACTTCTTCAAGCCTATCGCAGCCGCCGAAGGCCCATGCGTGTATCTTCCTCATTCCCGTGCCGCACACGACTCTTTTCAGGTTTTTGCAGTCCTTGAAGGCAAAGGGCGGAATGGCAGCCAGCCCGTCCGGAAGCACGATCTCTTCAAACCCGCTGCGGCAAAAGGTATAGCCCCATAAGCACTTAAGACCGGTGGGCAGCACGATATGGCGAAGAGCCTCGCATCCGTCAAACAAAAATTCACCCATGTCGGTAACGGTATCGGGAATATAGAGAGAGGTGATCTCCCTGTGACCTGCAAAAAGCTTATCAAAGAGCACCGTGACATTTCGGTCATCCGGTATAACGACCTCCGCCTCATCCCCCTTATATCTCATGATACAATATGTGCCGTCTTCTATCGGCACGTACAAAAAATCCTGCATATGTTGTTTCCCTCCGGTTTTGATATCTGTCTTGCGTGCCTTCGCCTATAAAGCACCGTTGCCGTTATTCACCGCCTTCGCCTTGCCGTAAAATACGGTTATTCTGCACCAACTCGTCAAACTGCACGGGAGCAAATCCGTTTATATCCGTACCCGCATTAAGAGCGTTTTCCATAGTGCGGAGCAATGGCCAGTACGTATCGCTTCGATTATTGTGAATGTGCCCGTAAACATGATAAACGCCTTTGGATACGCCGTTCCATGTCATCATAGGATAGTGGCACAAAACGAATTTCCGTTGACCGTCGCTGATATACTCCATATTGGACACGAACATGAAGTATTTTGCCAAATCTGCTTTTTTCATCCAGTCCTTATCGTGGTTTCCGATTATAAGAGCCTTTTGGCCCTTCAATCGTTCAAGATACTCAGCAGGATCCCTTTTTGTGCGGAATATAAGGTCTCCCACGATATACACCGTATCCGTTCTGTGTACGCGGCGGTTCCAGTTATCGATCAACGCCTCATCCATTTCTTTCGCATCAGCGAACGGACGCTGACAATGCCGTATTATGTTTTCGTGTCCGAGATGCAAGTCGCTCGTGAAATAGGTCATTGGCATATCTCCTCATTCCCGTCTGCTCATTCTTGCCGCCTGTGAGCTCTGCTTCTGATACGCTCATGTAATATGTATTATCATAGCACACCCGCACCCTGCGGAACAGAGGTTTCTGCACCTCCCGGCAGGCACGCAAAGAATGTCTCTGCACTATGCCTGCAAAGATCTTTCCCTTTTGATCAAGCTAAGGATGCTTATGATATTTACTATTGTTTCAACAACTATAACGGCGGTATACGAGCACTTGTATCTGAGTTTATGCCTTATATAAAGCACCAGCTTATAGTTGAAATGCGCACAAAGCTTTCGGAGAAGTTTGCATCTTCCGAGCATGCAGGACCTTGTGATATAGTGGCATTTCTCGATATCACAGATGAACGCGGTCAAGGCGCGAGCATAGGAAATAACTTCGAGGGAGTTTGTGTATTGCTAAAAACGGAGGGCTCGTCCCTTAGTTATACTATTTGATCTCCTGCTCCAATGCGTCAAACTCAGGCGTGTTAAAAAACTCTGTTAATGTGATATCCAGTCCATCACATAGTTTCTTGATAGTGACTATAGATATATCATGGCGGTTGGCATCCAACATACTGTATACTGTCGATGGTGTAACACCAGCGCGCGTTGCCAGTTCGTTTGGCTTTATTTTCTCTTTTTTGCACAGCTCACTAAAGCGCGCAACAACAGCTTCTTTTACCTGCATAATCAAACACCTCAACAAAAGCGTATAAAATAATGCGCGTTTGCGTATACGCACTTGCGTATTTTAGGTGTTCCGTCGTAAAATATACGCAAGAGCGTAAAAAGGAGAGACTATGAAGCAGAATATGAACGGCATCATTCGCCATATCGCCAAGCGGGAAGGCGTTTCGGAACAGGAAGTTTTAGACGAGATGCAAAAGGCCATAGACGCGGGGTACAGCGATCCGGGCCCATCAGAGCAGGCGTATTGTGCGTCTATGCCGTTCAAAGGCAAACCCACGCCGCAGGAGCTGATCGTATATCTCG
>CAYVOZ010000045.1:1609-16764 GCA_964453325.1 uncultured Christensenellaceae bacterium | reverse complement strand
CAAAAACCCCAGAACTATTTTACACTAACGCGGGTATGTTACAGCTTTTGGCGTCTGTCACGACCGCATATTACACGGATATATTGCCATTGTTGTGTATAAATGATATATTAAAGTAAACACAGTGTTGCTTTGCGAAACACTTACCGGCATTACTTATCCCGCATTGAGCGGCCTGTTTGGAGGACACATATGAAACGGACCGTGAGCATCATTATCTGCTTACTGCTAATACTCACAATATTCCCTTCCGCTGCGTTTGCCGCAGAGGCGGACGCACCCGTTCCCGGCGATGAGGCTTCCGTCTCTGTCGGGACCGGAGCCGACAGCCCTGAAATCGACGAACCCGCCGCGCCCGGAGAGGATATCGACGCACCCGGGGAGGATGTCTCCGGCGAGCCTTACGCGCCGACAGACCCGCCCGCGGAAGAGCCCGCGGATAAGGAAGCGCCGGAGGAAGAACAGCCGTCCGGAGAAGCCGAAGCAGGTACGGAAACGGCAGTCGCCGGGGCTGAAGTGACCGCCGCGCGGCTCACGGGAGAATATGTGCTCGTGCTGAACACGAACCCGGACCCCACCGTACGGAGAAGCACGGGGCCGCTCGTCTTTAGCGGCACGGGCTCCGCATCTCAGACCACGCCTCCCTCTCAAAGCTATGCTTATACTCCGGATATTGCGGCAAGCACCGTCGTCTCCGGCTATACAAAGGGTCAGCATAAAACGATAGGCTTCTATGACTATGTCTGCATAGGCGTGGGCGCGCACTGCTATATATGGATGGAAGCGGGCCTTTATGACGATTATGCCGCGGCAGGCAAGCTCGACACAGCAGCAAACGAAGCTATAAACGTCTATGAGGGAAAGCCTTATCAGACTCTTAAAACGCTCGCGGGCGGAGAGATACCCGCAAAGGACGGCACCGGAAAGCTGTCCGTGCTTTTTGAGCTCGACGGCAGCGCCTCCGGCTATTTTGCCGGAGAGGACTATATAACCGCTATACATTTAAGGGCGAAGCCTGCGGCGGACTATGTCTACGGCGATATGGACTCATACGGCGCGCTGCTCGCGCACGAGGGTCAGCACGCGCTTTTCCAGTACCTTACGTGCGGAGGCGACGCGGGTAGGGAATATCCCCTGCGCTGGCTCAACGAGGGCCTTGCCGTCATGGCCATGGACTGGGTATGGGGCGGCGACAACAACGGCGTCGAGGGATGGCTGGACAGCGTCACTGATAACGGCCTTATCCGCGAGGGCGGCTCGCTCGCATATGCCAACTATCGCGACGATACCGGACTTAACTACGGACTTCCGTATCTGTTCGTGCGCTATATAGCAGCGCAGGCGGCGCGGGAATACGACCCCGTAGCCGTATGCAGAAAGTTTTACGAAACGACCTTCTCGGGCGATACGGCGGCGTATCTCAATGCCGTCTTTTCGAGCCTCGGGCTCACCGACGCGGACGGCAGCACGCTCACATACGCAAAGGCTCTTGAGGATTTCTATATCGCCTCCGTAAAGCAGGCGCGCACGGGAGTATACGGCTTCTACGGCGACACCGTCGTTAAAACAAAGGTGTCGTATCCGATATTCAACGGAGCGAGCGGCAGCTCGTATACTCTCTCCGGCACGGGCGCGCTCGTGCTTAGGACCAACGGCGGGGCCTTTACCCCTCCACCGGACGTGAGCACGGATATCGTTTTTGTGGCCTTTGACGACGATTCGCCTTCTTACAGCTGGAGCGGAGGCACCGGCACCTCGAGCGATCCATACCAGATAAGAAGCAGCGACATATTGAGCGCAATGTCCTTCGAGCCCGCCGCATATTATAAGCTCGCGGAGGATATAGACCTGAGCGGCAAGGCGATCTTTTCCGCGGAGTCCTTCTCGGGCGACCTCGACGGAGACGGACACACGATATCGGGCGTCGGCAAGTCTCTTATATACAGAAACAGCGGCGTGGTGCATGATCTCAACGTCGTGCTTGATATGACCGGCACCTTCGGCGGCTATGTCGGCGGCGTGGTGTCTGACAACGCAGGCACAGTACGCAATGTGCACGTTACGGGAAGCCTTACCGGGCGGCTCACGGGAGCCGGTACTACAGGCTGGATGTCGGTCGGCGCCGTCGTCGGCAATAACGGCATGGATGTTTACGAATGCAGCTCCGACGTCACGATGTCCTTCGGACTGCCCTCGAACAATATATACATAGGTCAGATAGCAGGCGATAATAACAGCGGCAGAGTATATGACTGTCAGACGGCGGGCAGCATAACAGCCGCGCAAACCTCGGACGGCGCGTATGCCCTGTATGCGGGAGGACTCGTCGGCAGACTGTGGAGCCAGTATTTTACCGCAAGCCTAAAGACCTCCTACAGTATAACGCGCATGACAGTGTCCTCGTCCGGCGCGGGCAATATCTGCAAGGTCGGCAGGATCGTCGGCTATGAGGGAACGCCCAATTCGCGCTCGGGCTATGTCGAGTCTTGCTGCGGCTTTACGGGCATGTCCGCCGCGGGCGGGACGCAGAGCTCCCTTGCCGCGCTGAGCGACAGCGCCTGCCTTAAGACCGACGCCCAGCTCAAAACACAGAGCACGTTTACGGGGTGGGATTTCACGAATACATGGAATATGCCCGCAGGAGGATACCCTTCCCTTACGGAGGACTCCGCGGAGGCGCTGACCGTGAGCGTTCCCGATACTTCTTATTATATCGGAGAGAAGCTTGACCTCACCGGCGCGACCGTGACGCTCGGACCCAATACCGTCGCCATGACGGCCGCTATGCTCTTCTCCGAGCCGGACACATCGACGGCAGGCACAAAGACCGTCAACGGCAGCTATTCCTCAAAGCCCTTCTCCTTCACCGTAACGGTGAGCGCTCCCGCCGCATCGGACGTGACCGCGCTCACAGTCAAAACTGCGGCAAAGAGCAGCTATTATGCCGGGCAGCGCTTTGACGCGACCGGGGCGGTGCTGACCGCGACCGTAAACGGTTCGAGCGTGGATATCTATTCCGGCTATACGCTCGGTAAAACGACCGCTCTTTCCGTAAGCGATACACAGATGACCTACAGCTATTACGGAAAGACCGCATCGCAGACTATAACAGTCGCACCCATGACCATAACGGGCATCACGCGCACCGGCGAGGCCGCTGACGATTCCTATTCCGACGGAGAGGCGCTTTCGCTCTCGGGCCTTAAATTCCGCCTGACCTATTCGGACAATACCGCCGTTGAGAACGTCACGCCCGCCCAGTTTTCGCGCTACGGCCTGAAGCTCATATATCAGAATAACGGCGCCGCCAGAGAGATATCCGTTTCTGCGAGGATACTCGACTCCACGGAGGACGACGGAGCGTCGCTTTATGCATATTACGGGAGCGACCCCGCTCGGTTCATGACCACGGGCATCCGCTGCTATGCTATGACCATATCCGTCGGCAGGATAGCGCATATGGCGGATCAGGTCATAGAGATACACAGAGGAATAGACGAATACGTGTATTCCGACCCCATAGAAAGCGGCAGCGGCGACTATACGACTACCCCCGTCAGCGGAACGCTGCCCGCGGGCATGCGCGCGGAGCTGCCCGGCTCGGAGGGCAGAACGGACTTTTATTTCTACGGTACACCGACCCAGCTCGGGAATTACACACTGATATACCAGATCAGAGACAACACGCAGAACCAGCAGTTCAAAGTCACGGTATATCTCAAGGTGCTCGCCCCGTCAGAGGAATGCGATATACTCTCCGCAACTCTCGGAGGCTATCCGTGCATCATCGGAGAGAACACGATAAAGGTCGTCGTTCCCACAGGCACGGGCATAAACGCGCTCACGCTCAATGCGGACAGAAGCGCCGGCTCCTCTCAGGAGCCCTGGAACGGCACGCGCTTTAACTGCACGGGTTCTGTGCCGCCGACTGTCACTGTGACCTCTCAAAGCGGCAGCAGCACCAAGGTATATACCGTCACCGCCGCAGTCGCCACCGGCTCCGCGCTGTCCTCGCCCACCGGGCTTTCGCTCAGCGGCTCGACGGTCGGCTGGACTCCCGTGAGCGGAGCGGGCGGATATCTTATAGAGCTCATGCGTATATCGGGCGGCGCGGATAATCAGGTTTCTTCACACACCGTAACCTCCGCCCGGTTCGATATGGAGAGCGTCATAACCGCGACAGGCCGGTACTATATCAATGTCATTGCTTTCGACCCAACGAACGCAAGACCCGCGAGCGCACCCGCCCCGAGCGATATTTATTACTCAAACCGCACGCCTGTGTGGAGTATCACCTTATCCGGCCCGACGAGCATCGTCGTGGGACGGACGGGGACATATACCGCCGCAGTCACTCCCTCAAACGCCGGCAACACGTCGGTCATATGGAGCGTTGCCGGAGGCACCGGCGCCGCTTCGATCACTCCGGGCGGTGTGCTCACAGGCACAAGGGCGGGCACCGTCACCGTAAAGGCAACGGCTGCGGACGGCAACGGAGCCGTAAAAACGTTCGGCGTAACGATACTCCCGCAGAGCTCCGCGCATACCGTGACCGTCGACGTGGCGGGCATATCAAAGGCGTCGAGGGCGCTTTGGATAGACGGAGTGGAGTATAAGGGCAGCAGCCTTACCGTGTCCGGCACAAGGTATACGGTCTCGCTCACGACGACAACAGCGACGAATGCCATAGTGTTTTCCTACAACAGTCTGACAGAGGCCGACCCTCACAAGGTCTATCCCAACAATATGGCTGTATGGCTGCTCAAGTACCAAAACGGCGCGTATATCGCGACGCGGACGACCGCCTTTGACAATCTGCTGCAATATGCGGGCAGCTCCATACGCATCACGGGCGAAAAGGGCATAAGAATGATAACCTCCGTGCCGACCGCCGCAAAGACCGCGCTCACGGGCGGCGGACTGAACGGCTATAAGCTTTTGGAATACGGCACAGCGGTCGCATGGAAGAGCGAGCTCGGCTCCGGACCTCTCGTGCTCGGCAGAAGCTATACAAAGAGCAAATACGCATATAAAAAGGGCGTCGCCGATCCTATATTCAGGCAGGCGAACGGTTTGACACAGTATACGAATGTCCTCACCGGCTTTAACAACGCAAAATGCGTGCCCGATCTCATGATGCGTCCGTATATGATAATGCAAACTCCGACGGGAGGCACTATTACGCTTTACGGCGGCATGATAGAGAGAAGCATAGGATATATCGCATATCAAAACCGCAGAGCCTTTACCGCGCGGACGGCGGCATACGAGTATATATGGGGAATAATCAAGTACGTTTACGGAAACACATACGACAGCGAATACCGGGGCTGAAAGAGGAGAGATAAATGAAACGCATTTTAGTTATAAGCTTTACAGCGCTGTTTTTGTTCACATTCATAGGCTGTGCCGAGCTCGCCGTAAAGCCCGTCACACCGCTGCCCTCCGTTGAGGCTTTTCCGGAGCCCTCGCCCACCGCGACGCCTGCGCCGACGCCCGTACCCGAGCCGACTCCCACTCCCGAGCCCGCGGGCGAGCCGGGCACCGTGAGGATAAACGGAGTCAGGGTGATATACAGGCTGCTCGAGCGCGGGCTCGGGGTAACTGTGCTCGGAGAACAGGACGAGTATTATTCGGTCGATATAGACGGCGTCACCGCACTGGTGGAAAAATGGCTGGTGCGCCTCGACTCAGAGAGCCCGACGGAAGCATGGACAGGCTATGCAAGGTCCGGCGCGAGGGTATACGGCAGCGCATATCTTGACGGGGAACCCGCTTTTGAGCTCGATCTCAATACCGAGGTCACAGTCACGGACGAATTAGACGGCATACTCTATATTGAATGCGGCGACATAAAGGGCTATGTAAGCTCCGACGATATAAGCGATACACTGATAAAGAAAAAGAGCAAGCCCAAAAAAGAAAGCGGCGGAGAAAGCAGCGCCGGGGGAGGTACACCGGCAGGCGGCGGAGCAGCACCCGGAGGCGGAGCGCCTGCGGGCGGCGGTACCGGCGGAGGCGGCGGCGGAGATACCCCGCCCCCGGCCGGAGGCGCAGACGGCGGAGACATACAGCTCTCCGCACCTCGCGTCAGGGGCGGCATAATGCTGCTCTCGTCAAGCACCGGCGCTTATCCCTCCGCAGAGCCCACGGCAGCGCCCGTGAAGTTCCCATGCGGCGGCAGAATTAAAGCGGACGGAACAAGATCGTATCTCGCGTTCTTGAACCGACCCGACCCGGTAAAGGTCATAGGACAGGACGCAGATAACTATACGCTGCTCATAGGCGGCGGTACCGGCGTGGTCCCGAAGAAGTATATACAGCTCGTTTCCGAGCCTTCTTATGAGGAATGGGACGGCTTCTCAGATCACCGCGCGCCTTTATACTCCGATCCGGAAATGAAGGACGAGCTTGAAGCGCTCGCGCGCAATACAAAGCTGCACATTTTGGAGGATCTCGGAGACTGCTATCTTGTGCAGACGGAGACCGGCATGGGCTTTATGGAAAAGGACAAGGTCGGCGAAAAGGAGTTTGAAGTGCCGAAGTCCAAAAAGAGCGACAAGAGCAGCGGCGGAGAAAGCGAGAGCGTCAGCAGCGGAGGCGATGCAGGCGGCGGAAGCACGGGCGGAGGCAGCACCGGAGGCGGAAGCGCAGGCGGCGGCACGGGTGGCGGAGACGCAGGCGGCGGCGGAGAATGGACCGAGCCGGTGCTTTAAAGTCCGCTTATTTCCCGTACCCGTAAACGTCCTTTGCAAAATGCATACCGAAAGCGCTATACTGAGTACTGATACTATAGGTACTATAAAGGAGTCGTGTATGAAATACAGACAGCTTGGAAAGACCGGCATTTCTTTAAGCGAGATAGGCATGGGCTGCGAGGGCTTTTCCGGAAAGGATCCCCGGTTTGCGAGGGAGATATTCGACCGCGCGATAGAGGGCGGAATAAACTGCATGGATCTATACAGCCCCGATCCCCTGCTGCGCGAGAGCATAGGCAGCGCGCTTGAGGGGCGCCGCGAGGGCTTTATATTGCAGGCGCACCTTTGCACTGTATGGAAGGACGGCCAGTATTCCGCGACGAGAGAGCCCGCCGAGGTGCGCCGCTCTTTTGAGGAAATGCTTAAAAGCCTCAAAACAGACTATATCGACATAGGCATGATACACTACGTCGACTCGGCAGATACATGGGAGAAAATAGCGGGCGGCGAGATAATGCGCTATGCGCTGGAGCTAAAAAAGAGCGGCGTCATACGCTCGCTCGGCATAAGCAGCCATAACCCGGAGACGGCTTTAGCCGCAGTCAAAAGCGGCCTTATAGACGTGCTCATGTTCTCCGTCAATCCGTGCTATGACCTGCTCCCCGGCAGCGAGGACTGCGAGGCGCTCTGGGCGGAGGAGAGCTATTCCGGCAAACTGGAAAACATCGACCCCCTGCGCGAGGAATTATACGAGACCTGCCTTGAGCGGGGGATCGGCATAACCGTAATGAAGGCCTTCGGAGGCGGAGACCTGCTCTGCGACGAGTCGCCCGCGGGCAAGGCCCTTACCGTAAGCCAGTGCATACACTATGCGCTCACACGTCCCGCCGTATCGGCGGTCATGGTCGGCGCTCACAGCATGGACGAGCTCAACGCGGCGCTTGCATATGAGACCGCGTCGGAGGACGAGAAGGACTATGCCGCAGCCTTCGCGGAGTTTCCGCGCATAAGCTGGCGCGGACACTGCATGTACTGCGGTCACTGCGCACCCTGCACCATGGATATAGACGTCGCGCTCGTGACCAAGCTCTTGAAGCTCGCGGACGGAAATAAGGGCATGCCGGAGACAGTGCGGGAGCATTACAGGGCTCTTGAGCACCCGGCGGGGGAGTGCATTGCATGCGGAGCGTGCGAGACGCGCTGTCCGTTCGGCGTGGAGATAATCAAGAACATGGAGCGCGCTGCGGAGGTCTTCGGATATTAGCATGAACGGATGGCTCGTCGTAAATCACTATCTGAACACGGATAAATTCGCGGAGATCGCCGCATGGCTCGGGCGGGCAGCCGCCGCGCACAATATCACGCTGAAAAAGTATACCAACACCGGGCTTATAGGCATGCTCGGCGCAGACCCTGCCGCTGCGATAAATGCGGCAGGCGCAAGACCGGATTTTGTGCTCTTTTGGGATAAGGATATACGCCTCGCCGCACTGCTCGAGAGCTGCGGCCTTGCCGTATATAACTCCTCCACAGCGATAGAAGCCTGCGACGATAAGTCGCTCATGTATATTAGGCTGCTTAACAGCGGCGTAAAAATGCCAAGAACAATACTTTCGCCAAAGACCTTTTTTGATACGGCTGCCCCTGACCCGGCTTTTATAGAGCGTATCGGGGACGAGTTAGGCTATCCTCTCGTCGTAAAGGAGTGCTGCGGGTCGTTCGGAGAGCAGGTATACCTCGCGCGCGACAGCGCGGAGCTCGCCGAAAAAATGACTGCGGCCGGCACAACGCCGCTCGTGTTTCAGGAGCTCATAGAAACAAGTTTCGGGCGGGATATCCGCATAAACATCGTCGGCGGCGAATATGCCGCGTGCATGTACAGGTTTTCGGAGAACGGCGACTTCCGCGCCAACATAACCGGCGGCGGGAGCATGAGGGCCTATGCTCCGTCAAAGGAGCAGATATCCGTCGCGGTGCGCGCAGCTGAGGCGCTCGGACTTTCGTTCGCGGGCGCGGATATACTCTTCGGCAGGGACGATGAGCCCGTGCTCTGCGAGGTCAACTCCAACGCGCATTTTATCAACATGTATAAATGCACGGGCGTGAACGTCGCGGAAAGCATAATGGCATTTTTAGCGAGGCAGGCGGGATGAAGGCGCATCTTATCTATTCCGACTTTGAGGCCGCAAGAAACGCATGGTATATTGAACAGCTCATTTCCGAATGCGCGTCGCGCGGAGCCGGGCTCACGCTTTTGATAGAGGATAGGCTGGAACAGTGCATACGCGGAGGAGAACTCATGCTCCGGTACGACGGCGCGTTTTTGCCCGCGCCGGACTTTGCGATATGCCGCACGCAGAACCCGCCTCTGTCCCGGTTTTATGAGCAGATGGGCGTCCCTGTGTTCAACAGCTCCCACGTCAGCAGCATATGCAACGATAAATTCAGCACATACCGCCTTGCCGCGTCGCTCGGCGTTCACGTGCTCGATACGTGCTGCGTTTCGCATAAGCTCGCCGAGCCCGAATACCCCTTTGTTTTGAAGCCTCTCGACGGCAAGGGCGGGCGGGACGTATATCTCGTCACGAATGCCGATGAATACGCCGCTGCGTTTGAGCGCATGATGGGCAGGCCGCATATAATGCAGCGCGTCGCCGATGTGCGCGGTCGCGATACGCGCTTTTATGTGCTCGGCGGACGCGTGATAGCCGCATATACCCGCATATCGCGCGGAGACTTCCGCAGCAACTTCTGCCTCGGCGGCAGCGCCGCCGCGCACGAGCCGACCCGGGCGGAGCTCGATATAATCAACGCAATATACGAGTCTCTGAAGCCAGACTTTGTCGGCATAGACATAATGTATGACGGCGGACGTCCCGTTCTAAACGAGGTCGAGGACGTCGTGGGCGCAAGGATGGTCTATGCAAACTCGGATATTAATGTTGCGGGCTTGTATATTGAGCATATTCTTAAGCGTATTTAAACAGAAACGAAGTATTGATAAGCAGGCATGGCTTTTGACCGACAGTAAAACCGGCCGGTTTTTCGCCCTTACGGGCTTTTTTTGTTATAGGCTTATAGCTGCCGCTCACATGACGTGCTTGCATGAAAGCCCTGCGTATTTTAGTCTGGTGCGTGGTGACAGCCATAGCGCTCGCTGTCAGCTCCGACGCATGCATCGGGTCAGAGCCGGAGAAGTAATGCGTGAGAGCAAGCCGCTGTTATTGAAGCATGCTCCGCGCTTTGTCATTTTCCTGTGTGCATGCTCATGATCCTGTATTCCCCCGGTCTCCGCCTCCGCTGTATTCAAACGTTTCAAATCAGCGACGCTTGCCCTTGACATACCCCGAAAATAATAGTATAAAGAATATGCACGAAAATCTGAAACGATTCAAAAGGACATCATGAGCAGCAATCTTAGGGACGTTGCAAAGTCGGCCGGCGTTTCTCCGGCGACGGCATCTATGGCGCTTAACGACAGACCCGGCGTGAACAGCGATACTCGAGCAAGAGTAATACGCGCAGCCGAGGAGCTTAACTATTCCCCGAACGCGAACGCGCGCAGCCTGATAATGCGGCGCTCGGGCGCCGTAGGGCTGGTCGTAACAGATATCACCAATCCCTTCTTCGGTATGCTGACCAACGAGATAAACACATATGCCTCCCGCGCAGGCTACAACCTGACGATAGGCGTATCCAACGATGATATCCGCCTCGAGGCAGCCTCTGTGCGCAGGATGATGGAGGAGCGTGCAGAGGGCGTGATAGTTGTACCCTGCGCCGCGGCTCGCTATGACCTCACGCATCTCTTCAACCTTAAAAAAGCGGGCATACCGCTGGTCTTTGCCACTACCCGCTATGAGGGCATTTCTGCGGACTGCGTTATGTGCGATCTGGCAAAGGGCTCCTATATGCTCATAAAGCATCTGATAGAGAGCGGGCGAAGGCGCATAATGCTGCTCTGCGGGCAGCGAGAGGTGCTTTTCTCGTCTTTGAGGATAGCGGGCTATCGCCGTGCCTTTGAGGAATGCGGCGTGAAAATGAGCGAGGATTGGATAATACCCTCCGAGCCGAACTTTCCGGGCGGCAGTATAGCCGCAGAGAAAGCGCTTGCCCATCACCCCGACGCGATAACCGCCATAAACGACGTCATGGCGATGGGCGCTCTCGCGCGGTTAAAGGAAAACGGCCTGCGCGTGCCGGAGGACATTGCCATCGCCGGCTATGACGATCTTATATATTCCTCTCTGCTCGAGACTCCTCTCACCACCGTGCGTCAGCCCATCGCGGATATCGCGAGCAGCGCCATGGAGCTGCTCATGCGGCGCATCGAGGGGGAGAACGGCGTGACAGAGCTACTGATAGAGCCTATGCTCAAGCTGCGTAAGACGACCGAATGACTGAATGCCAACGCGCTTCGGCGCGTGCAAATATATAACTATACGGAGGATGCTATGAAACGTTCCGAGCTAAACGCTATAATGAAGGATGCAGTGGAGTTTATCAAGTCCCAGCATTTTGCAATGCCGCCCTTTGTGACCTGGACATATGACGAATGGAAGGATAAGGGCGAGGAATACCGCGAGATATACGACAATATGCTCGGGTGGGATATAACCGACTTCGGCAGCGGAGATTACTCAAAGATCGGCCTGCTCATGATAACGCTGCGTAACGGCAACTTCCATAACGCAGACGGCACCAAGCCCTATGCGGAAAAGCTCCTGCTCTCCGACGTGGATCAGGTCACCCCCTATCATTTCCACTATAAGAAGATAGAGGATATAATAAACCGCGGCGGCGGCAAGCTCGTCATTCGCTGCTATAACTCCGGCCCGAACGAAGAAAAGCTCGATACCCCCGTCACCATCATGAGCGACGGCCGCCACTACACCGTGCCCGCAGGCGAGCGCATAGTCCTGCTGCCCGGTCAGAGCGTCGCGCTGCCCGCAGGACAGTATCACAGCTTCTGGGCCGAGGAGAGCCGGGTGCTGGTAGGCGAGGTAAGCCGTGTAAACGACGACAACGTCGATAACCATTTCTATGAAAGCGTCGGCCGCTTCCCCGACGTCGAAGAGGACGAGCCTATACTCTACCCGCTGTTCAGCGAGTATCCCTTCCTCAAGAGGTAGGCGGATATGACAGCGGCAGGACTTGACGTCGGCACCTCCGGCGTCAAGGCTACTATATTTTCGGAGGATATGCGCGTTCTCTCACACGCATATCGCGAATATCCCACGCTCATGCCCTCACCCGGGATGTATGAGCTTGATCCGGAGACGGTGTTTTCGGCAGTATTAGAGGTGCTGGCCGAGGCTGTTGCAGTCAGCGGACAGCGCACGCTTGAGGCTGTATGCATAACCAGCTTCGGCGAGTCCTTCACGTGCCTTGACTCCGAAGACAAGCCTCTCAACAACTTCATGCTGTATATAGACACGCGCGGCGGGGACGCCTGCCGCGCGTTCGGGGAGAGCATGAGCGAGTGTGAGCTTTATGCCGTCACCGGGCACTATATCGACCCGATGTTTTCCATGTTTAAGCTGAGGCATATATTCGACGCCGACCCCGCTCTTGCCCCGCGCGTCCGCAAGCTCTGTTTTGTGGCGGACTATGTCGCATACAGGCTGGGCGCGGAGCACGTTTGCGAATACTCCCTCGCCTCGCGCAGCTGCATGCTGGACATACGAGCTAAAAAATGGTGGACGCCCGGCGTAGAGTTCTCCGGGTTAAACGCGGACGCTCTGCCCGGGCTTATACCCGTGGGCGGCGAAGCCGGAAGAATGTCCGCAGAGCTCGCCGAAAAGCTCAATATAGACTTTAGACCGCTCCTGATGCTGGGAGGACACGACCAGATATGCGCGGCGGCGGGCAGCGGAGCCTTTGACGTCGGTGAGGCCGCCAACGGAATGGGTACCGTCGACTGCATGACTCTGCTGCTGGGCGGCGGAGTAGATACCGACAGAATGGTGGCGGACAGGCTGACTATGGTGCCGTATATAACGTACGGCGTTTATGCCGCTTATGCCGTTAACTATACCGGCGGCAGCACCGTACAGTGGTTTCGCAACACGCTTGCCGGAGAGCTTCGCAGTCAGGGTGACAGCTATGACCGTCTGAATGCCGAGGCGCCCGCCGAGCCCACCGACATATTAGTCATACCTGACTTTTCGGAGGGCGGCATACCCGCAACGATAAGCGGCATGACGCTTTCCACGACTCGCGGAGAGCTTTTCAGAGCGTTTTTAGAGGGCGAGAGCATGGAAATGAAGCTTCGCCTCGACATACTGGACAGTGCAGGCGCGCACGCGCAGCGCATCATCACAGTAGGCGGAGGCGCAAAGTCGCCGCTTTGGATGCAGCTGCGTGCGGATATCTTCGGCAGAGAGATAACCGTTCCCCGCATCAGCGAGGCCGGAACGCTTGCCTGCGCCATGATATGCTTCGTGCGGCTGGGCGTATATCCCGATCTGCGCGCCGCCGCGGCGGCTGCCTCAGGAGAGTCCGCAAGCTACCGCCCCTCGTCAAACGAGGGCGTTTATGCTAAAAAATACAAGAAATACCTCGGCCTGCGCCGGGGTCTGGAAGGAGCGTCAGATGTTTGATGCAGCTCAATCGGTAAAGCGCGCAAGAGCGGCGGGGGAAGTGATACCGTCATACAACGTGCCTTACCCGGAAATGGTGGAGCCGGTCATACGCGCCATAGCCGACGAGGACTCCATCGGAATGGTGATGGTCGCCCGCATAGAGTGGGAGAAATTCGGCGCGATAAGCCCGGAGACCATCGCAATGGAGTATCACAGGTATAAGGACGCCGGGCATACGCTGCTCCACCTCGACCATATACCCGTAATAGATGAGGACGGCAAGCTTTTCGACTATATGCCCGTGATGGAGCGCGCCATAGACTGCGGTTATCAGAGCGTGATGATAGATGCGTCCCGACTGCCTCTCAAGGAAAACGAGGAAGCGACGCGCAAGGTCTGCGAGCTGGCTCACTCCGCGGGGATACCCTGCGAAGCGGAGCTCGGGAGAGTTTCCGGTCACGAAAGCGGACCCGCCCTGCCGTATGAGGAGATATTCAGCAAGCGTATAGGCTTCACGGACGTCGCCGAGGCGGGCGAATTTGCCTCTGTCACCGGATGCGACTGGCTTTCGGTCGCAGCAGGCAGCGTGCACGGCGCAGTTGCCGAGAACCTGAAATTTGCCAAAAAACCCGAAGCCCGTTTGGATATAGAGCATATCGCGATGCTGTATGCGTCCGCGGGCATTCCGCTCGTGCTGCACGGCGGCAGCGGCATAAAGCAGGACTGCATCACCGCCGCCATACGCGCCGGCATAGCCAAGATAAACATTGGCACCGAAATACGCCAGAGCTATTTAAAGGCTCTTGAGCAGGGCGCCGACGCCCGCTCGGCTGTGTATGAAAACGTCCGTGAGATAATCTCACAAAAGCTCTGCATAACCGGCCTTAAAACAAAGCTGTTCGGCTGACGGCAGGCGAACGCCCCGGCTCCGGAGCAGAGCTTTCCGGAGCCGGGAGACACGGACATACTCCCGGACAGCTTTCGGGCTAAGCCGGGGCTGTGTCTGTACCCTGTTTGACTCTTTTATTAACGCAAAAGCCCTGCCTCAATAACAGACTCCCGAACGGGTCGAACCGGCTTCGCTAAACGCAGGCCCGGTCGTCAACCGTCCGGGATATACTATGGCTTTCAGACTTAAACAACCGTCAGGCAATTCATGATTTTCGGTTTTTTATTCATCGTTTTACTGCGCACAGCTGCCCCATCCCGCATGTATCTGCACGCGTCTGTTTGATGCTCCGAAATTCACACACCGAATATGTACAATTATGTACAGCGGCAGTATTTGCAGCCGCAAAAAAGTGATATACTGTTTTTATACAAATCATCATCTGACAGTTTTTTTGACCGATACCGACGCATATGAAGGAGAAGTATCTTTATGAAGCTTACGATCCACCGCGGAACGCATCAGATCGGGGGGTGTGTTACAGAGCTCAGGACCGATTCAACACGTATCTTTATCGATTTCGGAAGCGAGCTTCCCGTCGCCGGGGGCATCAAGCCCGGCCCGCCGCTTTGCATACCCGGTTTGACCGGGCCCGGACAGGCCTGCGACGCCGTCTTTTTTACGCACATACACGGCGACCATATAGGCGAGATGGGCCGTCTGCTGCCCGGAATACCTCTCTACCTGGGCGAAGCGGCAAAAGCGATGTGCCGGATACTCAATGACCGGCTCAATCATGTGATCGACAAAAGCGCCGTGATAGATGCGCTGGAGCGGGCGCAAACCTATGTTCCCGGAAGGCCCGTATCAGTAGGCGATATGCGCATAACGCCGCTCTGCGTGGATCACTCCGCCTTTGACGCATATATGCTGCTTATAGAGGCCGGGGGTCTGAAGATACTGCATACGGGCGACTTCCGCACG
>CAYVOZ010000045.1:0-1599 GCA_964453325.1 uncultured Christensenellaceae bacterium | reverse complement strand
GAATATCTGATACCCGTTCTAAAAAAATACGCCGGTCTCGTGGACTACCTTATCTGCGAGGGGACGATGCTTTCGAGAAGCGGGGAACGCGTCTTTAGCGAGGAGGAGCTTTCAAAGCTTGCAAATAAGCTCATGCTCAAGGAGAAAAACGTCTTCGTTTTGTGCTCCTCCACCAACATCGACCGCATCGCCGCTTTTTGCAGCGCGGTGCCGGATGACCGTCCGATCTTCTGCGACAGTTATCAGAGGGATATTTTAAAAGCCGTCGAAACGTACTGCCGGTATAACCGAAAAACCTATAGCCTTAAGAATACCGTTCATTGCCTGCCAAACGATCAAACGCTCGCCGATGCGTCGGACGGGCCCGGTTTTCTCATGTTCGTCCGCGCAAACGAGAGCTTTAAAAAGCGTATGGAGCCGTACCGCGGAAACTGCAGGATATTCTATTCCATGTGGAGCGGATATCTGGAGGGTGAGACGCAGGACCCGGACATAGTTGATTTTCTGCACGGATACGACATATACAGGCTGCATACGAGCGGGCACGCGACAGGGGCTGCGCTGCGCGAGGTGTATGATACAGTCCGGCCGCGGCGAGGCGTGATACCCATACACGGAGAAGCGCCCGAGCGCTTTAAGGAACTGCTCCCCGGAGCAAACGTGCTGCTTCCGCGGGACGGAGAAGAACTGACTCTATAAGGCATACACGAGCGGTTCATTTATGATTTAGTTTGATGTTTTAAAAATCGAACATGCACACCTATATACTGTGCATATAACAAATAAAGGAGCGTGTACGAATGCAGACAGGCTTAAGCCACTTTTCAGACGACGGGGAATACGAATCCATCATAGAATCGGGCGACATTTCACTTGAAGCTCTCGCAGACAGCGTTTCGACAGAGTTTTTTATAAGAGACAGCAATATATACATGCGTTTGTGGAGATCTCTTGTTTTGCTCGTAGATCTCAAAGACGCTCTTCGCAGCGGCAGAAGAACAGATATCTATACCTTGAATAGCGACGAAGATACACCAAGCTTGATCGAAAAGCTGCATGAGATCGGGATCGATACCCCAAACCGGCTTTTTGAGGCTATACGCGAGCCGATGCAGCTCGTGAACACGGAGTACAAACATCAAACTCAAAAGAGCTGTCGTATATACTCGCCGTTTGTCCCCATACAACCCATAAAAGCGCCGAAAAAATGGGACCGTGCGCATATTTGGCGGGCAATATTGACCGGACAGATATACCGCGGCGTCATTACACAGGCTCCCGCCTATGACGTCGAAAACCCTATATGGAGCGAATATGTTAATACTCTGAAAGGAGCAGAATTATCAAAAGACGAACTGCTTCATCACGCCCAGCGGTGCATTCTTCCCCGGGAAGACTGGGATAGTGTGGACGTCGTCTCACAGAATGGGACCGAAGAAGTGATC
Organism: uncultured Christensenellaceae bacterium; assembly: GCA_964453325.1. Classification (GTDB taxonomy): domain Bacteria; phylum Bacillota; class Clostridia; order Christensenellales; family Christensenellaceae; genus JAZRGP01. The sequence goes on along the minus strand of CAYVOZ010000045.1, from coordinate 154 downwards.
GCTCACAAATCATACCATGATTTTAGCTACGTTCTGTACTTTGACGAGAAACGCAGCGAAACACTGCAGTCCCTGTAGAGAGCAGGCGAGCAGAGCTCATATCCGCCCGCCTGACCTGTTTATTCTTTTGCTGCCGGATGCCGCATCTCCGGAA
>CAYVOZ010000044.1:8246-16891 GCA_964453325.1 uncultured Christensenellaceae bacterium | reverse complement strand
AAAGAATTGATGGATTCCCAGATAACTGGACAAATACAGGAATGACTGATAAAAAAAGATTCTTTATGATGGGGAATGCACTAGTTGTAGGAATTATTGAACGAATTGGAACAGAAATTGAAAAAATTGTCGATAATGAAGACTAAATTTTTAAAAAGTGATATAATTTATACATAAGAATAAGAGCATTGTTCATTTAAGATGAATTATGCTTTTTTATATTATAAAAAAGGGAGATGAAAAAATGGATGATAGAACAGAAAAAATATGTTTTAAGGAAATCTTTGCATCATCACATATAAATTTTTTATTTGGATCAGGTGTAAATGGTTCTTCTTTTCCTCAACTTTGCAAATTTAAGGAAACATTAGATGTATTAAAGGATGTTAATGGTGATGGATTAGAAGAAAAACTAAATAATGCAGATAAAGAAATTAAAACAAAAGCCATAGACAAATTTTGTGAAGAATTTATTAAATTTAATAATGTTGATTACCATAACAATTCGATAATTAACATAAGAAATATGCTTTATAATATTAATAAAATAGTATTAGAAACAGAAAACAGGGATAATAGTATGAAGAAAGTTAATATTTTCACTTTAAATTATGATACTATTATTGAAAATATATTAAATGAACTTGGATATTTTTATAATCAAGTAACTGTAAAAAAGTTAAAATCGCTACCTGTTTTTGATATTATAGGTTACAACATAGAAACAAAACGATATATGCCAACTTATTGTATTGCAAAATTACATGGGACTGTAAATGGTGAAAAAATTAGTCCAGAAGATATTATCTATCCTGGATTAAGTAAATATAATAAAGCATTAGATGCTGATTATTTTGAAGTTTTATTTAAAATGAAGAGTGAATTATTTAAATATAACTCTACACTGGTAGTAATTGGATATTCTGGGTATGACGAACATATTAATAGAATAATAAAAGAGTGTATAAATAGTGGATTAACTGTGTTTTGGTTTAAATGGAATGAATTAACAGAAGATGGAAAATATGATGACTCAATTGATAAATTTATTTATCAAATTCATGAAAAAATAAAAATTATTAATCCCAAAAAAGGATTAAATAAGCAAGATACTACATTATCTTTGTCCAATATATTAGAAAGTGAAGTATTGCCATATGAATAATAGTAGTGTTAAATCAATAGGTAAAATTATTGAAGTGAGAGGGATAAAAGCAAAAGCAGAATTTTATAAAAAACTTCCTCCACATATTATTACTAATGGAGATATTTTTCCTGCTCCACAAATAAATAGTTATGTAAAAACCAATGTTGGATTAGATACAATTATATGTCAAATTTCGGGAGAATATGAAGAATTTTTAAATGATCATACACAAAAACATATTGTTGAACTAGAAATAAGAGGTAGAATTACAAATAATAAATTTTTGTCGGGATTGAGATTACTACCATTTGTGGGAGCTAATGTAGAAATGATGAATGAGTCAGAGTTTAATAAGGTTTTTTTAAGGCCTGATTTTTCTATTGATATTGGAAAGAATCTTTATGACAGTTCAAATAGAATTTATTTAGACATAAATAAATTAATTCCATCTCATATTGGTATTTTTGGTAATACTGGTAGTGGTAAATCAAATACATTAGCCAAAATTCTTAAGGAGTATATAACAAACTTAGAAAAAATAAAATCTAATAATTCTAAAATTATATTATTTGATTTGAACAATGAATACGGGAAAAATTCAATAACAGATAAATCTAAAAAGAAAATATATAAGTTATCAACAAGAAAAGAAATGTTAGAAGATGAAAAATTGCCTTTTAATTATTCTAAATTAACATACGAAGATATGGGTGTTATTTTAAATGCTACAGAAAAAACTCAATTACCAGTTGTAAAAAGAGCTTTTGAAAAAATGAGCGAAAAAGTAGATGATGAAGAATATTATGGTGTAAATGTAATAAAAAATATAATAACAAATAAAGATAGCACAAAATTTTATGTTTTAAGAAGGTATGTTGGAGATTATATATCCAATGGAATAAGTAATATTTCATATAATTCTACTACAAATGCATTTTACTATAATGATGGAAATGGCATTAAAACTTATATTAGTGGCTACAATGATATACGAAACATTGATTTTATTATTCCAGAAAATTGGATTGATAGATTTGAATTAGAATTAATAATGCAAGTTGCATTACAAAGTGAAAGTGGTATTAATTTTGAATATATTAGTCCTTTATTACCAAGAATAGCAGCAAGAAAAAAAGACTTTAATAAAATATTCAAAAATGATTCAAATAGCATTACTGATTCTCTTTTTGATAATAAAAATCTTTCAATAATCCAATTGTCCAACGTGAATAAAGATACCAGAGAAATAGTACCTTCGTTATTTTCTGCTATTTTATATAAAGAACAAAAAGAATTAAAAGATGATAATTGTATCAATTCCATTTTAAATATTGTAATTGATGAAGCACATAATCTTTTGTCAAATGACAATGAGCAAACAGAAATTCATAATAATACACTTAGTGTATTTGAGGAAATAATTAAAGAAGGACGAAAATTTGGAGTATATATGATGATTTCGAGTCAAAGACCAAGTGATATTTCAAATACAATAACATCTCAGTTGCATAATTATTTTATTCATAAGTTGGTTAATCCTAATGACATAGAAAAAATCAGAAAAACAGTTTCTTTTATGAGTGATGCAAGTTTGAATATGTTAACTATGTTAGGACAGGGAGAATGTATTATTTCCGGTACAGCATTGTATATGCCACAGTATGTTAGTGTTGATGAACTTGACTCTAATAACAAACCTCATAGTAATGATGTTATTCTTTTTGGAGAAAATGGCATATTGAAAGGTGAATAGAAGTTTATATGTATAAAGTTAAAAAAATTATTAGGGAAAGTACAAAGATTATAAAAAATATATTTAATTATTTATCATTCAAGTATATAAGAATTTCACTTTATCTAGTTATAATCATTTTGATTCTGCTATTAATTTGCATCTATATTGATGGTAATGAACAATTTAAATTATTAACCTCAATACTTAGCAATATATCAGCTGGACTTTTTACGGGAATTGTTCTTTTATTAATTCCAAATATTAAGACAGTTAATAAATTAAAAATAGAAAAGACAAATGAGTTTTATAAAGACACCATTGATAGAATAGAATTGTTTGAAAAAACTTTTAAAAAAATAAATTGGATTGACATGGATGAAAAAAACTATGATACTTTATACGATAGTATCAGCTATGCAAACAATATTAATGTTTATATTCAACAAGATCAGTTTATAAATAAAATGAATATTAGTACGATTAATAATTTCAAGCAAAAATTTAAATATGATGAAAGTATAGAATCAAAAAAATGTGAGGATATTAGAGAACTAATTATGGAAATGGGATTTTCAGATTTTGATTTCAAAAAACTAAGAAATGATTTTTTTAAACAAAAAGATGTAATCAATGAACTGAAAATTAAATTAAGAAATGAAATAAAAAATAATGAAATAAAACTAGAATTAATAAATAAATCATTAATTTAAAAACATATTGATCTTTATTCATATTTAGTGTATACTAGTATTAGTAATTGAGTTTTATCTCTAACCTTGTTTTTTCGTAAACGAATTTAAATAAGGCCCCATTATTAAATTAATCGAACTATAATAGTTCGTTTTTTTTTATACAATTATGTTATAATTAAAATGAGGTGTTTATGAAGAAAGTTTTAAATTTTATTACTGATAATTATATTATATTTTGTGTATATGCATTAATTGGGTGGATATATGAAGTAGCATGGTATTTAATTGTAAGAAATGTGTTTGTAAATAGAGGGGTTTTATTTGGCCCATTCTTGCCTATATATGGTTTTGGAGTATTAATATTACTTTTATTATTGAAAAAGTTTATGAGCAAAGAGCATAAGACAACAAATGTTTTATATTTAACTATAAGTATATTTACTATGATAACTTTTGTGTTAACTACTATAATTGAATACACAACTTCTAAAATTACAAGAGTAGATTATTTTTTTGAACACTATGGAATTATATTACTAATTGTAAATTTAATTGGAATACTATTAGGTAATCTTTATATGAAAAAGACTAATAATAAAAAAGCAAAGGAAATAGATATTACTATAATACTAGTGTTTTTAATTATTTGGATTATTACTACAGTATTTGAATATATTGCTCATTATTATATGGATGTATATTCTAATAAAATATTATGGGATTATTCAAAAGATTTTTTAAATATTAATAGTAGAGTTAATTGGGATGCTAGTAGAAATTTTGCAATTGGCGGGACTATACTTTTATATACTATACAACCTTTATTGGATAAATTTTTAAATAAGACTAAGTTAAATAAAAAAATAGTAATTGCATGTGTTATAGGCTTTTTTATGTTAATAGATGTTATTATAAATTTAATATAGTTGGAAGTGTTATTAATAAGTGTTTTTATTTTGCATCCAATTAAATAACTTTACTGAAGAAGCATTAAATAAAAACTCAGAAGAAATATAAGAATAATCAAATAGGCTTATTTTTGGCCTTATATATACGTTTAACAATATGCATACAAAAAATGGAGATTTATATATGAAATATGAAAATGAAATAACGATTGAAGTCGATACGGATTTTAATAGTTTAAAAAAAATATTAGAAGAGAATAATTTTAAAGAAAAAGAAAACTATGATTTAAATGATATTTATATGTTAAAAAATGATTGCAGTAAACAGGATAATCCAAATGCAGTATTAAATAATTGTATTTTAATTAGAAATATTATTACAAAGGATAGTGATATTAAACAAGTTACTTATAAGTATAAAGAATATAATGAGAAAAACGAAATAACTAAGCAAGGCAAAGTTAGTTGTAATGTTGAGTCTTTAGAAGATGCAGAAAATGTGCTTGAAGCAATTGGATACTCTAAAATGATCGAGTTAAAAGATCATTTAATTGTTTATTCAAATGAAACTGATGAATTTGTTGTTCAATTAGTCAATAATAAGCATATATATATTGAAATGGAAGAATATTGTAATCATATAAATAAACATTATAATAGCATAGACGAGATGATTAATAATTTAAATAAATATAATATTCCTATGAAAGATAACAATTACTTTGTTAAGAAGGCAGAAATAGAATTATTAGAAACTAGTGACAAATGATATAAAAAAGAAGATATATTTAAAAATTTATAGAACAAACAGAAACAGAGTATATATTAAGATTTTGAAAAATATAAATTAGTTCTGAAAAAAAGTATTATTTATATGCATATTATTTAAATATGTTTTTTTGCTCTTAGTGTAAAATTTACAGAGTTATTTACGATTTTGCTTTAATATGTTCTATAAATGTGATATTTTAAGTATATAGTAGGTATATAGTTAGGAAGTTATTTATATGAATAATGATAATTATGGAATGCAACCATCTGATCCAATGATAAGACCAACAATGACATCAGAGGAATTTAGGTCACTTACAAGGAGAAAACGGAGAAATATATAGAGGAATGGCACCAGTTGATCCTGATAAATATAGAAAAGAATCAATGGGAACATACGATAAAACTATTGCAAAAGCAGTGAATGAATTATCTAAATTTGATTATAGTACTATGAGTGCAGTCAATAGTTATATGGATGTATTGCTTAGAGATCCAAATTGTATTTCAAAACTACTTGAATTAAGATCTAGAAGAACTATGGAATCGTTAAATAGTTACGGAGATTTTAAACCGGATGCTATATTTACAGATTTTGCTATTTTGACAGCTCTACAAAATAAAGGATATGATTTTTCAAATTTTAAAATTGATATAAATAATAATTTAGGTGGAAAACCAAATAATGTTGATTTAAATGGTTTACTTGAAGCAATTCAACAGGGAATAGAAAATAAAAAAGGTAAAGAATTCAAAGTTCTTATTCCAAACCCTGAAAATGAAAGTGAAACATTAGATTTTAGGACTTTAGTTTCTAACATTAAAGAACGTGAGGAACAAAATAGCATTTCAAATTTTGAGGTTGCAAGGCAAGAATAATTATTGCAAGACTCGGAAGTTAGAAATCAGCAAATAGCATCACTTATTGAACCTGTTGTGCAAAATGAATTTGGAGGTTCACAGAGATAAAATGAATAAGAATTATATTGATACTTTTGATAGATTAAATATTAATTTAAAAAAAAATAAAATAAGCAATGAATTGATGTCTATAGGAGAATTAATTAAAATAATTGAGAAAAAGCTTGGATTAGAACAAAGTTATATAAAAATTAAAAATTATGATATTGATAAGGATAAAGAATTATTAGAAAAACAGATATTAACATTTTATTTTGAAGATATATATGAAATCAAAAAGTAACTCATTACAATTCTTTCACTTTTAACTAATAAAAATATTTAATAATAATAAAATTATGATGATTTTAAAATTTAAGTTAAAACAATGAATTTGACTTTCTGACACTTTAATGGTATTATAGCATCTCAAAAGCGAGGGATAATATGATAAGTTTGAAGGAGTTACAATATGTTAATGAATGGGCTAGAAAGGCTCCATATCCAGGCGAAAAATATGCAAAAGAAACATTAGAAAGTATGTGTTTATTATTAGAAAAATATAATAAATATTATAAAAATAAAGATTATAGTATTATTTTTAGTGATTCCACTGAAATAAATTTCGAGATTTTAGATTTAAATATTTGCCATATGTTAGGAGTCGATCATAAAAATTTAATTGGTGGTTGTTATAATGAATTTTTAGAGGAAGTTTTAGGCTTTTCGCCATCAGAAACTATTACTTCATATGATTTAATTAATAGAGTTATAAATAATTATGAGGATGTAGTTAAATATGATGAAACTGCAAATTATAGAGCATTAAACTATTATAAGTCTAGAATAAAATGTGCTATATTTGAGAAAATGAGTGAATTTGAAAAATTTAATTTTGGGAAATTGGATTGTAGTAATGATTCAAAAATACTTTTTACTCCTAGCAATGAGGCAATTGCACCTTATTTCTTAATAAGGCTTAGCAAAAATGAAAATGAAATAAAATATGTAGTTAGTAGCTTAATGGCGCCAGAGCAAAATGTGTTGCATGATTTTTTTGATCATAAGTGTGCAATACCTACTCAGATGATTATTGATGATAATAGAAATTTGAGTAAATTAGAGACATTGCCTGGTCAGAAGATAGCATTATTGAATTTGTACAAGTCTATAGTGTTGGATTATTCTTTTGAAAATAAGATGGATATAAGTGGAGATTATTTATCTAATTTAGCCGAACTAGATAAAAATCAAAAAAGAAAAATTCGTTAAAGATCAAACTTTAAATTGTTTGTCTTTTTTGTTGTAATTTATAAGGAGTGATATTATGTCTAAAATATTAATAGTTGAAGATGAATCAAAATTAAGAAAAGAATTAAGAAATTTTTTAGAGAATAACGGGTATGAAGTTGATGAAATAATTAATTTTGACGATCCAATTAATTTTATCTTAAATAATAATAGTGATTTAATATTACTAGATATAAATCTTCCTAATATTAATGGTGAATTTATATGCAAGGAATTGAGGAAGAAAATAGATACCCCTATAATAATGGTTACTAGTAAAAATACAGAATTAGATGAATTGTTAAGTATTAATTATGGTGCAGATGATTTTATTACTAAACCATATAACTCACAAATTTTACTTGCTAGAATAGATAGATTTTTAAAAAGGGGTAAAACAACTCATAATATTATTGAGTATAAAAACATAGTTTTAGACATACAGAAATCTCTTATAATTAGAAATAATAAAAATATAGATTTATCAAAAAATGAATTAAAGATACTTACTTATTTATTAAATAATAGAGGAAATATTATTTCAAGAGATACTTTGATAGATTATTTATGGGACAATAACGAATTTATAGATGATAATACTCTAACAGTAAACATAAATAGATTAAGAAATAAATTAGATGATATTGGACTAACTAATACGATTATTACAAAAAGAGGACAAGGATATATTATATTATGAAATTAATAGAATATTTTAAAGATAAAGTTTTATCTATTGTTATTTGTGTTTTTACAGTTATTTCTATATTAATGTTGTTAATTTTATTTAATGTTAATATTTTATTAATTATATATATACCTTTAATTATATTTGTTTCTTATATATGTATTTTTATTTATAACTATTTAAGAAAAGTAAGATTTTATAATAATATTAAGAAAACTCTTTATGAATTAGATAAAAAATATTTAATTACTGAAATTATAGAAAGGCCTAGTTTTTTAGAAGGAAATATGTTTGTTGATTACTTATATGAAATAGATAAATCAATGAATGAAAATATTAATGATTATAAATATAGTAGTGAAGAATTTAAAGAATATATTGAATTATGGTGCCATGAAATTAAAACACCTATCGCAACATCTAAGTTAATTATAGAAAATAATAATAATAAAGTTACAAATAGTATAGAAGAAGAAGTAGAAAAAATAGAAAATTATGTTGAACAAGTACTATA
>CAYVOZ010000044.1:0-8236 GCA_964453325.1 uncultured Christensenellaceae bacterium | reverse complement strand
GCGAAAATGCTAATGAGGATTATATTGTTAATAATGTTGCTTTAAGAAAAGTAGTAGATTTTGTTATAAAAAGAAATAAGAAAGATATTTTAAATAAAAAGATTAAGATTACTATTGATGTTGATAAAACTTTTGTAAAGAGTGATTCAAAGTGGTTAGAGTTCATAATTAATCAAATAGTAGTTAATAGTATTAAGTATTCTAAAGAAAAAAATTCAATAATTTCTATAAGTACAAAGATTAATAAAAACAATACAATTCTTTTAATAGAAGATAATGGAATTGGAATAGAAAATAATGAACTAAATAAAGTTTTTGATAAAGGTTTTACTGGTAGTAATGGTAGAAAAAAATATAACTCTACTGGTATAGGTCTGTTTTTGTGTAAAAAATTATGTTTAAAATTAAATCATGATATAAATATAACTTCAATAATAAATGAAAAAACAGTTGTATCTATTATGTTTCCTAATAGTTCATTAAGTAATATAACTAACCTTACAAATATGTAAGGTTTTGTAATATAAATCGATTGTTAATTAACAATATTAATAATATAATGCAATTAGAGGTGGAAAAATGAAAGAAGTTTTAAAAATTGATAAAATTGAAAAGTATTATGGTAATAAGGGAAATATTACTAAAGCAATAGATAATATATCTTTTACAGTTGATAAGGGTGAGTTTATTGCAATAATGGGTGCATCTGGATCAGGTAAAACCACTTTATTAAATTGTATTTCTACAATCGATAAAGTAACATCTGGTCATATTTATGTTAATGAAAAAGATATTACTAAAATAAAAGGGAATCATTTAAATAAGTTTAGGAGAGAAGAATTAGGATTTATTTTTCAAGAATTTAATTTATTAGATACTCTTACTGCTTATGAAAACATAGCTTTAGCTCTTACTATTAATGGAGTTAAGCCTAAAGAAATAGATAAAAGAGTAAATGAAGTAGCAGAAGAATTAGAAATTACAGATGTATTGAATAAATATCCTTATCAGATGTCAGGAGGTCAAAGACAAAGAATAGCATCTGCTAGAGCAATTGTTACTAAACCTTCATTAGTATTAGCAGATGAACCAACAGGAGCACTTGATTCTAAGTCATCTAGAATGCTATTAGAAAAATTAGAAAATTTAAACGATGATTTAAAAGCTACTATATTAATGGTAACACATGATGCTTTTACTGCAAGTTATGCTGATAGAATAATATTTATCAAAGATGGTAAAATTTTTAATGAAATAGCAAAAGGAAATAAAACCAGAAAAGAATTTTTTGAAAATATTATTGATATAGTCACATTACTTGGAGGTGACTTAAATAATGTTATTTAATTTAGCTTTAAAAAATATTAAAAAAAGTATTAAAGATTATAGTATATACTTTTTTACACTTGTAGTTGCAGTATGTATATTTTATGTATTCAACTCAATAGACTCTCAGACATCAATGATTAAACTTACTGAATCAAAATATGAAATGATACAAGCACTTGTAGTGTTACTTGGATATGTTTCAGTATTTGTTTCAGTTATATTAGGATTTTTAATAATATATTCAAATAATTTCTTAATAAAAAGAAGGAAAAAAGAGATAGGTCTTTATTTAACATTAGGTATGAGTAAAAGAAAAGTATCTACTATATTAGTAATAGAAACTTTATTAGTTGGACTTTGTTCATTAATAATAGGTTTATTATGTGGAGTAGGACTTTCGCAGTTTTTATCAATATTTACTGCAAAGTTATTTGAAGTAGATATGTCTACATTTAAATTTATTTTTTCATCATTTGCATTATTTAAAACACTTATGTATTTTGGAATAATATTTGTTCTAGTAATGATATTTAATATTATTTCATTATCAAGATATAAATTAATTGATCTATTAAATGCATCTAAGAAAAATGAAAAAATCAAAATTAGAAATAAATATGTTACTTTTATATCATTTATTTCATCAATATCATTACTTGTATATGCATATAAATTGTTATTTGATGGTGTATTATTCATGCTGGATAGCGATACATTAAAAATGATTATTGCAGGTGCATTAGGAACTTTTTTATTGTTCTTTTCACTAGCTGGCTTCTTCTTAAAAGTATTCCAAACTATTAAAAGAGTATATTTAAAAAATCTAAATATGTTTGTATTAAAACAAGTTAATAATAAGGTTAATACTTCAGTAATATCTACTACTATAATATCATTAATGCTTTTATTAACTATAGGAATATTATCAGGTTCTATGTCTTTAGCAAATGTATTTAATTCAGATTTAAAGGAAAACAATTTAACTGATTTTACTTTATATAATGGATATAATGTATATGAACAATCGGGTGAAAGAATTAATACATTTGATCTGAGAGAATTATCTAATGATGGTGAATTTAAAAAATATGTTAAAGAAACTACTATTTATGATATTTATAATATTGATACAATTACAATAGAATCTTTAGTTACTAATAATGGATTAGAAAAAATTAAAAAAGATTTTGGTACTAATGTTGAATTAGATAGTAAAATTCCAATTATGAAGGAATCAGATTATATAGATTTAATGAAATGCTTTAATAAAGAAAAGTTAATTGTTGATATAGAAGATGATGAATATATTGAACTTGTAAATATAGAACAGATAATAGGATATTATTCTGAAGCATTAGAAAAGAATAATACAATAACAATTGATAATACTATATTGAAACCAGCCACTAATAAAATTGTTGAGGTTGCAGTTTCTAATTATAATGGTGCAGGTAATGATGGTATTATTGTTATAAGTGATAAATTATTAGAAAATCATACTCCACTAGAATCTAGAATGGTAGGGAATTATGTTGATAGTGACGACTTAGATTTAATTGAAGATAATTTTGAGGGATATTTAAAAAGTAAGGATATATATCCAGGATTACTTAGGACAAAATTACAAATGGAAACATCAAGTATAGGAATAAAAGCAATAGTAACATTCGTTGGATTATATTTAGGAATTATATTTGCTGTTAGTAGTGCTACTGTACTTGCCATAGGACAATTATCTGAGTCAAGTGATAATAAAGAAAGATTTAGAATACTAAAACAAATTGGTGCAGATGATAAATTAATTAAAAGAGCTTTATTTTCTCAAATATCAATAGCATTTATATTACCTTTAGTAGTAGCATTATTTCATAGTTACTTTGGATTAAGAGAATTAAATGGTATAATAAAATTACTTGGTAATATTGATTTAACCAATAATATAATAATAACTACTTTATTTATAGTTGTTGTTTATGGTGGATACTTTATCGCAACATATTTATGCAGCAGAAGTATTATAAAAGACAATAAATAAAAGTGTTGACTCTCCCTTTAGAGTATAGATTAATATGTATGGGAAGTGATTTTATGTATAAAATAGGTGAATTTTCAAATCTTTCTAAGACTACTATTAAAACCTTAAGATATTATGAAAAAGAAGGATTACTTATTCCTTCTTATGTTGATGAAATATCTGGATACAGATTTTATGAAACTGATCAATTGTTAGTTTTATCAAAAATAATATCATTAAGGCAAATTGGTATGTCAATTGATAATATTAAGAACGTAATAGATGAAAAGATTTCTCTTTCTGAATTATTAAAATCAAGAAAAAAAGAAATTGAAAATGAACTTAGTAATACAAAAAATCAACTTTCAAGAATTAATTGTTTATTGGAGGAAAAAAATATGAAATATGAAGCAATTGTAAAAGAATTACCAGATTATGTAGTATATTATAAGGAAGGAATAATAGAAGATTTTAGTAAGATGACAGAATTTATTTTATCATCTGCAGAAGAATGTATGAAAACCAACCCGAATATTAAATGTATTACTCCTGATTATTGTTATGTTAGTTACCTAGATAGAGAATATAAGAATAAAAATATTAGAATTAGATATTCTCAAGCAGTTACATCTAGTGGAATTGAAAATGATACAATAAAGTTTGAAAAATTAAAACCAGTTACTGCAGTATGTACTTATCATAAGGGATCATTTAATAGTATAAGTGAAGCATATAGTTTCTTAATGAAATGGATTGAAGATAATGGTTATGAAATTATTGAAGCAATTCGTGAAAGATATATAGATGGTATTTGGAATAAAGAAACTGAAGATGAATGGTTAACTGAAATACAAGTTCCAATAAGCAAGAAATAGAGTAATTGAATTATTAATGTAAAAGTATACACGAATTTGAAGTGTATTCTTTTTTTCTCTACGATTAGTAGATAAAGAAATAAATAATAAGTGATAAAATACTATTAGGGAGTGATAATATGAATAATTATATTACTGGCAAAATGATAAAAGAATTGAGAGAGAATAAAAAAATGACACAATTAGAACTTGCAAATATATTACAAGTAAGTGATAAAACAATTAGTAAATGGGAAACATTTAAAGGATTACCTGATATATCTTTAATTGCACCTTTAGCTAAAACATTAGGAGTATCAGTTATTGAACTTATGGAGGGAAGAGTGGTAGAAAATAAAAACACATCAAGTAATATCAAAAATTCTAAATTTTATGTATGTCCTGTTTGTGGAAATATAATACATTCTAATGGGGAAAGTATTGTATCTTGTTGTGGAATAATACTTCCTAAATTAGAGATCTGACCGTCATGGTGGAACTCAGATTAGAAGCAGAAACTGATGATATTAATCACATAATAAACTGTGAAGTAGTAGAAAATGAATATTATATATCAATTAATCACCCTATGACAAAAGAACATTTTATATCTTTTATTGCGTACATTACTACAGATAGATGTGAATTAGTAAAACTATATTCAGAACAAGCATCAGAAGCAAGATTTTTAATAAGAGGTAATGGAATTATATATGCTTATTGTAATAAAGAAGGTTTAATTAAAAAGAATATAAAAAGAAATTAATTTTTTATTAATTTCTTTTTTATGATTCTATATATCATTCTAATAGAAGATATAATAATACTATTATATTTTAGGTCTTTTAAAACATCCTCTCTTAATGAAAAATAATCAGATTTAATTATTAACTGCTGCCTTAACGTGAAACATTTAAGTAATTTTATATCATCAAAAATATATACTTTATATTTATCTTTTACTTCTGAACAAAAAAACAATTTACAAGTTAAATTTTTTGTAATACAACCATCTTTAGATTGGTATATACATTCTCCACAACAACCATTAATTTTTTCTAGTTTGTTTTTTTGATGCATGGCACATATATTATTTTTAAAACCACAAATGTTATTACATATATGATAATTATCTATTAAATTACATGATGTATCATATATATAAACAGATCTTTTTGTTTTGTTTTTAATATTTAAAGCATGAATAATATCATTAATATCATATTTATTATTAATAGATTCAAATGTAGTAAATTTATATAAGAAGGATCTATATAAGAATAATTTTTTATAGAATTTATTTAAATCTTTTTTATTTTCAATATTTATAACTATTTTCATATTTACACCATTTCAATTATAGCAAAAATAATAATTATATGATATAATTAATTTAACATCTTATAAAGAGTGATGGAGGGACTAGCCCGACGAAGTCACACCAACCTATTAAATTAGGTGGTAAAGCTAGATCGATAAGATAACTTTATTCACTCAAGTTATCTTGAGTGTTTTTTTATGAGATGTTAGAAAGGAGAAAATATGAGAAAAGATTTTTTTGGAATTTCAACATTTCTTGTTAAAGGTGAAGATTTAAAAAAAGAATGGGATTCAAAATTTATTAAATATCTTAAAAGTGAAAATTTTGAATCGTGGCATCACAAGGGATTTTTCGCTAATTGTAATTGGCTATATATAAATTTGAACACCAAAACATATGCACCGGGTATGCCAGGAATACAAATAACAAAAGTAATTGGAAATCATGCTATAACAATTGATGAATTCTTCATAATATATAATATTTATAAAAAATATGAAAAATTATCAACGCTCAAATTCAATAATTAGAAAGGAAACAAATAATGGTGATGTAGATGTATAAGACTATATGTATGAAGAATGTAAGCCAATAAATATAATAAATGATTTAAACTTAGAGAAGAATGTTACGAAAAAAGAAGTATGTATGGTCATTTTATTGATTAATAAATAATTATTTATGATATAATAAAAAAAAGTAGGTATAATATGGAAAAGTATTTAAATAGTATTAAAAATTTTATAGTAAAAAATCTTAAATCAATTATTATGTTATTATGTATAATATGCATTTTAGGTATACTAGAAGATATTTTAACAAATGATATAATGAAAATAGATATTATTGGATATGATTTTATTTCAAAGTATTTAATATCTGATTCTATGACATACTTTTTCAAATTAATTACTAATTTTGGTGGAACAATATTCATAATCGGTTTTACGTTAATTTTACTAGTATTAATTAAAAATAAAAAAATAAATATTTTAATAATATGTAATTTAATATCTATAACTATATCAAATATATTATTAAAAAACCTTGTTCAAAGATCAAGACCATCTGAATATAGAATAATTGATGAATCAGGATATAGTTTTCCATCAGGTCATTCAATGATCAGTATGGCTTTTTATGGTTTTTTAATTTACTTAGTACATAAATATATAAAAAATAAATATTTAAAATGCATTTTAATTATAATGCTAGGATTATTAATAATACTAATAGGATTGAGTAGAATATATTTAGGAGTACACTATACTAGTGATGTTATAGCAGGATTTTTAGTATCAATTACATATTTATTTATATATATTAATTTAGCGAATAACTTTATGAAAGAAGAAAAAATATGAAAGATAAAATATTTAAAAACAAAAAAATATTAATTATAGGAAGTATACTTATATTATTTGTATTATTCATAGTTATTTATAAAACAATTAGTTTAAATAGTGTTAATTTAGTTAAAAGTGAAGTAAATAAACTTAAACTAGAAGATTATGAAAATAATGAAATAACAATGAAAATACCTAATGGATGGAAGGTAGAAACTGCTGGGATAGATATGTTTTATGCTATAAAAGTATATAATCCTAAAGATACAAGATATCAGATATTTGCAATACTAAAAGCTCAACCCTTTCTTAAAAATGATAAAGCAAAATCATGGTATCAGTATTATTACAATACATTTAAACATACTCAAGATAAAGTTTTAGCAGATGCAATCGTATTGTCAAGTCCATCAGTTAATGCTTTTTATAGTAGTTTTAATGATTATACAAAATATGTTAAATCGATAGAACCATCATATGCTAATTTTAACTTTCCTGATTTAAAGAACTTTGTAGCATTAGAATCATTTGAAAGTAATTCAAGTCTAAAAAAAGTATCTAAAGATGATAAAACATTAAGAGGAACATTCCAAACTCAAGATGGTAAAAATGGTGAGGGATTATTCATGGCATCAATAATAGATATAGGTTCTAATATGACGTTAGGATATGATTCATATTTTTATATGGTATATAATATTATGGGAGTTACTACTGCTCAGTATGATTTAGTTAATTATAAAGATATATTAGTAAATTCATTAAACTCATTAGAATATAAAGAAAGTTTTACTAATACAACTATTAGGAATGGTAATGAACAAACTAAGAATGCTTTAGCTATAAATAAAAGTGTTAATGAAGCATATGATTCATATAATAATGCATGGACCGCTAGACAGAAAACTTATGATATAACAAGTCAAAAATATAGTGATACTACATTAGGATATATTAGAGTATATGATACTGAAACAAATGAAACTTACAAAGCTTATAATGGGTTTTTAGATGATTATAAAGGATCAAGATATAAAGAAGCAACAGATGATATGTATACTAAATCTATTAGTGGATATATAGAAAAATAATATTATAAAGTCTTAGTTAATTTTACTAAGATTTTTTTCTACTAAATTTTAAGAATTATGATATAATTTTATCAGGAATACATAACTTCAAAATAAGGAGGAATTAATATGAAGTATACAAAAAAAGTTGAAGAAATGTGCAAAGTAAAAAAAGGAGTAGATCATGGACCTGCGCCAATTCCTGAAGAAGGAAAATGGGTAAAGGCAAAAGAAATTAAAGATATTTCAGGATTAACTCATGGTATTGGATGGTGTGCTCCACAACAGGGTGCATGTAAATT
>CAYVOZ010000043.1:15395-17072 GCA_964453325.1 uncultured Christensenellaceae bacterium | reverse complement strand
ACGTTGCCCTTGGACTTGCTCATTTTGCCGCCCTCGAGTATGACCCAGCCGTGACCGTATACCTGCTTGGGCAGCGGCAGGCCGAGCGCCATGAGCATTATCGGCCAAATTATTGTATGGAAGCGGACTATCTCCTTGCCCACGAGATGTATGTCCGCCGGCCAGTATTTCTTGTACTTTTCGTCGTGCTCCGTGCCGTAGCCGAGCGCGGTGATGTAGTTCGAGAGCGCGTCCACCCATACGTATATGACGTGCTTGTCGTCAAACGTGACGGGTATGCCCCAGTCGAACGACGTGCGCGACACGCAGAGGTCCTCAAGCCCGGGCAGCAGGAAGTTTTGCAGCATCTCGTTCTTGCGCGATACGGGCTGTATAAAATCGGGATGCTCCTCGATGTATTTTATGAGCCTGTCCGCATATTTCGAGAGACGGAAGAAATAGCTCTCCTCCTTTGCGCGCTCGACGGGACGTCCGCAGTCCGGGCATTTGCCGTCCACTATCTGACGGTCGAGCCAGAAGGACTCGCAGGGCGTGCAGTACCAGCCCTCGTATTCGCTCTTGTATATATCGCCCTGATCGTAAAGCTGCTTGAATATCTTCTGCACGGCGTTCACGTGCCGCTCGTCCGTCGTGCGTATAAAGTCGTCGTTGGATATGTTCATGAGCTTCCAAAGATCCTTTATGCCAGCAACGACCTCGTCGACATACTGCTTCGGCGTGACGTTATGCTCCTTGGCTATCTTTTGTATCTTCTGACCGTGCTCGTCCGTGCCTGTTAAAAACATGACGTCATAGCCGGTCTGACGCTTAAAGCGCGCTATGGTATCTGCGGCGACGGTGCAGTAGGTGTGGCCGATGTGCAGCTTGTCGCTCGGGTAGTATATGGGCGTTGTGATATAGAATTTAGGTTTCTCCATTTTTAAGTATCTCCGTATCTTAGTTATATAAAGCTTAAAAAGCGTTCTTACGGTCTTTTATCCGGCCTGCCCTCTTATTACAAGGTGAGCAGGCATTGGCATTCGTCTGTTATTACGGTTTGTCATAAGCCGCTCTCCTCCCTGCTTTTTTCCGTCTCTTAAGCGAAAAAACGGACAGTAATATGATATTACAACATGTCAAGTTATGCAAGGGCGCGCGGGCGCGCTATTTGTGTCTTTTTTGCGTAATTTTACGGCTTTTTGCATATAAACAGAAAAACCCGCCGTAAATAAGCGCGGCGGGCGATGTCATATTGAGGCTCCGATAATGCATGGTTTAGGAAAATGCGTACCGGATAACGGCGTCAGGATCTAACGAGCTCCGGAGCGGCGCTTGCGAGCAGGCCCTCAAGCGCGTCTATACCGTCCCTGTTCCCCGCCTCCATGCGTACTGTCATGGCCTGCTCCGTGACTGACTTTCGTACGAGCAGCCATCCGTCCGGCGTCTCTATGCGCACTCCGTCCATGAGCGACATTTCGTATTTTTCGCCGAGCGTGCGCACCCGCGAGAGCACGGCGTCCTGTTCGGAATATGGCACCGGCACGCGTATATCCGGAGTGATGATGTATTGCTTTAGCTCCGAGACGAGTGTGTTAAGACTCTTTCCCGCGCGCGATATGATATCGCCCATGACGAGCCCGGCATATGTGCCGTCGTCCCCGCCTAACTCGCGGAAAAAGAAATGCCCGCTTATCTCGC
>CAYVOZ010000043.1:0-15385 GCA_964453325.1 uncultured Christensenellaceae bacterium | reverse complement strand
CCAAAAACGTGCGCTTTATAAACGCGTGTCCGCTGCGCTCGGGTATCGCCTCTCCGCCTGCGGAAAGCACGGAATCCCTCACGATGCTGCTCGATTTGATGTCGTATACCACGGAGAACGGAGCCTTCCGGCCGAGACCGTTTATCATGAGCACGAGAGCCTTTTCGCTCTCGACGGCGTTCCCTTTTTCGTCGACGAACACTGCGCGGTCGCCGTCGCCGTCAAAGGCTATGCCGAAATCGGCGTTCTCGCTCACGACGCGTTCCTTTATCGCCGATAGATGCGAATATACGGCGGGGTTGGGGTCGCGGAACGGAAAGCTGCCGTCCGGGGTGCAGAAAAGCTCGCGCACATCATAGCCCGCGCTGCGGAAGATATCCGGGGCGTTGAGACAGGATGTGCCGCCGCCGCAGTCGAGAACCACGCGCAGCCCGTGTCCGAGGACGAACGAAAGCAGCGCGGATTTGTATTCTGCGAGGATATCGCCGGCCTTAACTAAACTGCCCGTGCCTGCCACAAAGCTTTTGTCCTTGCAAATGCCCTCTATCTCTTTTATGTCCCCCGGCGTGACGGGCATATCCCCGAAGCACAGCTTAAAGCCGTTATACTTTGCGGGATTGTGCGACGCCGTCACGGTCATGCCGCCGTATATGCCGAGCCTGCGCTTTGCAAAATAGAATACCGGTGTGGGCAGTATCCCGGCGTCTATTACACTTGAGCCGGAATCCATAAGTCCGCGTATGAGCTCTGCCTTGAGCTCGGGCGTGGATAGCCTGACGTCTCCCGCGACTAAAAAATCCGCGCTGCGCGAAAACGTCGCTGCCGCGCGCCCTATGGCATAGGCGTCTGCGGGGAAGAGTTCCTCGCCGTATATGCCGCGTATATCGCAGTCCTTATAAATACTCACCGTATCTCTCCTTCATCTCGCGTATAAAGCGGGCGTACATATCGTCATAGCGCTTTTTCAGCTCTGCGTCCGGCTCCGTGACCGAGCCTATGACGCACATGCCCTCTACCGCGTCCGCAAGGGTTTCGTATGCGCTCCCGACCGACGCGAGCATCGCACTGCCCATGGCGGCGTCCGTCCCCGCCGGGGTGAGCAGGGTCTTTCCGAGTATGGCAGCCCGTATGCGCAGCCATTCCGGGGAGCGGCTGCCGCCGCCCGCAGAGAGTATCTCTCCGCCGACCTCACAGCCGAGGTCTTCTAAAAGCTCGTAGCACATGCGCTCTATAAAGCCCACGCCTTCGAGCGCGGAGGCATAGCGCATAGCGCGATTGTCCTCCCCGATATAAAAGCCCTGTGCGTCCGCGCAGACGAACGGGAAGCGCTCGCCCGTCATGGCGAGAGGATAGCAAAGCTGCTCTGTGGGTATGAGCTCCGCAGCCTTTTTATCGAGCGCGGCGAGCTCGTCACGCTCATACTCCTTTGCGAAATACCGTCCGCCCGTGTTGGACGCGCCGCCCGGCATCCACCAGCCCTGCGGATGCTTATGGCTGTATATCCTGCCGCGCGGGTCGCAGACGAGCTTTTCGGTTATGCCCTTTATAACGAGCGTCGTGCCGAGCACGCTCGCCCATTTTCCCGGACGGGAGAGCCCCGCCGCGAGAGCGGAGGCATAGCCGTCCGTAGCGCCCGCGCGCACGGGAGTGCCGCGCTTTATGCCCGTCTCCGCCTCTGCCGCGGCGGATATACTCCCCGCGGGCATACCGCAGCCGGTGACCGCAGGCAGCGTGCCTTTATCGACTCCGCATTCACTTAAGGAATCAGGCCAGCGCTCGTCTATGAGGTCATAGCCCGTCTTTAACGCGCTCGAAAAGTCGCTTATGAGAAAATCCCCCGTAAGCTTGCCCATAATATGATCGGTCTGCGTGATATAGTATTTTGCGTTTATGCCGTTCTCTATGCACCACATTATCTTGGGCAGAGCATAGGACGAGTTGAAAGCATAGCCGTGCTTCTGCTCGTGAGCCCTTGCAATGCCCGAAAGTCGCGCGGCCTGCTCCTTTGAACGCGCGTCGTTATACATGAGCGCGGGACAGACCGGGTCAAAATCGCCGTTTACCGGCACCACAGTCCCGGACGTGGCGTCGAGAGAGACCGCGGCGATATCGCCGTCGAGGCGGGACGTGAGCCTTCGCAGCACAAGGCAGGCAGTCTCCCACCAGTCGTGCGGAGACTGCTCCTTCCGCTTGGGGTCGACCGAGAGGTCGATGCTTTTAAAAGGCAGGCTTTCGCTGTCCGCGATGCGTCCGTGCGCGTCCGCCGCGAGTGCGCGTACCCCCTGTGTGCCTATGTCTATGCCTAAAAATAACTCGTCCGTCACGTTATCCTCCTTTGCCTGCTCCGTCAATGCCCGATATCCTTCAATAATTCCACTATAACCGCATTTGCGCCGCCGTCAAGCGATTTTGGGTAAAAACCGTGTAAATGCGCCCGGATAAGCGCTGCGCGATACTATGTGAACGGTATGCGCGGCGGTCGCTTCTTTTGCCGCTTGCCGACAGTGCTTTATTGTATTAATATATGGATATAAATATAGCTTATCGAGGTCACGGGATATGAAATTAGGCGTAATCGGACTTCCCAACGTGGGAAAAAGCACACTGTTCAATGCACTGACGCAGGCGGGGGCGCAGAGCGCCAACTATCCTTTCTGTACTATAGAGCCCAACGTGGGCGTGGTCAGCGTGCCTGACGTGCGACTTGACTATCTCGCGGAGCTGCATCATCCGCAAAAGTTCACGCCTGCGACCATAGAGTTTGTGGATATAGCCGGGCTCGTGCGCGGAGCGTCCAAGGGCGAGGGCCTCGGAAATAAATTCCTTTCACATATACGCGAGGTCGACGCCGTTATAGAGGTCGTGCGCTGCTTTGAGGACGACAACATAACGCATGTGGACGGAAGCATTGACCCTATACGCGACGTGGAGACCATAAACTTTGAGCTTATATTCGCCGACATGGACACCGTCGCAAAGCGCCTCGCGCGCACTCAGAAGATGATGAAGAGCGGCGACAAGAAATACGCCATAGAGGCCGGCGTGCTCGAGCGGCTCTATGCGCATCTTGAGAGCGGCATGCCCGTGTCCACCCTTGAGGCGACGGACGAGGAGCGCGATACGATATGGGATCTGTTCCTGCTGACGGATAAGCCGGTCATATACGTCGGAAACATCGCCGAGGACGATATAGGAAAGAGCGCGCAGGAGATACCTCTCGCGGCAAGGCTCGCGGAGTATGCCGAGAGCACGGGCTCCGAGCTGCTTTTGATAAGCGCAAAGGTGGAGGAGGAGCTTTCCTCTCTTGATCCCGAAGAGCGCGATATGTTTATCGAGGAGATGGGCATAGGCGACTCCGGACTCGCAAAGCTCATAAAGCGCTCCTATTCCCTGCTCGGGCTCATAAGCTTTTTGACGGCGGGTCCGGACGAGGTGCGCGCATGGACGATAAGAAAGGGAACAAAAGCTCCGCAGGCGGCGGGCAAGATACATACCGACTTTGAGCGCGGCTTTATAAAAGCCGAGGTCATAGCGTTTGAGGACTTAAAAGCCTTCGGCGGGGATATGGCGAAGGCCAAGGAAAAGGGCCTCGTCCGCCAGGAGGGCAAGGAATACGTCGTCAAGGACGGAGATGTGGTGTTCTTTAAGTTCAACGTCTGAGCACAGGACCGAAGCACTGTTTGATACAGTGCAGTGACACAGTGATAAGAAATCACGGCAGAGCGTGAGCAAATCGTAAATAATACCGACAAAAAAACCTTTTGACCGCCGTATAATCTTGACTATATGCGGCGGATTCCTTTATAATAAATAATTGGAGCTTTGCTTTAAAGCTTTGATGCAGAATAAGTATTTTTATCGAAATATTTGTTAAAATAATCAGGAGGTACGTTTTAATGGGCAAAAAAATGACTATCGATGGCAATACCGCCGCCGCGCATGTCGCATACGCTTTTTCCGACGTCGGCGCGATATATCCTATAACGCCATCGTCACCTATGGCCGAGGCCTGCGATGAGTGGGCTGCGGGCGGCAGAAAGAACATCTTCGGAGAGGTCATGAAGATATCCGAGATGCAGTCCGAGGGCGGCGCGGCAGGCGCCGTGCATGGTTCTCTTTCGGCGGGCGCCTTCACGAGCACGTTCACAGCGTCTCAGGGTCTGCTGCTCATGATCCCCAACATGTATAAGATATCCGGCGAGCTGCTGCCCTGCGTGTTCCACGTTTCCGCGCGCGCGCTGGCTGCTCACTCGCTCAACATATTCGGCGATCACGCGGACGTTATGGCCGCGCGTCAGACCGGCTTTGCAATGCTGTGCGGCAACTCCGTGCAGGAGGTCATGGACATGGCTGCCATAGCCCATCTGTCCACGCTCAAGGCAAAGGTTCCGTTCGTAAACTTCTTTGACGGCTTCAGGACCTCGCACGAGGTATCCAAGATAGACATGCTCGACTATGACGATCTTGCATCCATGGTGAACTGGGACGACGTAAAGGCCTTCCGCGAGAGAGCCATGAACCCGGATCATCCTCATATGCAGGGCACCGCACAGAACGGCGACATCTACTTCCAGAACAGAGAGGGCGCGAACAAGTACTACGAGGCGACTCCCGCTATAGTGCAGGCCACCATGGACGAGTTTGCCAAGAAGTTCGGCAGAACGTATCATCTGTATGACTATGTCGGCGCACCCGATGCGGACAAGGTCATAATAATAATGGGCTCCGGCGCAGAGGCCGTTGAGGAGACGATAAACCACCTTAACAAGAAGGGCCAGAAGCTCGGCTGCGTAAAGGTGCATCTGTATCGCCCGTTCGACGCATCCGCCTTTATCGCCGCTATCCCCGCGAGCGCAAAGAAGATATGCGTACTCGACAGAACAAAAGAGCCGGGCAGCCTCGGCGAGCCGCTCTATCAGGACGTCATAACCGCCATGTTCCAGCAGGGCAGGACTGCAGAGGTCACCTGCGGTCGTTACGGTCTGGGCTCCAAGGAGTTCACCCCCACTATGATAAACGCCGTGTACAAGAACATGGACGCTGCCGAGCCCAGAAACCACTTTGCGGTCGGCATCATAGACGATATCACCGGCAACAACCTCGACTATTCCGAGAAGGTAGACGCCTCCCCCGAGGGCTGCATACGCTGCATGTTCTACGGTCTGGGCTCTGACGGAACCGTCGGCGCAAACAAGAACTCCATAAAGATAATCGGCGACCACACCGACATGTATGCCCAGGGCTACTTCCACTATGACTCCAAGAAGTCCGGCGGGATCACCGTATCGCATCTGCGCTTCGGCAAAACGCCCATACAGTCCGAGTACCTTATCGACGTCGCGGACTTCATAGCCTGCCACAACCCGAGCTATGTTATAAGATACGACATGCTCTCCGCCATAAAGGACGGCGGCACGTTCCTCCTAAACAGCCCGTGGAGCGCGGAGGAGATGGACGAGCAGCTTCCCGCATCGATGAAGAATGCCATAGCCAAAAAGCATCTTAAGTTCTATAACCTGAACTGCAATAAGATCAACGAGGATCTCAAGCTCAACGGCAAGGGCATCAACACCTGCCTGCAGTCCGCGTTCTTCAAGATCGCGGAGGTCATACCGTTCACAGACGCGTATGAGTATATGAAGGCCGCTATAAAGAAGACCTACGGCAAGAAGGGCGACGACGTCGTCGCAAAGAACTGGGCATGCATAGACGCAGGCGCGGACAACCTCGTGGAGATAAAGTACCCCGAGAGCTGGGCGACCGTAAAGACCGGCGCTGCTCCCGCAAAGCTTGCGGACGACGAGTACTTCCTCGACGTCATCCATCCCATATCCGTGCTCAAGGGCGACGAGCTGCCCGTATCGAAGTTCGATCCGAGAGGCTTTGTACCCACCGGCACGACCAAGTTTGAGAAGCGCGGCATAGCCGTGAACGTTCCCGACTGGATACCCGACAACTGCATAATGTGCAACCAGTGCGCATATGTCTGCCCGCACGCCTGCATACGTCCGTTCCTCGCGACCGACGAGCAGCTTAAGGATGCGCCCGCAACATACGTCACCAAGGACGCAAAGATAAAGGATGCGGCATACCGCTTCCGCATGCAGCTCTCGCCGCTCGATTGCACGGGCTGCGGCAACTGCGCGGATATCTGCCCCGCCAAGGAAAAGGCTCTCGTAATGAAGCCGCTTGCCGAATGTCTGGAAGCGGAAGAGGCCAACTGGGAATTTGGCATAGAGCTGCCCGTCGCAAAGGACGTCGCAGGCCCGAAGAACGTAAAGTCCTCTCAGTTCCTGCAGCCGCTGTTCGAGTTCTCCGGCGCATGCGCAGGCTGCGGCGAGACTCCCTACATCAAGCTGGCAACACAGCTCTTCGGCGACCGCATGATAATCGCGAACGCAACGGGCTGCACGTCTATATACGGCGGCTCCGCTCCGACCTGCCCCTATACCAAGAACGAAAAGGGTCAGGGTCCGGCATGGGGCAACTCGCTGTTCGAGGACAACGCAGAGTTCGGCTACGGCATCAACCTTGCCACCGTAACGAGACGCAAGGCCTTAAAGAACAAGATCGCCAAGGCTCTCGAGATGGATATCTGCGACGACGCGCGCGCACTGTTCACAAAGTGGCAGGAGAACGCCAAGTCCGCAGACGTCACCAAGGAGCTCGCTCCGCAGATGGAGGCAGTGCTCGAGCGCTGCATACCCACGCTTGAGGACGGCGAGAAGAAGACGCTGCTCCAGGCGATATATGCCGACAAGGATCTCTTCATAAAGAAGTCCGTATGGATCATCGGCGGCGACGGCTGGGCATATGATATAGGCTACGGCGGACTCGACCACGTTCTCGCAATGGACGAGGATGTAAACGTGCTCGTGCTCGATACAGAGGTCTATTCCAATACCGGCGGTCAGGCGTCCAAGTCCTCCCCGACGGGCGCAGTCGCAAAGTTCGCGGCAGCCGGCAAGCGCGTAAAGAAGAAGGATCTCGGCGCTATGGCCATGTCCTATGGCTATGTCTACGTTGCCAAGGTCTGCATGGGCGCTGATAAGAACCAGCTCCTCAAGGCGATCCTCGAGGCGGAAGCCTATGACGGCCCCTCGCTCATCATCGCCTACGCGCCCTGCATCAACCACGGCATCAACATGGGTCACTCCCAGCTTGAGGAGAAGAAGGCCGTCGATACCGGTTATTGGCAGCTTTATCGCTTCAACCCCGAGCTCAAGGAGGAGGGCAAGAACCCGTTCACGCTGGATTCCAAGGAGCCCACGGGCAACTATCAGGACTTCCTCGCGGGCGAGACCAGATACAAGACCTTAAAGCAGATGTTCCCCGAGGAGGCCAAGGTCCTGTTCGCGAAGGCGGAAAAGGAAGCCAAGGAGAGACTCGAGGGCTATAAGGCAAGAGCGGATAAGTAAACCGCCCATGAGCCTTAAAGGCTGAAACAAGAAAGCGGTCATGCTCATAACCGGGCATGACCGCTTTTTTTGGTTCGGAAGTTAAATACTTTGACGTCCTGATGAAGCTTAGCACCAAAACGCCCGCCGGGAGGATATCCGCGGCGGGCGTGCTCTTTTTGATATCAAGCCTATGAGTTCGGTACGAAAGCCTTAAAAATCGACCTCGTCCGGATCGAGAGAACCGCCGAAGCGGAGCTCCTTAGAGCGCAAAAACGCCTCGTCCTCGGCGGATATCGATATATCGGCCAGGATGGCGTTCGACTCTATGCGTGCGGGCGTCACGGATTTCGGCAGAGGCAGTATGCCGTCGTCGAGGCAGAAGCGTATAAGAAGCTGCGGCAGAGTGACGCCGTATTTCTTTGCCATGGCGAGCATTCTCTCGTCGCCGAGCAGCGCGCCGCTGCCGAGCGGGCTCCATGCCTCGACGAGAATGCCGTTCTTTTTGCAATATGCTATTACATCGGTCTGTATAAAGCCCGGATGGTGTTCTATCTGATCGACCATGGGCTTTATGTTGGCGGTCACGGACAGGCTTTCAAGATGATGCTCCTTAAAGTTCGATACTCCTATCGCGCGGATGCGTCCCTCCTCGTAAAGCTTTTCAAAGGCGCGCCACGTCTCGCGGTTTAGCTCGTCCGCGTTATCGAACTGCTTTTTGTTGGCGGGCCAGTGAATGAGGAAAAGGTCGAGATAGTCTGTACCGAGGTTTTGAAGCGAGCGCTCAAAATACTTGAGTGCGGATTCATAGCCTCTGTGCTTGTTCCAAAGCTTTGACGTGAGGAATATATCTGCGCGCGCGACGCCGGACTGCCTGATCCCCTCGCCGACTCCGTCTTCGTTTTTGTAGGCATAGGCGGTGTCGATATGCCTGTAGCCAGCGGTGAGCGCGGTTTTTACTGCGTTTATGCATACGTCGCCGTCGGGAGTCTGCCATGTGCCGAAGCCCACGCAGGGTATGTTCGTGCCGTTTGCAAGCTTGAAACTGTCGGTTGTGCTGTTCATTCTGATACCTCCGTTTATTTCTTTATTTATCGGTCCCGTTATTTTTACGGCGTCTGAATTGATGCTGACGCCGTTTCTGCCGAATTTCCTTCCGCTGAGGAAAACTCCCGCGATTATCAGCACCGCGCCTATCGCGCCCATGACGGATATTTTCTCGTTAAGAAACATCCACGCCGCGACCATGGTTATGAACGGATTTGCGTATATATAGCTGTTCGTCGTGACCACGCCGAGCCGCTTTGTGGCTATGTTCCATGTCACATAGCAAACTCCGCTGCCGAGCACGCCCAAAAATACGATGCAAAAGAGGTTCCCCGGGTCTGCAAAGGGCGCGAGCGTAAAGGCATTTCTCTCAAAAAGCAAAAGCGGCAGGGACGTTATAAAGCCGTAGAGCATCGTGCGCCGCGTCAGTATGATTATATCATACTTCGGCAGCAGCGATTTTACGGTCACGGAATACCCCGCCCAACACAGCGCGGCAAACAGCGCGAGAGCGTCCCCGGCGGGAGAGAGCTTTAAAATGACCGTGCCGTTGAATACGACGAGCGCAACGCCCAAAAAGGCTATTATAAAGCCAAACAGCACGTTCTTGTGAAATTTTTCGTCCTTTGTGAGAAAGTGCGCGAGTATGGATGTAAATATCGGCGCGGCGGCGACGATAATGCTCACGTTTGACGCGAGCGTAAAGCTCAGTGCGTTGCTCTCGCCCACAAAATACAGCGTGCAGCCCAATAGCCCGCAGAGCGCAAGCCGCAGCTCGTTTTTTATGACGGGCCTCGGGAATTTCGGGCGCGCTATCAAAAGCACGACGTACGCTATGACAAAGCGCATCATCATGAGATATGCCGCTGAGTAGTATTTGAGCAGCACCTTGCTCGCTATGAAGGTCGAGCCCCATACTACGATGGTGCAGGCCGCCACTATATGCCCTATGAGCTTCTGTTTCTTATCCGCTTCTATGATCTTTTCACCGTCCGCGTTCTATTCTTTCGAGCAGCTTATCGTAATAGAAAACTATACCCGACGGGAGAAAGCTGCCGTCCTCCACCATGCGCCTTATCTCGCCGGGCGTCGCGCGCATGGCGTCGCTCGTCTCGCCCTTTTGCAGTATGACGTCGCCGAGGCGAAAGTCCTGCCAGCCTATATATACGTCGCGTATGTATCTTATACGGTCGTCCTTTGCGACCTTAAAGCGCCCGTAAAATTCGAGTCCCTCGTCCGAAAGCTCTATCCCGACCTCCTCGCGCGTCTCGCGCTTTATGGCGTCGATGCTGCTCTCGCCGGCTATCGCGCAGCCCGTGGTCGGCTCCCAAAGCCCCGCATAGGTCTTTTCCGGAGAGCGTTTTGTTATAAGAATGCCGCCATCTTTATCGACTATCCAAGAATCCACGACAAGGTGATACTCGCCTGCGTTCAGCCTTTGCCCGCGCTCAACCGTTCTGCCGGTGGGCGTGCCGTTCTCGTCCAAGATATCCCAAAGCTCTGCCAAAGTCGTATCTCCTGTCTTTCAGCCTGCGGTCTGCGGGGAAACAAGCCATTCGTTTTCTACAAATCGCCACTTTTCACCCATTATATCGATAGCGGCGGGCTGAATATCCGCCTCCGCAAAGCCGAGGCTCTTATAAAGCGCGCGCGCGGGAGCGTTTTCCTCGTAAACTCCGAGCGTTATGCGCTCGACGCCCGGCTCACGGGATACTTTATCGAGCAGCTGCGAGACCATCTGCCGGCCTATGCCCTCTCCGCGCCGCGCCGGGTCGACTATTATGAAGCCGAAACGCATGATGCGGCCCGTTCCGTCGGTATCTCGCACTGTTATATGTCCTGCGATCCCGCGTTCGTCATAAGCTGTATACGCACGCATGCTTTTACCCATGCTCGCGTAGAGTGAAGTTATATCCGCGCCTGCTATTGGACAGCACTTATACTTATTCGCGCTCCACATCCTGAAAACGCGCTCGTTTTCCGGCCAGCCGGCTACGGTGTCCGCGTCGCCATCTATGAAAGGTCTAATTTTCAGCATACATTAACTCCGTTTATAGCTGCATAGTATCAAAAAGCCGCTGTCACTGATTATAGCATAGCCTGAGGCCGGGCGAAAGAGTATATATATACGTTATACAGCGCATATTTTCCGCGTTTATACGCTCCCGCAGGCGGGACAGTCCGCGCGGCGGGCAATGCGTATATGCTCGGTCGTGAGCGCGGAGCCGTCGTACCATACAGTATCTCCCGCAAACGGAAGCTTTTCTTTGAGCAGCAAAAGCAGGGTCGCCTGTGCCATCATTGCGGAGACCGTGCTTACTGTGGGCGCAAAGGACGTTGGCTTCTTTGCAGGCTCGTCCGGGAGTCCCATGCATTCGAGACAGGACGTCTCCCCCGGGAGCACGGTAGTGACCGTGCCGCACATGCCGTCCACGCCTCCGCTTATGAGCGGGGTCCGACTATAACAGCATGCACGGTTTATGGCGCGGCGCGCGGCGTTGTTATCCACGGCGGAGATAACGATATCATGGCCCCTGATAAGAGAGCATACATTCTCATCGATTATATAAGCGTCGTGCACGGTCAGTCTTGTGCGGGAGTTCAACGCGGCGAGGCGTTTTTCAGCCGCAAGCACCTTCTTTGTCCCGATATCGGATTCGGTATAGAGTATTTGCCGGTTGAGATTTGAAAGGCTCACCGTGTCGCCGTCGGCTATGCCTATATGCCCGACGCCCGCCGCGCAAAGGCAGTATAAAAGCACGCTGCCGAGCCCGCCCGCGCCCGCGACGAGTACGGATGACTTCGCAAGCGTGCGCTGTCCGGCCTCGCCTATACAGGGTATGCCGAGCTGCGCGGAATATCTTTCAGATTCCGATGCGTCCAATAGAAAGCCGACCTCCTTTTAATGAGTATAGCGTTATTCGATAAGCCCGAGCTTTTTTAAGCGGGCTCTGATGCCGTTTGCCGTCCGTCCGTGCCGCTTTGCGATATCGCGTATGCTTTCGCCTGTGAGATACTCCCCGGCGACGGCGCTTTCCTCCTCCGGAGTCCATCGGGAGCCCTCGTTGTCTCTCTTTGCGCGCTGCTTCTTGGCAGGCGGTATATCGTCCCCGTCCGGTTCTGCGCACGTGTATTTGCGGATGCAGTTTATAAATGCTGCTTGATACTGAGCGGCCTTTGCCTCGCCGACTCCGGATACGCTCCTGAAGCCCGCGGCATTGGTTGGCTTTTTTCTCGCCATGTCCCGAAGAGTCGCGTCCGTAAAAACGACGTACGCAGGAACGCCTCGCTTTTTTGCGATATCTGCGCGCAGAGCGCGCAGGAGCGAGAACAATTCCGCGTCTCCGGAAAGCTCTGCAGAGGTCTTGCGCATTCCGCCCGGCTCGGCGGAGGGTATGCAGTTTGAACAGCCCGCGCATCTAGCGGCTGCGGTCTCGCCGAAATAGTTGAGGATGAAAGCGCGTAGGCAGCGCTTGGTCGTGCTGTAAAACACCATCTGCGAAAGACGCTCGAGGCTTGTCCGCGTCACCTCCGCGCGCTCCTCCGGCGTCAGCTCCGCATTCTCGTCGCTGTTGGCTATCATCCACCGGCACAGAGCAAAGTCCTTTTTTGCATATAGCAGCATGCATTCCGCGGGCTCGCCGTCGCGTCCCGCGCGGCCTGCCTCCTGATAATAGCTCTCAATGTCCTTCGGCATGTTGTAGTGAACGACATAGCGCACGTCCGGTTTGTCTATGCCCATGCCAAAGGCGTTTGTAGCTACCATTATGCTCTTCTCGTCGCGGCTGAACGCCTCCTGATTCTGCTTTCGCTCGTCGGGAGTGAGCCCGGCATGATATCGCGTCGCGGAAAAGCCGTCGTCCGTCAGCCTCCCGCAGACCTCCTCGACCGTCTTTCGCGTAGAGCAATAGACAATGCCGCAGCTATCCGGCCTGTCCGAAATAAAGGCGGAAAGAGCGCCGTATTTATCGAGGGGAGTATATACCGAAAAGAACAGATTGGGGCGGTCAAAGCCCGTGACCGTCTGCTCGGGGTCCCTAAGCATGAGCCGCGAGAGTATATCCTCCCGTACGCGCCTCGTCGCAGTCGCGGTGAACGCGCCCACGGGCGGACGCACGGGCAGGGATGCTATAAAATCGGCTATGCGCAGATAGCTCGGGCGAAAGTCCTGACCCCATTGCGATATGCAGTGCGCCTCGTCCACGGCTATGAGACTGATATCTGCGCTTGCGGCAAAGGCGCGAAAGCCGTCGGTATCGAGTCTTTCCGGCGCGACATATATTATCTTGTATTGACCGTCCCGTGCGCGGGAAACGGCAGTTGCGCACTGGGCAGGGGTCAGCGAGCTGTTCAGATACGCGGCGGGTACGCCCGACTGTATGAGCGACATCACCTGATCCTTCATTAGCGATATGAGCGGAGATATGACGAGCGTTATCCCCGGCAGCAGCAGTGCGGGCAGCTGAAAGCAAATGGACTTCCCCGCGCCGGTAGGCATAACGCCCATAACGTCCCGCCCGCCGAGCAGCGCGTCTATTAGCCGCTCCTGTCCCTCGCGGAAGGCGTCGTGGCCGAAGTATTCTTTTAGTATTGAGAGCTTTTCGGACTGAGAGAACATGATACTGCCTCCGCGAGGACTCGTGTAAACTGACAAAGGCTGTTACTGCCGTCATCCGTTATGCACTGCTTAAGTATATCCATGATTATACCACACAGCCCCGTTCTGCGCATACATATATGGCTGCGCCCCGAAAAGCCGCACAATCACGCCCGCTCCCGACGCGACGGTTAAAGCTTTTAGTATTTGTTGCTTTACTGCCGCCTGATCATGAAACCGGAAGTATATCCCTACAGAAAAGGACCGCTCCTGCTGCAACGGCTGTACAGCGGAGCGGTCTTTTACAAAGGATGACACTGTTTTTATATGCAGAACTGCTGCCAGGTTTCCATTTTTCCCAAATCGACGTCTTCGGGAGTATCGGCAAACTGATAGACAAATGAGTCCGGGGATCCGTCGATGTATTCTTTACATAATTTAACAGACCCAGCCTTGGTCGACAGTCCCTCACCGGCCGTAAAAAGGAATCCGGCACGAAGCTCTATGCCGGCTGACGGATTGGAGGAATGCAGCTTTTCTGTAAACTCGTGAGGAAGACCTTTGATAATGCAAGGATCCGCGCTGATCAATACATCAAGGCGTCTGCATATTTCGTTGATATAGTATTCCTTTTTACTTAAGCAGGCTCTCATATCGATGGAATGCTTTTTTAGTCCGCTCTCATTTGTACAGGCAGATTTATTGCATTTTAACTCCACTATGGTAAGTCTTGGTCTTTTTGGATCGTTGTCAATGAAATCCAATGCTACCAAATCAAATTTAGCGCTTCCCGAATTGTTTGCGTCAAGCTGCTTATTGGGAATGCTGCTCTCAAAATCACATATCACGGCGGCTGAATTTGAAAGATCCATGTGATTACGTGATATCAGTGTTTGAACTGTGCGTTCCTTTGCACCGTTGCTTTCCGTTTTAAACTTATTCTTCATTGCGTTTAACAGCATATTGAGGTTATCGCCCTGTAGCAGCTCAAATTTCCTTTTATCGTCCGGACATTTAATGTTCCACTTATAGTTATATACAACTGTGGTTTTCCCTTCTGTGGTTTTTTTAGAAGAAACCAAGCTTACATCAAATGACTTCTCTAACTTGGCTGTGTCATCCTTGGCATACTTGATGTAGTTTATATTCGGAAAAATGATGCTGTTTGTGGCGACAACCGGCATTTTACAAAGAAGACCTCCGTATGCATAGACTCGTACGTTTTCATTGTCGTCAAACTGCGGACCGCAAACGAAGATATTCTCGTTCTCCAGTAATTTGTGCAGATATGCACGATATTCTTCTTTCATTCCCTCTCTCCATACCTTTCTATTATTTTCTTTGCGTCCTCTCTGACCTGATCTCTTAACCTTTTCGGTTCTATAACCTCACAGTGCAGCCCGTATTGAAGCGCAAAATAGCGCATTCCTTCTACAGCGGCTTTTACGCGGACCTCCATGGTCTCGCCGTCGAGGGCTTTCATCTCTGCGGCGCTGCCGAAGGCGTCCTGCACGGCGCCCGCGAGCCAGCGCGGCATATGCATAATGACGCGCTCTGCCTCGCCCGAATACATGTGCGGATGCTCCATGGCATATTTCACGGGGTCGAAGCTCAGCTTTTTCAGATACGCAGCATCTGCGGGACGGCAAACGTCCTCCTGCTCCATATCGGTGATGCGGTCCACTCTGAAATGCGTGATAACCTCCTTATCGCACTCCCGGCCGACCATGTAGTATTGGCTGTTGGTGCAGAACATCGCTATGGGCAGCACATAATGCACACCCTTGAGCGGATAGAGCCTTCTGTCCGCGTCCATGCGGTTATAGACAAAGCGTACCCGCCATTTATTCTCTATAGCCTCGTCCAATATCTCCATGTTAAGCGAGAAAACAGGGCTTGCCTGATGCGGGAGCGTGCGCAGGGCTATGACGTGATCCGTGCGGCTGCGGAAATGCCTGCTCGATTGCTTTTTGAGCTTGGCTATCAGCGCGGATGCATAATCCTCGGTCATGTACTTGGAGTTAAGCACTCCGTCTATCAGCCACCGAAGCTCTATATCCTCAAACTCGCGCTCCTCGATATAGGCTCCGCGGCGGTTGTCCGAGTAAAGACTTATCTCATAGCCCAGCACCTGCAGCATTTGCAGACTGCGCCCCACGGTATTGCGGTTTGCCTGAAGTCCGTATTCCGACTGCAGCCTGTTTATTATCATCGAGGACGTCAGAGGATGCGCTTCATCCGATTCATCCATAAGTATCTGCAATATGCAAAGCAAAAGCGCTTTCTTGCCGTCGACGGGCGTACCCGAAAAATTATGCTTCAAATCATTACCTCGCAATGAGAG
>CAYVOZ010000042.1:15940-17285 GCA_964453325.1 uncultured Christensenellaceae bacterium | reverse complement strand
CCGATAGGCAGGCACCCGGCCGACAGGAAGAAAATGGCGGTCGTAAGGGACGGACGGCCTGCGGCGACGCGCTTTTATGTCATGGAAAGATACAAGGGCTATACGCTTCTGCGGTGTGAGCTCGAGACGGGCAGAACGCATCAGATACGCGTGCACCTCTCGCACATAGGTCACGCGGTAGTCGGAGACACGGTATACGGGCGAAAGGAGCCGCCGTTCGGGCTCACGAGTCAGCTGCTGCACGCCTGCGAGCTCTCTTTAGACCATCCGCGCACGGGAGAACGAATGACGTTCACCTCGCAGCTGCCGGAGTACTTTACGGAGGTATTATGCAGGCTCGTGTGTCTTTAAAGGGAGAGATATGGAATCCGTGGCACGGCTGCGTGAGATTTTCGGAGGGCTGCAAGAACTGCTATGTCTACCGCCGCGACGACTCTATAGGCAAGGACGCGTCCAAGGTCTATAAAACGCAGAGCTTCGATCTGCCGGTACGCAAAAACAAAAACGGAGAGTATAAGCTGCCGTCGGGCAGCTCGGTATACGCGTGCATGACGTCGGATTTCTTCCTCGATCTGGCGGACGAATGGCGCGGCGAGGCGTGGAGCATGATAAAACAGCGCAGCGACGTGGATTTCACTATCATCACGAAGAGGATAGAGCGCTTTTACGACTGCATTCCCGACGACTGGGGCGACGGCTATGACAACGTTGCAATCGTCTGCACGATAGAGAATCAAAAGCGCTGCGATCTGCGCTTTCCTATATTTCTGCACGCGCCCATAAAGCATAAATTCATAGCCTGCGAGCCGCTTCTCACCCCGATAAATATGGAAAAATATCTGTGCGGGGACATATTGCAGGTGCTTGCGGGAGGGGAGAGCGGCACGAACGCGCGCGTATGCGACTATGAATGGGTGCTCGATATACGCAGACAGTGCATGAGCAAGGGAGTGCGCTTTTATTTCAAGCAGACGGGAGCGCGCTTTAAAAAGGACGGCAGGCTTTATATCATAAAGAGACAGTTCCAGCATTCACAGGCCAGAAAAGCCGGTATCAATACGTAGATCATCAAGTCGAAACAGAAAGCAATAAACAAAAAACGAGACCATGCAGATAATACGAAATGCCCGGGTCGCGATGCCCGGGGGCGCACTATCCGAGAATGGCCTTGCTAATAATATATGCGGAAGCGGGCGGCGAAGTCAAGTCAGCCTGCTTTATTTTACCGTTTTTGCATAAATATGTCGAAATCGGTATCGTTTTTTATGCTTTATATGATAGAATCAATAGTATTGAAATATGCTTACGGGATGATGCTATGACGATATTCAATATTCTGACGCTG
>CAYVOZ010000042.1:0-15930 GCA_964453325.1 uncultured Christensenellaceae bacterium | reverse complement strand
GGTATATCGCTGTTTTTATACGGCATGAAGGTCATGGAAAGAGGTCTGACCAAATGCTCGGGCTCCGCGCTCAAAAACGTGCTGTCGAAGATAACGAACAATCCGTGGGTCGGCTTTTTGCTCGGGCTTTTGGTAACGGCTGTCATACAGAGCTCCACGGCGACGATAGTTCTTGCGGTCGGCCTCGTCGGCGCGGGCGCGCTGACCTTCAGGCAGTCGATAAGCGTGGTCATCGGTGCAAACGTCGGCACTACGGCAACGGCGCAGATAATAAGGCTTCTCGACATAGACAGCGGGGAGAGCCTGCTTTTGGGCTTTTTGAAGCCCTCGGGGCTCGCGCCGATAGCCGCCGTGATTGGCATAATACTCATAATGTTCATAAAGAGCAAGCAATCCGACAACATAGGCGAGATAGCCATGGGCTTCGGCATACTGTTCGTGGGGCTCATGAGCATGACGGGCGCGGTGGAGCCGCTTTCCTCGTCGGAATCCTTCACGAGCCTTATGGCGACATTCTCAAAAACTCCCGTGCTCGGCTTTTTATCCGGCGCGGTGATATGCGCGATAATGCAGAGCTCGTCGGCTACGGTAGGCATGCTGCAGGCATTGAGCTCCACTGGCGCGTTCACGTTCGGCACGGTATACGCCATACTCATAGGCATAAACGTAAGCACGTGCGTCACGATAGCGTTCGTGACGAGCATAGGCACGAAGGCAAACGCGCGCAGAACCGGAATGGTGCATATAGAATTCAACATACTGGGCTCCGTGCTGATATTCATAGTGATAATGATACTTAAGGCGGCGGGTGCGCTCGGCGCGCTTTGGGACGAGCCCATGACGAGCGGTATGATAGCGAACGCCCATACGATATTCAAGCTCGGGGAGGCTCTTTGTCTGCTGCCGTTCGTAAAGCTGTTTGAAAAGCTGGCTTACAGGCTCGTAAGGGACGATAAAAGGGTCGAGACAGAGACGGACAGAAAGCTATCGCTGCTCGACGAAAAGCTTCTCATGTCCGTGCCTGTGGCGCTCGCGCGCGTAGCGGAGGCCATAGACGAGATGGGCATGCTCGCGAGCACTAACGTGCGCCGCTCGTTCGAGCTTTTGAACAGCTTTGACGCGGGGTCGGCGGCGAAGATAATTGACGACGAGGAGAACATAGACAGAATAGCCGACGGGGTAGAAAACTATCTCGTGAAGCTCTCCGCGAACGTGGATACAGAGCACAACAACGACCTCATAAACTACTATCTGCAGTGCTCGTCGGAGTATGAGCGCGTGGGCGACCATGCCGCCAATATAGCCGAGAACGCGGAGGACATGCATAAAAAGGGCCTTATATTCTCCGATCAGGCCAAGAAGGAGTTAGACATACTTTCACAGGCGGTATCGGATATATCGGATATGACGCATAAGGCATATATTAATATAGACGCGGACATCGCGCGCCGTATCGAGCCGCTTGAGGAGGTAATCGACGACGTTGTCGCGCTTTTGAAGGAGAGGCACATAGACAGGCTGAGAAACGGTCAGTGCACCGTATACTCCGGCATAGCCTTTATAGACGTGCTCTCGAACGCGGAGCGCGCCGCCGACCAGTGCGCAAACATCGCCGTGGCTACGCTCGCACAGCACGAGAAGAGCATCATGCACAATCACAGAGAATATGTGTCTATGATACATACCTCGGGAGACCCGGTATATACCGCGGAGTATAACGCAAACCGTAAAAGGTATTACGACACGCTTTAAGGAGCAGAGCATGGGAAAAACGTATATAGTGACCGGAGCTGACGGCTATGTAGGCTTTTCCGTAACGACGGAGCTCCTGAAAAGAGGCTGCGAGGTGCGCGCGATCGTCAAGCACGGCGAGCCGCACGAGCATCTTGACGAGCGCGGAGTAGAGGTCTTTCACGCGGATATATGCGATAAGGACAGCATGAGAGAGGCCTTTGACGTAAAAGGAGAGCTCATTGTCGTGCACGCGGCGGGCATAGTGTCCGTGAGAGAGGAATATACAGAGGCGCTGCGCAGAGTAAATGTCGACGGCACGCGGAACGTCGCGGAGCTGTGCGTCGAGCACGGCGCACGGCTTATCTATGTCGGCAGCGTGGACGCCATGAAGCCCGTCCCCGGAGCGCCCATGACCGAGCCCGAACGCTTTTATCCCGACGAGGTATATACGGGCTACGCAAAGAGCAAGGCCGAAGCGGGCAACATCGTGCTCGACTGTGCGGGCAGTATAGACGCCGCGGTCGTCCTGCCTACGGCCGTATTCGGGCCGTACGACTATCATTGCGGCATGTTTTCGACTATGATATCCATATTCATAAAGAAGCTCAACGCGTTTTCCATACACGGCGGCTATGACCTTGTGGACACGCGCGACGTCGCGTATGCCATAGCGGAGGCCTGCGAGCGCGGAAGAAGCGGCGAGTGCTATATACTCGGAAACAGAAAGACAGGATTCACAGAGATAATAAACAATGCACGGAGGCTCCGCGGGCTCGGCCCCGTGAGGCTCACGATACCCGACTTCTTAGCGAAGGCGGCGGGGCATGTCGGCGGTCTTATAGCAACAATGCGGAAAAAGCAGCCTGTCTTTACGGCGTATACCATAGAGTGCGTGACGTCGGACGTGACCTATTCTCACGGGAAGGCAGCGCGCGAGCTTGGGTTTGCTCCGAGGCCTCTTGAAGAATCCTTAAAGGATATGCTTTCCTTTATGAAGAATTTAGGGTATATTAAGTAGCGGTCGTAATTTTATAAAGACAAAAGGGAGACAACGGTAAATTGATTTGCAGCAACATACTCGAGGCGATAGGGCATACGCCCATGATACGCCTCTCGCGCATGGCGGATCCGGAGGGTGCGCAGATACTGGTAAAATACGAGGGAATGGGAGTCGGAGGCTCCATTAAGACGCGTACGGCTTATAACATGATATTAGACGCCGAGGAACGCGGCATCATAAACAAGGACACCGTCATAGTAGAGCCGACGAGCGGCAATCAGGGCATAGGCCTCGCGCTCGTGGGTGCGGTGAAGGGCTATCGCACGGTCATTATTATGCCGGACTCCGTGAGCGAGGAGCGCAGGATGCTCGTCAGGCATTACGGCGCGGAGGTGATACTCGTACACGACGCGGGCGATATAGGCAAATGCATAGACGAGTGCCTGCAAACGGCGCTCAGAATGGAGCGCGAGGACAAGAACGTCTTCGTCCCGCAGCAGTTCACGAATCCCGCAAACCCCATGGTGCACAGGCACCACACGGGACTTGAGATATTGGAGCAGGTCGCGGGGCCGATAGACGGCTTTTGCTCGGGCATAGGCACGGGCGGCACGATAAGCGGCATCGGCGAGGTGCTGCGCGCGCTCAATCCGCAGATAGAGATATGGGCGGTCGAGCCGGAGAACGCCGCGATATTGGCGGGCGGGAACATAGGCACGCATTTGCAGATGGGCATAGGCGACGGCCTTATCCCCGAAAATCTGAATCTCGATATCTATAACGATATATACGTAGTCTCCGACGAGGAGGCCATACAGACCGCGAAGGACCTCGCGAGATACGAGGGCATAATGTGCGGCATATCGAGCGGCACAAACGTCGCGGCGGCTATAAAGCTGGCAAAGAAGTTAGGCAAGGGCAAGACCGTGGTAACGGTGCTGCCGGATACGGCGGAGAGATATTTCTCGACCGAGCTTTTCGGCGGGGAATGAGAGAATAGGCGCTACTTAAGCACGCGGCTGTCCGCCAGTATCGAGGACGAGTATAGGAACAGCACATCACAGCTCCGCGCGGAGACGTATTCGCCTATCAGCGCGGAGCTCATGTATCTTATGTCGACGAGAGTAATTTTACTGTAGCTTTCTGAAAGCAGCGGAGCAAGAGAGGAAGCAAAGGAGTCCCGAAATATAACGAGCTCCTTTTTTGTGCGCGCGTTTTCGTTCTCTATCGTCACGAGCGGCTGCGCGCCCCTTAAAAAGACGTCGTAGGGGTCCATACCCGAGAGCCCGGATGGGTAATAGACCTCGCCGCTCTCGCCGAGATAATCCGCCTTTGCCGTTTCGGTCGCGCCGGACGTGAGGTATACTAGCTCGTCGCCCCGCCCTCCGAGCCCGAGCCTGCCGTAATAGCTGCCGTAAAACGGAGAAAAGCTGTGAGACTGCCAGGCGCTTATATTCGCGGCTGGAAAGTCCATCGCCGACGAGAGTGTGTTTAAAACGGGCTGCAGCGCCTCCTGACGCCAGTGCGGGTCGGTGAGATAATAGTCATCGAGCTCCAGCACCGAAAAGAGGTCGATGTATTTATAGGATTCCGCTCCGAACGCGGTCACGAGCTCGTCCGCCGCGGCGCGCTGATCCGCAAGAGGCTTGCCGGAATCCGCTATAAAGTGAGTCTTATCGGGTATGACAGAGACATAGATATCGCAGTCCGAAAAGTGCTCCCTGCATATGGAGCTTATCTTCTCCGCGAGCAGCGTCGGCGAGCCCTCCGTCACGCTCTCTATTCGGTATATGCCGCCCTTGTATTCAAACATGCCGCCGTTGTCGGACTGCCGGAGTATGCGCAGCCGCACGAACGAGCTCAGGGAGCGCAGCGCGTCGCGCAGCACGAACTGATCGGGAGCGTATTTCTCGAACGAGGAGGCCAGCTTTCCCGAGGTAAAGCCCTGCCATGTGGGCGCATCGAGCGACGCCAGCTTTCGCCTCTCGACATATGAAACGTCTCTGTCGGGGAGAATGGCGCTTCCGACGAGTCCTGCGGCGAGTATCAGTATAAATAATAACGCTGTGAGCTTGTTTTTCATGGCTAAAACCTGAAGTACAGGAACGGATTGAACGTCCCGTCGATGAGAAACGCCGTGGAGACTATGAGCAGCAGCGCATACCAGACCGGCTCGATAACTGCGGAGTATTTTTTAGTCATTATATACCGTCCGAGCCGTGCGGGAAGCTCGGTCGAGCCCACTCCGGCGATAACGATAAGCGGCGCGAAGCTCTTTATATAATAGAGCGAATCAGCGGACGAGAATACGAGCCCTCCGCCTCCGAGCATACCCGAAAGGCCGGATATCGCGTCGGACAGACTGCCCGCAGAGAATATTACAAAGCCCGCAAGAGTGAGCAGCAGCGTATAAAACAGCCCGAAAACGCGGCGTTTTTCGAGAAACCTCCCGTATACCCGCTTTTCGAGTATGAGCAGCACTGCATAATATAGCCCCCATACCACAAACGTCCAGTCCGCGCCGTGCCATAGCCCCGTGAGCGCCCATACTATGAGCAGATTAACGATATGCCGCCATGCCGGGACCCGGCTCCCGCCGAGCGGAAAGTAGACATAATCGCGGAACCATCCTCCGAGGGTCATATGCCATCTGCGCCAAAATTCCGTTATACTGCGGGACGTGAAGGGGTGATCGAAGTTTTCCGGAAAAGAGAATCCGAGCATGCGTCCGAGCCCGATGGCCATGTCCGAATAGCCCGAGAAGTCGTAATACAGCTGCAAAGAAAAGGCGATTGCAACTATCCATAGCGACAACACAGACGTTGAGGTCGCATATTTGAGCTTGTCGACGAGCTCGCCTAAAAGATTGGCGATAAGCACCTTCTTTGCGAGCCCGACAGTAAAGCGCCCCGCGCCGCGCGCAAAGCCGCCTATGTCCGTCCGCCGCTCTCTTAGCTCGGCGGCGACGGTGCTGTATCGGACTATCGGGCCGGCTACGAGCTGTGGGAACATGCAGACGTATGCGGCAAAGTCAAAGGGGTTTTTCGCCGCTTCGACGTCGCCGCGGTAGACGTCTATACTGTAGCTCATGGTCTGGAAGGTATAGAAGCTTATGCCGAGCGGCAGCGCGAGCCTCAAAAGGCCGATGCTGCTGCCCGTTATGGCGTTTATATTCGCTATAAAGAAATCGGTGTATTTAAAAAAGAAGAGCATCGAAAGATTGATGCATACAGACGCGATGAGCGCGGCCTTTGCTCCTCGTCTGCCTCTGTGCTTCTCGATGATACGCGCGAGCGTATAATCCGCAACGGAGGAGAATATGAGCAGCAGCGTATATACCGGCTCTCCGTAGGCATAAAATACGAGACTCGAGACCAGCAGCACGAGATTCCGCGCCCGCCGCGGCAGCACGAAATACAGCGCCAGCACGGCGGGCAGGAAAAAGTACAGAAAGCTGATGCTCGAGAACAGCATAACGCGGTTTTACTTATTAAGAGCGAGGAAGCTCTCGTCGTATTTTTCCGCGTCCTCCGCCATTATGAGTATGACGAGGTCGCCTATGGAGTCGACAATAAAGTCCTTGTCCTCCACTCCCACGCATATCCATTTATTGGGGTCGGCGTTGGCCTTTATGCGTGCCTTGACGTCCTCTGCGTCATCCGCATTTTTGAGCCTTATAAGACAGACGGAATGCGGTATGGCGTTTATGAGCGGCTCACTCGCAAGCCCCTCTGTATATTCGATATCCTTCGTGCCGAAATAATACTCCATGTTTTCGTCGGTTATGACGGTGTTCTGCAGATCCGGCTTTTCAAGGTCGACTCCGTCATAGACCTTTTTTAAAAGCTCTTCAAGGCTGCCTTCGACATTGCTTGTTTTGGGAGCGGCACAGGCCGTCAGCAGTAAAAGCAGAGCCAGTAAAACTATCGGGATCCTTTTCTTCATTGTTTGTTTACCTCCGTTTAGTACAACATCAAGCATCTCCATGTTATCATATTGTTTGCATTATTGCCTTTGATAAACATAACAATTGTGTTAAAATGAGGTAAATATATCTGAGGGGAAACAATAAATGAGCAACATTTGGCATGATATCAGTCCGAAGCGTATAAATCCGGAGGACTTTATGGCTGTCGTGGAGATATCCAAGGGAAGCAAGAATAAGTACGAGCTCGACAAGGAGACCGGCGTGATGATGCTCGACCGGATACTGTATACGTCCACGCATTATCCCGCAAACTATGGCTTTATACCGCGCACCTACGGCGACGACAACGATCCGTTAGACGTGCTGGTGGTCTGCTCGGAGGCTATATTGCCAATGACGCTCGTGCGCTGCTATCCTATCGGCGTTATATCCATGATAGACTCGGGCAGAAACGACGAGAAGATAATAGCTATACCCTTCTCCGATCCGACGTATAACGCGTATAAGGAGCTTGGGGAGCTGCCATCGCATATATTCGACGAGATGAAGCACTTCTTCTCGGTGTATAAAAACCTCGAGGGCAAGGAGGCGGCGGCGAGCGAGGTTTTGGGCAGGACGGACGCCGTCGGGATAATAAGCGACGCGATAGAGCGCTATATACAATACTTTTGCAGATAGCCGCGTAAAAACCGAAAAAGGAATACTATAATGAACGATTTATCAGAGCTGAGAGCAAAAAAAGGCTTTCTGTGCGATATGGACGGCGTGATATATCACGGAAACCGTCTGCTGCCGGGGGTTAGGGAGTTTGTGGACTGGCTGTATGCCGAGGATAAGAAATTTCTCTTTCTCACAAATTCGAGCGAGAGATCCCCGAAGGAGCTGCAGCAGAAGCTGGCGCGCATGGGGATGTCCGTGAGCGAGGAGCATTTTTATACGAGCGCGCTCGCGACCGCAAAGTTTATAAGGCGGCAGTCGCCGGGCTGTACGGCATATGTAATAGGCGCGCCGGGGCTCGTGAATGCGCTCTATGAGGCGGGCATAACCATGAACGATGTAGATCCCGATTATGTCATAGTGGGCGAGACGTCCAACTATAACTATGAGACTATACTGCAGGCGGTGAAATACGTAAAAGCGGGCGCGCGCCTTGTGGCGACGAACCCGGACCTGACGGGTCCCTCCGAGGACGGGATCGTCCCCGCGTGCCGCGCGCTCGTATCCCCGATAGAGCTCGCCACAGGACACACGGCATACTTTGTCGGAAAGCCGAATCCGCTCATGATGCGCACGGGCTTGAAGCTTTTGGGCGTGCACTCTGACGAGGGAGCGATGATAGGCGACCGCATGGATACCGATATAGTTGCGGGCATGGAGAGCGGCCTTAATACGGTGCTCGTGCTGTCGGGGGTCACGTCGCGCGAGGAGCTCGACAGCTTTCCCTACAGACCGATGCATATACTGAACGGAGTGGGAGATATTCCCGGATAACAGGTCATACAAAATATCAAAGAGGTGAGCCTTATGTATTCAGATGCCGAAATGAAGAAAGAATACGCACGCTGGTGCGCAAGGATAGAGGATGCGGACCTTAAGGACGAGCTTAAAGGCATAGCGGACGACGGAGCGGGGATAGAGGACCGCTTCTACCGCGATCTTGAGTTCGGTACCGGGGGCTTAAGGGGCGTAATAGGCGCGGGGCTCAACCGCATAAACGTATACACCGTCGCGCGCGCAACGCAGGGGCTTTCCGCTTATCTGCTCGGCGAGTATGAAAGACCGGGCGTGGCGATAGCCTATGACAGCCGCATAAAGTCCGACGTATTCGCGCGGACCGCCGCGGAGGTCTTCTGCGCCAACGGCATAAGGGTATATATATATCCCGAGCTCATGCCCACGCCCTCGCTGTCCTTTGCCGTGAAAAGGCTATTATGCAGCGGCGGCGTGGTCGTCACGGCAAGCCACAATCCGTCGAAATACAACGGCTATAAGGTATACGGCTCGGACGGCTGCCAGATAACCCTCGACGCGGCGGCAAAGGTGCTCGCTCGGATAGAGAAGCTGGACATATTCGACGATGTGAAGCGCACGGACTTTGACGAGGGACTTAAGAGCGGGCTCATAAGCTATATAGGCGAGGACGTTTTTGAGGACTATATGAAAAACGTGACCGCGCAGGGCATACGCTTAAAAGAGATAGACAAGGACGTATCCATAGTATATACGCCGCTTAACGGCTCGGGGCTTAAATGCGTGACGACCGTTTTAAAGCGCAACGGCTTTACGAATATAACCGTAGTGCCGGAGCAGGAGAAGCCCGACGGGCGTTTCCCGACCTGTCCGTACCCGAATCCGGAGATACGCGAGGCGCTGGAAAAGGGGCTCGAGTGCGCAAGGCGCACGGGC
This sequence comes from uncultured Christensenellaceae bacterium, assembly GCA_964453325.1. Classification (GTDB taxonomy): domain Bacteria; phylum Bacillota; class Clostridia; order Christensenellales; family Christensenellaceae; genus JAZRGP01. The sequence continues at coordinate 6,862 of CAYVOZ010000042.1, read as the reverse complement.
AGCGATCTTCTTCTTGCGACGGACCCGGACTGTGACCGCATAGGCATAGCAGTCAGGGACGGAGAGGACTATAAGCTGCTCACGGGCAATCAGACGGGCGTGCTGCTCTTGGATTATGTGGCAAAGAGCCGCATGGAAAAGGGTACCATGCCCAAGGACCCGATCGCTATAAAGACTATAGTTACGACGGAGATGGCGGGAAAGATAGCGGAGAAATACGGCGTTGAGCTCATAAACGTGCTCACGGGCTTTAAATTCATAGGCGAGCAGATAGGCTGTCTCGAGGCAAAGGGCGAGGACGGCAGATATATATTCGGCTTTGAGGAGAGCTACGGCTATCTTTCCGGCGGCTATGTCCGCGACAAGGACGGAGTCGACGCGGCGCTGCTCATATGCGAGATGTTCGCGTACTATAAGGGCAAGGGGCTTTCGCTCCTGCAGGTGCTCGATGCGCTCTATAAGGAGCACGGTTATTTTGTGAATACGCTCAAAAACTATACGTTCGAGGGCGCGGAGGGCTTTTCCGCAATGCAGGGCATAATGGGTGCTTTAAGAAATTCACCCGTGAAGGAGGCCGCAGGAAGAAAATTAGTCTGCCACAGCGACTATGTGAGCTCGCTTGCGGTATACGCCGACGGCAGAAGCGAAAAGATAGAGCTGCCCGTATCCGACGTGCTGAAATTCGATTACGAGGGCGATATCTCCGTGGTCGTGAGGCCGTCCGGTACAGAGCCAAAGCTTAAACTTTATTATTCCGTGAAGGCGGGAAGCCTTGAGGAGGCGTCGGCGCTGACGGAGAGCATAGCGGCGGTATTCGACGCAGAGGTCAAAAAGCCGTGACTATAGAGGAGTTCTTCTCCGCGCATAAAAAAGCCGCACTCGGTTTTTCGGGAGGAGTCGACTCCGCGTATCTGTTATACGCGGGCATGAGCTGCGGCGCGGATATATGCGCGTATTATATCAAGACGGCGTTTCAGCCCGCGTTCGAGCTCGCGGACGCGCGGGAGCTCGCGGATAAGCTCGGCGCGAGGCTCAGAATAATTGACCTCGGCATGCCGGACGGGGAAACGCTTAAAAACCCCTCGGACAGGTGCCGCCTTTGCAAGCGGAGTATGTTCGGCGCGCTGAAGTCTCTCGCCGAAAGAGACGGCTATAGCTGCATCCTCGACGGCACTAACGCGTCGGATGACGCGGATGACAGACCGGGCATGAAGGTCGTAAGGGAGCTTGGAGTGCTGTCGCCGTTGAGGGAATGCGGGCTCACAAAACCGGAGATAAGGGAGCGCTCTAAAGCCGCGGGGCTAAAAACATGGGACAAGCCTGCGTATTCCTGCCTTGCGACGCGTATACAGACCGGAACGCAGATCACGCGTGAGCTTTTAGGCCGCGTCGAGGGCGCGGAGGACGCGGTAAGAAAAATGGGCTATACCGATATCCGCGTGAGGACGGACGGAAACAGCGCCGTTCTGCGCGTGCCGGCGGCTATGCTCGATAGGGCGATAAGCGAGCGCGAAGGCATATGCGCTGCGGTGGCTCCGTATTTCAAAGAGCTTTCGATAGCGGACAGAGAGAGTGAGAAGCATGGATAAAAAAGAGGCGAGAGAGCTTTTATCGGGCGTTGCGGACGGCAGCATAAGCGTGGACGACGCGGTCTTAAAGCTGCGCATGCAGCCCTTTGAGGAGCTCGGCTATGCCAAGATAGACCATCACCGGGGGCTGAGACAGGGAGCCGCGGAGGTCATATACGGCGCGGGCAAAACCCCGGAGCAGATAACGGGGATAGCCTCTAAAATGCGCGAAAACGGCGAGCATACCGTGCTCGTAACGCGCCTCTGCGCGGAGGCTGCGGAATATGTCGGAAAAAGACTGCCCATGGAATACAACGAGCCCGGCAGGATAGGCGTGATAGGCGGATATCCGGAGCCGGACGGCGTCGGCAGCATCGTCATAGCCACGGGCGGCACGAGCGATATACCCGTGGCAGAGGAGGCTGCGGTGACGGCGCAGGCGCTCGGGAACCGGGTAGTGAGGCTATTCGACGTGGGCGTTTCCGGGCTGCACAGGCTGCTTTCTCATACAGGGGAGATAATGGACGCGAGCGTGATAGTGGCGATAGCGGGCATGGAGGGAGCCCTTCCGAGCGTTATAGGCGGGCTCGCGGACTGCCCGGTGATAGCCGTTCCCACGAGCGTGGGCTACGGCGCATCCTTCGGCGGATTGGCGGCGCTCCTCGCAATGCTCAACACCTGCGCGGCGGGCGTGAGCGTCGTGAATATAGATAACGGCTTCGGCGCGGGTTATCTGGCGTCGGAGATAAACCATGTGGGGGTAAAATAGATGAAGACGCTTTATATAGAGTGCAATATGGGCGCGGCGGGCGATATGCTGACGGCGGCGCTTTTAGAGCTGCATCCCGACCCGCAGGGTTTTCTTTCGAGACTCAACGCCATAGGGCTGAAGGGCGTCAGCATAGCAGCGGACAGAGTAAAGAGCAAGGGCATAGAGGGTACGCGCATGAGCGTGACCGTGAACGGCGTCGAAGAGACCTGCCCGGAGGATATGCATAAGGAAGAACATGGACACGCGCATGAGCACGGACATGAGCATGAACATACGCATGAACACAGCCATTCTCATGAAGGTGAACATGCCCATGAGCATGCTCATGCTTCACTCGGCGATATAAACAGGATAATAGACGGCCTCACAGTTTCACAGGGCGTTAAAAAACACGTAAAAGAGGTGTATTCCCTGATAGCCGGCGCAGAGAGCAGGGCGCACGGCACAGAGGTCGGAGAGGTGCATTTTCACGAGGTCGGCGCTATGGATGCGATAGCGGATATAACGGCGGTGTCGATGCTCATAGAGGAGCTTGCGCCGGAAAGGGTACTTGCGTCGCCCGTGTGCGTGGGCTTCGGTCAGGTGAAAACGGCACACGGAGTGCTGCCGGTACCCGCCCCGGCGACAGCCGCGCTGTTAGAGGAGATTCCCATATACGGCGGACATACGGAGGGCGAGCTTTGCACGCCCACGGGCGCGGCGCTTATCAGATCCTTTGCGTGCGGGTTCTGCGCCATGCCGGGCATGAAGATATTGGCGGTGGGCTACGGTATCGGTAAAAAGGAATTTGCCGAGGCCGCGAACTTCGTGAGAGCCTTTATGGGGGAAACGGACGCGGATACGGAGACGGCGGCGTTCTTTTGCGAGCCCGAGGAGATAACGGAGCTCGTCTGCAATGTGGACGATATGACGCCGGAGGCCGCAGGCTTTGCGCAGGAGAGGCTTTTTGAGGCGGGCGCGCGCGATGTGTATATTGCGCCGGTGTATATGAAGAAGAACCGCCCCGGATTTATGATAGGAGTTATATGCGCAGCGGATAAGAAGCGCGAGCTCATAGAGCAGATGTTTCTGCATACCTCCACGCTTGGAGTGCGGGAGTATACGTGTGTAAGGCATACGCTCGACCGCGAGGAATACGAGAAAAACACGCCGTACGGTCCGGTGCGCATAAAGCGCGCTCAAGGCTATGGCGTTACGCGCGAGAAGCCGGAGTATGAGGACGTGGCCGACATCGCCAGAGAGCACGGATGGTCTCTCGCGGAGGCGGCGCGAAAGGCGGGAGTATGAGAAATAAAGCGTTTGGACTGCCGGTAAGACTGCTGACAGCCGTTTTGGCGGCGGCGCTGCTGCTGTCCTTCGGGTGCAAAAAGATAGAGCCCGTATCGGGCGAATCCGTGGAGCCGCCCGAACGGACCGTACCGGAAAGCCCGGACGACGCGCCGACGGACAGGTATGACGTTAAGACCGCCGCGAGGACGGGCAACAACGCGTCAAAGACGCTAGTTTTGGGCGTGGGGGATATCACGGGCTGCTTCAGCCCGTTTTACGCGGAGGGCGACGGAGACAGACAGGCGGTGAGTCTTACGCAGCTGCCGCTTTTATATCACGATGCGGACGGTCTGCCGACGGCGGGCAGGGACGAGCCCTGCCTCGCGTATTCATTTGAATGCGAGCTCGCAAAGAACGGCTTGTCGGCGGTGTATACAGTGACGCTCAAGCGCGGGGTAACGTTCTCGGACGGAACTCCCGTCACTGCTAAGGACGTGCTTTTCAGCATATATGTGCTGTGCGACGCGCTCTATAACGGCCCGGAAAGCATAGGAAAGCTCGATATAAAGGGGCTTGAGGAATACATATTCCAAACGGACGCGGCCACACTCGGCGCTGCGGATAAATATATCGAGGAGAGCATGACCGCGATAATCGAGGGAACGATGACAGACGGGCAGAGTCAGGAGTTTTTATCGTATCTCGAACGTGCGGGAGAGCTCTTATGCAGGGACATCACCGACAGTGTGTACAGAGAGCTGTCGGAGTACATTGAGCACTATATGCCGGGCTATACCGTAAAAAACGTGGGCTCGGACGAGAGCCTTAAAACGGCGTTTGCAATGGCCGTTAAGGGCTATGCGGTGATAAACGGAAATGCTATGATCGATACGCTCGGAAACACCTATACGCTGGGGACCGACAAGGCGGACGCAGCGGTATTCTGGCAGAACATATACGAATATCACGGACAGGAACTGTTGCCCGACGCGATAGACTCCGAGAGCGAGGGCCGCGGCATAAAGGAATGCATAAAAGAGGTCTATATAAAGGACAATAAGAAGAGCAAAGTAATATCCATAAGCGGTATCGCCTCCGGCACGCGCGAATGCAGCGACGGAGAAGAACGCGAATATGTGGAGATAACCACAAACGGCACGCCCGCCATAGACGGCGAGCTGGGCTTTTTTGTCGCTCCGATGGAGTATTATACAAGGGAATACAACGGATCGCTCGGAGAATACGGAGTCGCTGCCGGTGACAGCGCATTTTTTGAATATCTCAGGAGCAGGGACGACGCGCCGATGGGCGCGGGGCCGTATGTTTTTGAGGGTTATGCGGACGGCACGGTGAGCTATAAGGCGAACGACGCGTTTATAATGGGCTCGCCCAAAATAGCGTCGGTCTCGTGCACCGCGTTTTCCGGCGAAAGCGCGGTCGGCGCGGTAAAGGCCGGCACGGCGCACTTTGCCTCCGTACCGGCCTCCGAGAACGCCATAAAGAGCATCGAAGACGCCGAAGGCACGGAGTACAGGCTTTTTGACAGCGGCAGCAGGGGATATATAGGCATAAACGCAAGGACGATACCCGAGCTCGAGGTCAGACAGGCGATAGCATACAGCGTCGACCCGGAGACGGCTTTGCAGAGCCTCGGCAGGGCGGCGGACGCGTCGGCGCGCGCCGTGAGCGGAGCCGGCCTTGCATACGATGACGAAGCAAAGCGGCTTTATCCTTATGATGCTTCGGGGGAGAAGCAAAAGACGCTGTTTTTGGCAGCGGGATATGAATACGACGCGGAGCAGAACATAATGAAATACCCGGAAGGCAGCGATAAGGCGGGCGGTCAGGTGACACTTACGCTGACGCTCCCGTCCCCGATCGACGCGCATCCCGCGGGAAAGGTCCTTAACGGCATAAAGGATGTGCTCGCAAAGACAGGCGTGCTCGTGAGAATCAGTACCGACGAGGATATGCTCGAAAAGCTGTCGGACGCATACGGAGCCGGGCTCTCTGCATGGGCGGCGGCGATAAAGAGCGAGGGCATAAAGTCGGATATGAGGAGGCTCACAGCGGACTCCGAAAGCATTGAGCCCGGGGTCGGTATAGGCTGGCTGTATGAGAACGGCACGGACGCGCAGAAAAAGACGCTCGTGGCGCTGACCGACCTTATAGAACAGGCCGAAGCGGCCATAGACACAGATGAGAGAAAAGAGCTTTATGAAGAGGCGGCGGAGCTTTGGACAGGGCTTGCGCTCGAGATACCGCTGTATAATAAAAAGGATATGTACATATTTGACGGCAGCGTTCTTGACGCTTCGACCCTGACAGACGGCGCGACGGCGTTCATTTCGCCGGTGAGCTGTATATGGAATGTCGAATTTGCCGGATAACAAAGAAAAGGACTGTGACCGAGTATGAAAGGCGATCTTGAAAGACATACCGTGAAATGCCCGCACTGCGGGGGCGCGGTGCTCGACCATTTTACAAAATGCCCGCATTGCGGCGGGGAGCTGGAGTCCAGATATTATTCTTCGGACACCGAAAAGACAAAGAGCATTAAGCGCACGCTGTGGATAATAGCCGTGCCTGTGGTAATTATACTCGTCGCGCTGATACTTTTATTCAGATAGCCCTACGGCTGCTTTTTCGTGAGCGTTTCGGACCCCCGAAGCTCGAGCGTGGGGGTGAGCACGATGCGCTTCACGGAGACGCTTTTGTTGCGCTTGGTGTTCTCCATGCGGTCGAGCAGTAAAAGAGCGGCCTCCTCCCCGACACTGTAGCCGGGGTTTTTTATTACGCTGTATCTCATGTTGCTGAAGCTGAACGTAGGGTAATCGTCAAACGTCAGAAACGCGATATCCTTCGGTATGCCAATGCCGAGCTCGTTAAACGCCCTTAAGGCGCCGAGCCCCATATATATGTTTGCCGTGAAGACCGCCGTTATGGGGTATTTTTTTGCAAGCAGCTTTTTTGTGAGGCGATATGCCTTTTCCTCGTCAAAGTCGGCATACAGTATATATTCCTCTCTGACGGGAATACCGCCGTCCTTTAAGGCCTGTAAATAGCCGTTCAGGCGTTCGAGACCCGGCTTGCAGGTGGTGGGGCCGGAGAGTATGGCGATATTCCTGTGACCCTCGGCGACGAGCGCGCTAACTCCGTCGTATGCGCCGGAATAGCCGTCCACGAACACGCCGTCGAGATGCGCCGTGGATACGTCCCTGTCCATGAGAACGACGGGCATGACGGTGTCATT
>CAYVOZ010000041.1:0-17574 GCA_964453325.1 uncultured Christensenellaceae bacterium | reverse complement strand
AATTAAAGAAGGAAAACCCCAATTACAACGTGGTCATTACCTTCGATCAGCACTATACTCATTTGGAAGATAAATGATGCTACTGTGTTATGTTCATTATTAGACGAGAAACAATGCAACTATTTCGATTCTTTAAGGATGCTTCAGGCAAATGGTGTTTCAGTTGCTCGTGTAACATTGTTGTGATAAATTGTCTCTAAGAAAATATTGTAGTGTATATTAGAAAGGTTATAGAATGTCAAATTATAGTTGGCAAGGGAACGTTTTAATTGAATGGCAGGAATTGCATGATCTTTTAGACAAAACAAAAAAAGAGTGGGAGACTTTTGTTCAAGGGGGAACCCTTGGTGTAGAAAGTTGTATTTCTCCAGACATCCTAAGCTCGTGGGAAAGGTGTCGTAGTCGTAACATGAACCCATACGACAACAAAATGAAAATTGTATCTGAATCGGAATTAGCAAAAAGACTTCAAGATAATCATACGCTCATCGAAATATTGAACCCGATAGTGCATGAAATCATGGACTCTATTAAAGATTCAGGATACAAAATAGACTTTTATGATAAAGACCTGGTTCTGCTTATGCGATTTGGGAAAAAGACCGAAGAAACTCAGAGAAGACGCAAAGAGGCATTGCTAGGAGAAAGCCATAAGGAAGAACATGTCGGCACCAATTCAACAAACTTGGCCGCTCTTTTAGAGAAACCCATTCAAATAGTAGCATATCAACATTTTAGAACATATTATCATGATAGAACCTGTGTTTCTGTTCCACTTTTTGACAAAGAAGATTCCTTAATAGGAGTCCTTACAATTAGTGGGTATTGTTGGCCTCTACATAAACACACAATGGGGGCTCTTATTGCAATTAAGAGACTTGTTGAATTGAAGTTACCGGAAGAAGGAAAAGAGAAGTTGGGATTGTCGGAGATTGTGGGAAAAGAGTTAATGGAGTTTGTTGAGACACCTGTTATTGTGGTGGATAGAGACAGTAATATTACTGCAATAAATAACAAAGCAAAGGAAACCATTTGTAGAGGCTGGGCATGTCCCATCGGGTTTACATCTGAAAGTATTTGGGGAGATAACGACCCCTTTTGGAAAGTTTTGCGACTAAGAAAACCCGTGATTAATCAAACCTTTCTATGCAGAGACGGAACAGCGACCCTACTATATAATTGTGATATCAATCCTGTTCATGACAACGGTGGAAAATGTATTGGGGCCATTGGAATATTTAAGAACAACAATATAAATGGGAATACAGTTGTTTCGGCAAGCGGTTTTAAGGCTTACTATAGTTTCGATAGTATTGTTGGAGAAAGTACTTCAATTAAAAGAGCCATTAGATTAGCGCGAGAAACCGCTAGCATGGATAATAATGTTTTGATATGTGGAGAAAGTGGGACTGGTAAAGAATTATTTGCACAAGCAATACATAATGCAAGTATGTATGCAACGGGTCCATTTCTGGCGGTTAATTGCGCTGCGATACCAAACAATCTATTGGAAAGCGAGTTGTTCGGCTATGAAGGAGGAGCATTTACCGGTGCTAAAAAATCGGGGGCTCCAGGTAAATTTGAACTTGCAAAGGGAGGAACAATCTTTTTAGATGAGATAAACTCAATGTCGCAAGATATGCAAGTTAAAATTCTTCGTGTTATGCAAAATAAAAAGGTATCACGAATCGGAGGAGAACGTGAGATATCGGTCAATGTTCGAATTATTACCGCTGCAAATGTTGATTTGCTTGAATTAGTAAAGGAAGGTCATTTTAGAGAAGATTTATACTATAGAATCAATGTAATTTCTGTCATGATTCCCCCTTTAAGAGAACGCGGCAATGATATCGAATTATTGATTAACAATATTATGGGGAGAATGTCGGCAAAACTTGGTGAAATTGTGGATATTAACACAGATGCACGAGAGCTATTACATCAATACAGTTGGCCAGGTAATGTGCGGGAGTTAGAAAATGTATTGGAAAGAAGTTGGGTTATTGCGAAAACGAACAACTCTAGAGTAATAACTAAGAATGAAATCCAGGAATTTGACGAGTTCATGAGCAATAAACCAACCATCAATCAAGAAGTTACACAACTCGAAGAATCTTCTTATACAGAGATGGAAATTGTAGAAATGAAGACAATTGAAAAAGCAATTCGTGATAATGAAGGGAACATTCAAAAAACCGCCAAATTATTGGGACTATCAAGGAACACTCTTTATCGGAAAATGAAGAAATACTCTATCGCAAAGTAGAAATAATAGAATAGCTGCACCTTGTTTAACAAGATGCAGCTATTTTTTCTCTAGCAAACATTTGAACTATTTCTAAAGAGCGTTGGGTACATCGGCTGTTCTATCAGTGACGACGTTAATGATGGCTGGCTTACCAGAAGCGAGCGCCTCTTTTATAGCGGGCCCAACATCTTCAGGAGTGACAACGTTTTTGTACCAACAGCCATAAGATTTGGCGATATCTGCGAAATCATTATTTGGGTAGCAGTAACAGACATCTATCTTGTCCAATGCATCTTTATATACCAAGCTTAAATCTGGTCTGCATTGAACGAGGGCGTTGTTATTATTTATGATAGTAACAGTAGGGATGTTATTACGTACTGCGGTCTCCATCTCGTTCAGGTGATAATAAAAAGCACCGTCCCCCGAAAAACAAATGACGGGTAAATCACCTGCAGCGCATTTTATACCAAGTGATGCCGGGAAACTCCATCCAAGAGATCCTGCCGCGCGAAAATATTTTTGGCTGGATTTCATGCGAATCATGGTCGAACTCCATACTGCGGAGTAACCTGTATCTGCAACAAGAACGGCATTATCGGGTAGTGCTTTCGATATTTCTGCGCATAATCTTTCTGGGCGAATCGGTGTACTGTTTGAAGCTTGCTTTACTTCATAATTGTTTAACGTTTCAGTCACGAATGCTTTTGCCGTTGTTAACCAAGACGGCCTGGTTTGGGAGACTATATTTGATGCTAGTTGTTGCGTAACGATTTTTGCATCACCAAAAAGTCCGATTGAATTCGGATAATTTTTACCCAGTTCAGAAGGGTCGATATCAATTTGTATAACACGTGTATCAACGGCAGGTACTTTCCAATCGAAAGTTGTCTGATCACCAGCTTGGGTCCCAATAAATATCACTAAATCGGCATTCTTTACAACTTTGTTGGCGCAATCCATTCCATATGAGCCAACAATTCCACACCATAATTCGTCAGACTCATCAATCAAAGCTTTTCCGTCTGGAGAAGTAACAATTGGAATTTGTGCTTTCTTCGCCAATTGCAGGATTTCTGGACCTGCTTCAGATATGGTGGCACCTCTACCCACAACTAATACAGGCCTGTCAGAACTAAAAATTTCTTTAGCTGCTTGCTCCACCAGATGAACCTCGGCGGCTGGGCGAAAAGCAGGATATTTCGTATACTGTTCTTCAACATACACATTCTCAAAGACACTGCCGAGTTCGACAGTTCTTCCTGTGTGATTAGCCAAGTCTGCATGAACAGGTCGAGGTTTGGAGGTAACAGCGCTTCTAAATAGCTGGCGCAATACTACAGGTAGTTGTTCTGATTGAATAATATCTGCATTAAATTTGGTAATACCTTCATACAATAACCTATGATCTGCTTCCTGATATGACCCCCGGTATTGATAAACGGGTGTTTTCTTTCCCGTTAAAGCAATAACGGGCGAATTTGCCAACCAGGCTTCGTGAATTCCACCTGCAAGATTAGCCGAGCCAATTGATTGGGACATGCATATGCTAGGTTTTTTTGACATTCTTGCATATCCGTCAGCCATATATGCGGCAGCATTTTCTGAGTGCGCCATGATTTTGTTCACACCCGTTTCGCCTAAGTGGCGCATGGCCATTCGAAGCATAGCCTCAACATAGAATACGTGTGTAACACCATATCCTTTGATAGTTTTTGAAATGAATTCAAAACCGTCCATTCTCTTGTTTTGTGACATTTTACCCTCTTTCTGCAGAACAATAAAAACTTATTCATACGCATTTTACAAGTGACAATTAATATTAAAATTGTTAAAAAGCAAATTTCGTGCCAACTGTACGAAGGTTGTTATGATAGTTGAGCCCTAGAAATATCTGTAAGGCTTCAAACATATGGTTGCATAGGCTTAATAATATTATTTGTGTAAATATTATTATTGGATACTCGGTAAAGATTTGAAAAAAGATAGGGGAAAGAAGAGACACAAACAATAAGTGTTAAAAAATGGCACACAATATGAAAGAATAATGAGACATGTTCCAAACAAAGTGTCACAAAAAGAGCTAGAGCCCCCATAATTTATTTGTTTGAAGGGGTAAATTGCAAATAATACAACCTAGAGGAACAGTAATTTAGACTGGCACAGACCTTGCATATTAAATTATAAAACAGAAATTATATTGGAGGGATATTTGATGAACTTGGGAATAGTTGGAAAAGTTGCCATTGTTACTGGTGCGGGAAAAGGAATAGGGAAGGCGACAGCAATTCAATTAGCAGAAGAAGGCGCTATTGTTGTAATTAATGACTTGGATGAAATTAGCGGCAAAGAAACTGTCTCCACTATTAAAGAAATGGGAGGTACTGGTTTTTTTTCCAAAGGAGATGTATCGGAGGAACAGTACGTGGTGGATTTATTTAATCAGGTATATATGGAGTATCATTCAGTAGATATTCTCATTAACAATGCAGGCATATCACCAAAGCTGCCATTTGAAGAGATTTCCGGTGAAATGTTCGAGAAGGTTCTTGAAATTAACCTAAAAAGCAATTTCATGTGCTCTCGCGAAGCATATTCATACATGAAACGTAATAATTGGGGCAGAATCGTAAGCCTTTCCTCTCTTGCAGGCGTTATGGGAGGGATAAATTCAGCGGCACATTACTCTGCATCAAAAGCAGGAATAATTGGGCTTACCAAAACACTTGCTAAACAGATGGGGGCATATGGAATCACGGTTAATTCGGTATCTCCTGGAAGAATAAAAACTGCCATGACAGACATGTTGTCAGTAGAGAAACAGAATGAAGCATTAGGTAAAATTCCCTTGAAACGTTTTGGGACTACTGAGGAAGTAGCGAAAGTGATTGTATTCTTAGCATCTGAAGGGGGTTCATATATAACCGGTACAAATGTTGAAATTTTCGGAGGATATACGGGATAAATTATCGAGGATAATCAAAAACGTATTTGAAGTAAGATTTCATGATAGAAAGAAGGGACTGTACATATGATTAAGTGGAAAAGAGATGTCGCGTTAGGAATTTTTTTACTTCTTTTTAGTTTGTCCATGTATTTTTATACGGGTGCCACAATTGGGACAAATACCATTAGCTTGCGACTGGCCCAACCTGATTTGTACCTTCAAATGTGGTTGATTATTTTGGGCACTTTGTCAATCTTTCTCATTTTTAAAGCGATTCGAAAAAAGGAGGAAACATTTCTCCCGAAGATCTGGGGGAAACCACAGGTTATTACTGTATTATCTATGGTCATATACCTTCTTTCTATGAAGTGGATAGGTTTCTCCTTATCTACTGCAATTTTCATGTCATTCATAGTTATTTTTTATAGTTATTACGCAAACAAAATCAAGATTGAGAAAAAAGATAGAATAATTCAGCTGGTTTTTTATGTAGCGTTCTCGGTAGTGACAACATTTCTCCTACAATATCTATTTTCTGAAGTTCTGGGAGTTTTATTACCAAGATTCAAACTGTTTTAAACAGAATGTCAAGTTTGTGACATCCGTTTAATTATAAACCTCAAGAGAAGAGAAAGGAGTATCAAATGAAATCTACTAGAAAGATGTTCGTATTGCTATTGGTTCTCGCCTTAACTATGACTGCGTTTGTCGGTTGTGGAGGAACCCAAGAAGAAGGGGAGAGCGAATTAGCATATCCAGAGAGAACAATTGAGTTTATTGTTCCTTATGGAGCCGGAGGAGGAACAGATGTAATGGCGAGATCCGTTGCCAATGCTTTAACCGAAAATCAAGGATGGACAACGGTGGTTACTAACATTGAAGGAGCAAGTGGTGCTATCGGAACGATGGAGGTTTATAATCGAGACCCGGATGGATATACGATTAGCGTTCATTCCATTCAGGCGATGCTTGCTTATTATCTCGGGGGAGTTTATGAAGTAGACGTAGCTTCGGAGTTTGAAATGTTAGCGACTGTGGTATATGATGCAAACGTTGTTTCTGTACCTGCGAATTCAAAATTTCAAACTTGGCAAGATGTTGTTGACTACGCCAAGGCCAACCCTGGAAAACTAAATTGGGCGTCTGTTGGATCTAAAAGTTCCAATGAACAAGGCTCTGCCGAATTGTGGAAAGCAGCAGATATAGAAGTAAACTATGTTCCTTATGATAGTGCGTCGAAATCAAGGCCGGCGGTGCTGGGAGGACACGCAGATGTTCTTTACGGTCAATTATCTGAAGTGAAAGCGCTCGTTGACTCTGGAGAAATGAAAGTCTTGGGAATTAGTTCGGAAGAGCGATTACTTTATGATGATGTGCCTACGTTTAAAGAGCAAGGATATGATGTGGTAAATGGCTTGCATAGAGGATTTTTCTTGCCACCAGACACTCCTCAAGAAATTATTGAAGTACTAGAAACTGCTATAAATGATGTTTGCCAAGATGAAAGCTTTATAGACAACATGGAAAACAATTTAGGTTACGCAGTTGTTTTTGTAGGTCCGGACGATCTTGAGACATTAGTAGAAGAAAGAAGACCCATTCAAGAAGAACTATGGAACATGATTCAAGAGTAGGATATTAGGAGTTAAACAAGAATATTGTGCTTTGGGACGTTGATTCTCAAAGCACAATATTAAGTAGGTATTTAGGAAGGAAGAAATAATATGGATGCACTACACTCATTAATGCTTGGCGTTCAATATATGGTGGAGAATCCAATTACAATCGTATTTCTATTAGCTGCTGTGTTTGGGGGAATGGTATTTGGTTGTATACCTGGGCTTACAGCGGCTTTGGGAGTAACCTTAATGTTACCCTTTACTTTTGCTATGCCTTCACAGCAAGGATTGGCGATTCTCATTGCGATTTATGTGGGTGGAATTTCTGGGGGGCTAGTAGCAGCAGTATTATTAAATATTCCTGGTACGCCGGCATCTATTGTCACAACATTTGACGGAACCCCCATGGCACGCAATGGGCGACCTAGTGATGCTTTATCCTTGGGTGTGTTTTCTTCGTTAGTAGGAGGCTTGCTTAGTGCTGCCGCTCTGGTTATTATTTCCCCTCAATTGGCCCGGGTAGCGTTGGCTTTCGGACCATGGGAGTATTTTGCTATGGGAATAATGGGCCTATCAGTAGTTGTTAGTATTTGCAGTAAAGATATGACAAAAGGATTTATGGCAGCTATAGTTGGAATACTACTAGCATCAGTAGGGATAGATCCTGTATCAGCAGCACATCGATTTGAATTTGGATTTTGGCAACTAGGCGCAGGGTTAGATATTCTAGCAACCCTTATGGGGCTTTTTGCTATTTGCGAAATATTAACCCAACTAAGGATGATAAATCAAAATATAACCGCAATGAAGGTGGAAAAAGTAGGATTTTTTCCTAAAAGATCGCTGATTAGGAAAGGCAAATTATCTACATATCTTATTGGCGGAGCTTTTGGGACTTTTGTTGGAATTTTACCAGGTGTAGGACAAAGTACCGCATCTTTGCTTTCATACAATACGGCCAGACAAGTATCAAAAAACCCGGATAAATTTGGAACGGGTTGTGAAGAGGGTGTTGTGGCCTCCGAAAGCGCTAATAACGCATGCTGTGGTGGTGCATTAATACCCATGATGACAATGGGAATTCCTGGAGATGTGGTAACAGCCATATTATTAGGAGGGCTTATTGTTCATGGACTTCAGCCAGGTCCACTACTATTTACCATGAATAAAGATGTGGTTGGAGTCATATTTGTAGCATATATTTTATCTAACATTGTAATGTATATCATGCTAATGGGTTTAATGAAAGTCTTCATAAAACTATTGGACGTACCGATGAACTTTTTGTTACCTATTTTGTTGGTAATGTGTGTGCTTGGAACAATTACCGTTAATAACCGGCTGTTTGATAGCTGGGTGTTGGTTTTTGTTGGTGTTTTGGGATACATTCTCATTAACTGCGGGTTTGCTCTTCCCCCTATAGTTTTGGGGTATGTTTTAGCATCCATTATTGAAACCAACTACAGAATTGCGTTGATATCAAATCAAGGAGATGTGTCTAGCATTTTTAATTCAAAAATAGCCGTAGGCTTACTCATTTTTTCGGTTTTTATGATCGCTTGGCCGAGCATAGTCAAAAGGATATCAATAATACTGAAGAAAAAATCTCAAGTGGCACAGAATTAGGGGGTAATAATGAAAGGTGTTATTAAGTCCCACGATGGTAAGGATGGCTGGGACTATTTAGAAGTTGACAATATAGAACCAAAAAACGATGAAGTAGAAATAGAAGTTCAAGCAGCCGGAATTTGTGGAAGCGAGCTCCATTTGTACCATGATAATCATGTTTACGATCCTCCTGTTATAGTGGGACATGAATTTTGTGGTATAGTGAGCAGAGTTGGACCTAATGTTAAGTACTATAAAGTAGGGGATCGTGTGGTTAGTGAAAACAATAAAAGAACATGTGGTGTTTGCGAGTTCTGTAGGACAGGCAGGTCAATATTATGCAGAGAAAGGAAATCAGTAGGGTATAAAGTTAATGGTGGTTGGACCCAATATTTTTGTACGCCGGAAAAATGGCTTTTACGAATACCCGATAATGTATCTTATGAAGAGGCCGCAATGACCGAACCGGTAAGTGTAGCCACCCAAGCGCTATTCGTAAAAAAGACGGTTACCTATGGAGATGTTGTCTTAGTACAGGGGTGCGGAGTAATCGGCATTATTAACGCCATTGTGGCCAAAATTTTAGGAGCAAGCACAGTAATCATTACTGGTACAAAAGAGGATGAAAAAGTGAGATTGCCGATTGCCCGAAAGGTTGGTATCGAACATGTATTAAACATTGAAGAAACAGACTTAAAAAAATATATTATGGATCTAACTTCGGGAAAAGGAGCGGATGTTATTGTTGAAGCATCCGGTTCAAAACAAGCAATTTATGACATGTCCGATATCATCAGAAAAACAGGAACCATAGTGGTAATCGGAGAAACTAGCCAGAAGGACATTCCGATACGATGGACTGATTTAGTCTTTAAAGCTGTCACCCTGCACTTTTGCTTTGGAAATGGCTTTGAGGCTTGGTCATTGGCATTAAAACTGATGGAAGAAAAGACACTGCATCTTGATTCTCTCATTACACATCGAATCCCACTACAAGAATTTCGAAAAGGATTTGATTTGCTGGACAATAAAGAAGCGTTGAAAGTAATATTGTCGCCAGGAATTGAGGAGTAAAATTTGAAAACTAAAATATGGGGACTTAATTACATAAATATGGCGGTGGCTATAATGTTTGCATTGATTGGAATATATATGCAGAGACCGGCCATCGTCATTATTAGTATTTCCATATTTTTACTTGGTTTATGGTCGCGAAAAAGGTTGCGGCATTTATTGTCGCCGGTAGATACCATATGGAAGAAGTATATTTCCAGTAACCCCGAGGCCAAGAAAGCGAAATATACTTCTTGGCATTTTGGCACAAATGAAAAGGTCTGTGAAGACTGGTTAGGCAAATTGAAACGCGGAGAAATAAAAGGAGCTTCATATTTCGCGGCGGCTTTTTCACAGGGGGATATTTTAAGCCCAAAACCTGGAGATTATAGTGTCGTTCTAGATTGGCGGGGGAAACCGCAAGCTATTATTAAAACTACAAGTGTTGAAACTGTATTTATGAAGGATATTACTTCGGTATTGACAGAGCTTGAAGATTATAGCGATGTACATTTATGGAAAAAGGAAAAGCAAAAGGAATATGAAAGAATATCGGAAGGTATTGGAGTGCCATTTTCTGAAGAAATTCCCATTCTATTTGAGAGATTTGAATTGGTGTTTGAAAACAATGAAGACGAATGAACACTAGTGATATAAATTGTCATTATTTTCAGCGGATCATACGTAAAATCATTAACACCACCCTATATATTTATGGGAGATTTTTAAATGTTGTGTCGTAAACGGGCTATGAGATGAGAATAAATTTAAAAAAAGTTCATTACAGCTGGTTCGTAACCGCTGGTTGCTTTATCATTTTAATGTATAGTATCGGATTTACAATCAATCTGAGTTCCTTACTATTAACTCCTTTGATCAATCATGTGGGTATTACAAAATCCCTTGGCTCTTCTATCATTGGGTTACAAAATTTTGTGGGATTATTGGCTATGATTATCGTGGGCAGGTTGTATGTCCATTTGTCTATTCGAAAAGCATGCCTCTTTTTTGGAGTGGCGATTAGTATTGGGTATTTTATTTTTTCTTTCGCTACAAGTTTATCTCATTGCTATGTAGCTGCAATCCTAATAGGGGCTGGGTATGGGGGCAGTTCAATGATTCCGGTGTCTATTCTCATGACCAGGTGGTATCATGATAAGCGTGGCCTAGCACTTGGGTTTGCTTGTTTAGGCACGGGCCTATCTACTGTCATTTTTTCTCCCATTATTGGATGGATTTTAAACAATTACGGACTACCTATAGCCTACCGTTTTATTTTTGTTGTTGTATGTGTTGGTGTGCTGATTTCATTTTTATTAATTCGTGATTATCCCAAGGATTTAGCCTTGGAAAAATACGGTGCGGCAACAGCCAATCAAGATGATGGTTATGAGTTGCTAGGAAAAGAAAGTGAAGAGAACGGGGACTCTGTATATTCGGCTTTAAGAAGCAGAAGGTTCTACCTTGTGGCTTTATCCATGTTTCTTTTGGGCATTACAATGACCCCAACAATATCTCATATTGGTGTGCATT
Source organism: uncultured Christensenellaceae bacterium (assembly GCA_964453325.1). Classification (GTDB taxonomy): domain Bacteria; phylum Bacillota; class Clostridia; order Christensenellales; family Christensenellaceae; genus JAZRGP01. The sequence goes on along the minus strand of CAYVOZ010000041.1, from coordinate 6,566 downwards.
TGTCTACGAATGGCTATAGCACTACATTCACTTCTATGATGTTGGCAATTTATGGGGGTGTTATGCTAATTTTTAAACCCTTTTATGGCTTAATAGTCGATCGATTTGGAGGGTACTTATCGAATTATTATATATATGCTGTGTGGATAGTAGGGTTATTATTCAGCTTATTCGTAGGGAAATCATCCATTTTTGCGTACCTTTTTTCTATATTTTGTGGTATAGGCGCCCCCTTGGGGAATATGATGCCAAGCATTATTATAGGTGAAATATTTGGCCTAAAGAGTTACACGCAACTTTTCTCTGTCAATAAAGTATTATTTACCTTGGGAGCTAGCGTAGGGTCCATTATCCCAGGAGTTATTGCGGATGCAACGGGGTATTACTCCGGTGCATTTGTCATTTATCTTTTTATTGTTGTATTATCTTTAATCATCGTACAACATATCATGCTGAAAACCGGAGTTGATTGTTGAAATTTACAGTTCCTTTTAAATAAAATAACGGGCTTACAATTTCGAATCCGGCACAGATTTAATTTTAGCTTTGTAGAGTACGGGTTTTTGGAACAAGAAGAGGCCGTTTCTAATTTAGAAATGTATTTAACTATGAACAGTACCCTAAGTTAGCAGAAAAGTTAAATGAAATCATTCCTATCGAGGGGGAAAAGAAAACAATTTTAGTGAACACGGGAGCGGAAGCAGATGAGAATGCTGTGAAGTTGGCCCGAAGATTTACGGGCAGAGACCAAATCATCGCTTTTGCGGGGGCCTTTCATGGCAGGTCCTATATGACCATGACCTTGACCAGCAAATGCCATCCCTATAAAACAGGGTTTGGACCGTTGCCTTCCGGAATTCATCGCTTCCCATTCCCGTATTGTTATCGGTGTCCTTATGGATTGGAAAGAGAAACCTGCGGGCTGCATTGCGCAAAAATGTTTGAAGAGAGTTTCTTCCTGGAATATGTAGCACCGGATGAAGTTGCTGCTATTATTCTAGAACCAATTTTAGGGGAAGGCGGATTTGTGATTCCTCCTGATGAATTTTTGCAGGAATTGAGAAGATTATGTGATAAGTATGGAATCTTGTTGATTGCAGATGAGATTAAAACTGGGTATGCCAGAACCGGCAAGATGTTTGCTTGCCAGTATTGGAGCGTACGTCCGGATATCGTTGTCAGCGCCAAGTCGGTAGCGGGGGGCATTCCGGTAGCGTGTGTTACGGCTAGGAAAGATATTATGGAATCTGTGAAGCCGGGCGAATTAGGGGGGACCTATTGTGGAAATGCCCTGGCTACGGCGTCAGCTTTAAAGGTTTTGGAGATTATGGAGCGAGATGATTTTTGCAGCAAGGCAAACCATATCGGAGAAATCACCATGCCGAGACTTCTCGAGATGAAAAACAAATATTCCTTGGTAGGTGATGTACGGGGTCGAGGGGCTATGATGGCCATCGAGTTTGTGAAAGATCCTGGGACCAGAGAGCCGGCAAAAGAGGAGACTAAGAAAATTATCAATGAATGCATCAGCAATGGGTTGGTGGTTCTGGGTGCTGGAGTGCGAGACAACAACATCCGGTTCTTGATGCCGCTGGTAATTACGGATGAACAGGTTCATGCCGGACTGGATATTTTGGACAAAGCCATTGAAAAAATTCAAAATGGGCTATAGTTTTATGCGGTTATTGATTAGAATGTAAGAGGGTAAGGAGGAAGAAATGGTTAAGGTATTAGTAGTTGGTTATGGAGTAATCGGGCAAAGATTGGCAGATGGAGTTGCGCTGCAAAAGGATATGGAATTGGTGGGTGTAGTAGATGCGGCACCAACCCTGAGTGTGATGGCCTTAAGAGAAAAAGGAATGCCTTATAAACTCTATGCTCCCAACGAGGAATGCAAAGCAAAACTTACAGAGAGCGACTTTGTGGTATCCGGCTTAATGGAGGAAGTGTTGCCAAGCGTGGATATCGTATTGGACGCCACCGGTGCGGGGATTGGCGCCAAGAATAAGGAACTTTATGAAAAATACAAGAAGCCGGCCATATTCCAAGGTGGAGAGAGCAACAAAATTGCAGATGTTTTCTTTCATGGCTATGCCAATTATGAGAAGGGCGTGGGGAAAGATTATCTGAAGTTAACATCTTGCAACACAACCGGATTGATACGTGCGGTAGACTGCTTGGATAAATTTGTGGGCCTTGAAAAAGTGGCTATCACCATTGTTCGTAGAGTTGCGGATCCGGGAGATTATCACCGTGGGTTGACCAATGCTTTGCAAGTGGATAAAGCCCCCAGCCACCAAGCATTGGATTTGATGACGATTATGCCCCATATTGATGCTACGGGAATATTGGTTCATACCCCTGTTACGCATGGCCATTTTATCACCGTGGTAGCCACTCCCAAGAGAGACCTTTCTGTTGAGGAGGCAATAGATGCTTTTAAAGCCCATGACCGAATTCGAATGGTGAAATTGGCGGATGGGTTCCTTGGAAATGCTTCCATTTTCAGATATGCCAGGGATTTAGGAAGAGATCGTGGAGACCTTTACGAAATTTGCATTTGGGAAGACACCGTGGTAAAATCCGGAAAGGACATTATGTTTGGCTTGCATATTCCCCAAGAATCCATTACCATTCCGGAAACTATTGACGGTATTCGTGCAGCATTATCCATGCAGACAGACGGGGCAAAAGCGGTTGCAGAAACCAATAAATATTTGGGGTTGCCATCATGGAAGTAAAGAATTTGGTGAACATTACCCACATGGATGATGTGGAGGTCAAAGACAAAACCGTGATATTACGAGTGGATGTCAATTCCCCCATTGATGGGGTGACCAAAAAAATTGTAAATGACAATCGGATTAAGAAAAGCGTGCCAACAATTAAGAGTTTATTGGCGCGAGGAGCAAAGGTGGCTATTATTGCTCATCAGGGAGATACCCTGGACTACAACAACTTGATTTCCATGAAGGAACATGCGGAAAAATTAAGTGAGCATGTAGGTGTTAATATCGAGTATGTTGATGATGTGGCAGGTCCAACAGCCCAAGAGAAGGTGAAAAGCTTAAAGCCCGGTGAAGCGGTTTTCCTTGGAAATCTAAGATATTTAACAGAAGAGGTGTCCACTTTTGAAACGGCGGTGAAACAACGACCGGAAGAAATGCTAGAGTGTTATTTGATTCGAAACCTTGCACCATTAGGGGACCTTTACATTAACGATGCTTTTGCGGCTGCCCACCGAAATTCTCCTTCCATGGTTGCGTTTCAACAACGGATGCCTTACGCAGGAGGCCCCTTGCTAATGGAAGAAGTGACCTACTTGTCTAGAGTTTTGAAAGAACCGAAAAAACCTTGTATTTTTGTGTTGGGAGGGGCTAAAATTTCGGATGCTTTTGGAATGATGGAGCGAGTTTTAGCAACGGATGTGGCAGACAAAATTTTGACCTGCGGCATTACGGGGGAAATCATGCTGATGGCGAAGGGAATTTCTGTTGGTAAGACCAAGGAGCAATTCATCAAAGACCGGAATTTGGATGTGTTCATTAAAGAGGCGAAAAAGTATCTGGAAGAGTATGGAGCACGAATTCATTTCCCAAAGGACTTGGCTTACGAAGAGGATGGGTTGCGAAAAGAGCTTGTCATTGACGATTTGCCCAAAGATTATATGTTTATGGACATTGGGATTCGAACCATTGAAGAATATGAGGAGATCTTGGGAGAAGCCAACACCATTTTTGTGAATGGACCGGCGGGTGCTTATGAAAACCAGTTGTTTTGCAAGGGAACCAAAGCCATATGGAATGCCATTGCAGACTCTCCGGCCTATTCAGTAATTGGAGGGGGCGACACCGTTGCAGCAGCACAGAAGTTCATTGATACTTCAAAAATCAGTTATGTTAGTACAGCAGGTGGCGCCATGGTTAATTTCATGTCCGGTAAAAAACTGCCACTCATAGAAGCGATGGAAAGGAAAGAATAGGATGGACACACAGCAAAAGTCATTATTGTTACATGAGCAGTGGCGGGGGAAAATAGAAGTTGCATCTAAAGTGCCGGTAAATACAACGGAGGATCTTTCCTTGGCATATACTCCGGGCGTAGCGGAACCCTGTCGTGAGATCAACAAGGACATTAACAAAGTATATGACTATACAGCCAAGGGCAATATGGTGGCAATCGTTACCGATGGCACAGCGGTACTTGGGTTGGGAGATATCGGACCGGAAGCAGGGCTTCCGGTTATGGAAGGCAAAGCCGTGTTATTTAAAGCTTTTGCCAATGTGGACGCTTTTCCTATTTGTGTTGCATCAAAAGAGGTTGAAGATATTGTACAAACGGTGAAGATGATTGAACCGGTATTTGGTGGAATTAACCTGGAGGATATTTCTTCTCCAAGGTGTGCTGAGATTGAAGCTCGCTTGAAAAAGGAGTTGAATATACCGGTGTTTCATGATGATCAACATGGGACAGCGGTAGTGGTTACCGCCGCTTTAATTAATGCATTGAAGCTGGTTGGCAAGGATTGGCCTGAAGTCAAGGTGGTTTTAAGTGGGGCTGGTGCTGCAGGATCGGCGATTATCAAGATGTTAAAGTCAGTAGGAGTAGAACACATTATTGCCTGCAACAGCAAGGGAATATTGACTGCCGGTAATAACTATCCCAACTGGGTTCATGAGGAGATTGCGCAAAACACCAATCAGGAAAAGCTTCAAGGGACATTGGCAGACGCTTTGGTGGGTGCAGATGTGTTCATTGGAGTCTCTGTTAAAGATATCGTTACCAAAGAGATGGTGAAATCCATGGCAAAGGATCCTATTGTGATGCCAATGGCTAATCCGGACCCTGAAATACTTCCTCATTTAGCAAAGGAAGCCGGGGCTCGAATCGTAGGAACCGGAAGGTCGGATTTTGCCAATCAGATCAATAACGTAATTGCCTTTCCGGGGATATTCAGAGGAGCTTTGGACGCTAAGGCCAGCGATATTAATGAGGAAATGAAAATTGCTGCAGCCAAGGCCATTGCCAGCCTGATATCAGAAGAAGAACTGACCGAAGAATATATTATTGTAAAAGCCTTTGATTCCAGAATCAGTGGGGTGGTTTCAAAAGCAGTGTACGATGCAGCGGTTCGGTCGGGCGTGGCAAGGGTGTGAAGGTGGTGTAACATATGGATTTCCAATTAAATTATGGGAAGGGGAAAGCACAATTTTCCCTTCCCGAAGCCCGTTTGGCGGGCATCGTTTCTCCAAACCCAGTGCCGACAGAGTTGTTGAATGAGGCAGAGGTTTTGCGGTCTCTAGAGAAACCTATCGGCTCTTTGCCCTTGGATAGAATTGTGCAAGAGGGCGAAAAAGTGGTGGTGGTAACTAGTGACATCACCAGACCGGTACCAAGTTATCGCATTCTTCCCATACTTATGGATGAGTTGCTGTCAAGCGGAACCAAGGTAGAAGATATTACTATCGTGCTGGCGCTAGGTAGCCATAGGAAGCATACAGAAGAGGAAAAGCGAGCTCTGGTTGGAGAGGATGTTTTTCAACTGGGAGTGGGTATTATTGACAGTGATATGGATGATTGTGTCCGATTGGGGTTCTGCCAAAACGGAACGCCGGTGGATGTTTTTCGACCAGTTGCAGAAGCAGATCGCATTATTTGTGTAGGCAACATTGAATTTCACTACTTTGCGGGATATTCTGGTGGTGCGAAAGCAATCATGCCCGGGACATCCAGTCATGACGCAATCCAAGCTAACCATTCCAACATGGTGAAAGAAGGGGCATGTGCCGGCAATTTGGACACCAACCCCGTTCGCCAGGATATCGATCAAATATTGGAATTCATAACCATTGATTTCATCGTCAACGTGGTTTTAGATGAAAAGAAAAATATTGTGAAATCCTTTGCGGGAGATCCGATTCTTGCTCATCGGGAAGGGTGCCGGTTCTTGGATGGGATGTATAAAATTCCTATTGAACGAAAAGCAGATGTTGTGGTTTTATCCCCGGGCGGATTTCCAAAAGACATCAATATTTACCAGTCCCAGAAAGGATTGGACAACGCCGGACATGCGGTTCGAGATGGCGGTATTGTAATTTGGAGTGCCAGCGCGGCAGAAGGTTTTGGAGAAAAGACCTTTGAAGAATGGATGAGGACAAAAACGCCAGATGAGATGATTGAAGAAATCAGAACGAATTTTAAGCTGGGAGGTCACAAAGCCGCGGCAATTGCCATGCTGTTAAAAAAAGCTAAAATTTATTTGGTTTCTGATTTGCCGGAAGACTTGGTCCGTAGCATCCATTTTGTTCCTTACGGAAACATTCAAGAAGCTCTGGATGACGCGTTGTTGGAACTTGGCAGGGAAGCAAAGGTTTTGGTAATGCCCCAGGCGGGGTCTACACTACCTTATGTTCGCTGAAGCGTAGTAAGCAATAATCCTTACAAATTTCCTATATTTAAACGGGCTCATTGAAATGAGCCTTTTTTTCTTATATAATTCACTATGATAAGTCAAAAGAATCGAATCATTGCCAGAAAGAAGGTCTATGAAATGAATAGAAAAATTT
>CAYVOZ010000040.1:12837-17622 GCA_964453325.1 uncultured Christensenellaceae bacterium | reverse complement strand
ACAGCTTTTACGCTTCGGTGGAAATGATGCTTGATCCGAAGCTGCGTGGGAAAGCTGTAGCGGTATGCGGCTCGACGGAAGAAAGGCACGGTATTGTTCTGGCAAAATCCGAACTCGCTAAAAAAGCGGGCGTCAAAACCGGCATGGCGAATTGGGAGGCGCGAAAGGCGTGTAAGGACCTTATTGTAGTACCTCCGCAGTATGAGCAGTACCTAAAATACTCCAAACTGACGCAGGCGATCTACCAGCGATACACGGATTTAATCGAGCCCTTTGGCATGGACGAGTGCTGGCTCGACGTGTCCGGCAGCCAAATGATATGCGGCGACGCCATGACGGTTGCGGAGGACATTCGTACCGCTACCCGTGAGGAACTCGGCTTGACCATGCTAAAGAAATAGATGAAGAAGCTTGTCTAGGTAAGATGGATTCGTTTTTAAAGCAGCTGTCAGATCGTAGTATCAGACGCCAAAATGAGGAACGAGCAAAAATAGAGAAACAGAAAGAAAAGGAAGAACGCGACCGGATAAATGCAATAGAGGAAGCAAAGCGTAAAAAGAGGAATGGGAAGTTAGCGTTGATAATTATTCCCTCTCTTATAGTTGCTATAACATTTGTTGTTTTGTTGTTCACTGTATTTATACCGGCCGAGAAGTATTATAAGGCGGTTAAGCTATTTGAGAACGAGCAATATGAGGAAGCAATAACTGCTTTCAAGGAGCTTGATGGTTTTAGAGATAGCGAACTGAAAATATCTGATGCGGAAAATGGAATCAAACAAGATATTTACATTAAAGCGGAAAAAAACATAAATGAAGGAAAAATTCATGAAGCAGCCATTGCATTTGGCAAAATATCCGGATATAAAGACTCGCGTACTCGGAGCTTAGAACTTTGGCAAGACGTAGCACAACGTAAAGAGATTTCGGCAGGAGGACATCATACAGTTGGGATTAAGACAGATGGTTCTGTAATAGCAAAAGGTGTAAACAACTTTGGCGAATGTGATACTCAAGCTTGGAAGGATATTATTGACATCTCGACTGGAGTACGGCATACGATTGGACTAAAATATAATGGAAATGTTCTTGCCGTTGGAAGCAAAAAACAAGGATTATGTAATACTACTGAATGGACTGATATAGTAGCAGTTTCGGGAGGAAATTATCATACAATTGGTTTAAGAGCAGATGGTACTGTTGTAGCTACTGGTAGTAACGAAGCCGGTCAGTGTGATGTAAAAGGCTGGAGGAATATTGTTTCTGTATCAGCTGGAGACAATTACACAATTGGGCTAACAATGGACGGTACCGTAATGGCTACAAGGGATAGTGGTTATGGGCAATGCAAATTAACAGAATGGACTGATATAGCAGCTATTTCAGCAGGGTTCAAACATACTATAGGATTGAGAAAGGATGGAACAGTTATAGCTGCTGGAGATAACAACTATAGCCAATGCAACGTTTCGGAATGGACTAACATTATAGCTATATCTGCAGGTGGATATCATACACTTGGCTTAAGAAGTGATGGCACTGTTATTGCATCAGGTAGCAATGATTATGGACAATGTGAAGTATCTAATTGGACTGATGTTGTAGCTATCTCAGCGGGAGTGCGCAATACTGTTGCTTTAAAAGCCGACGGTACCATTATTGCAATTGGTGGTAATGGTTATGGTCAATGCGACGTCTCCGGATGGAGCGGAATAAAGGTCCCGACAAGATAGAACTGCGCTTTTAATGAAGTAACAGAAATGTAATGCTTTAACATAAAAAACAGCAGCCCGCGCCGATTGACCGGGCTGTTTTTGCGTGTTATTCTATTTATATAGTTTTATGTGTACTGATATACTACAGCAATACTTTGATTGGGGAGGACGATTATGAAAGAAGTGTATGAACCTCTGTTTACCCCGTGGAAGATAGGCAATGTGGAGATAAAGAACCGCATCGTCATGACTTCTATGGGCGGGACCTCGATCTTCGGCTGGATGGAGCCCAACCATTTTGACGAGGAGGCGGCTAACTTCCTTTTGGAGCGGGCAAAGAACAACGTGGGCCTTATACTGCCCGGCATTGCGCCCATAAGGGACATACTGCTCGGGAAATGGCTCTATACCGGCGAGGGCAAGTTCAAAAAGCTCAAGGAATTCATGGCGGAGTATCATAAGACCGGCGCAAAGCTCTTTATCCAGCTGACCGCGGGCTTCGGACGCTCTCTCGCCATAAACGACATCATGATAAAGGCGGAGAAAAACAAGGCTCTCGGCACGGTCCTGAAGCCCTTCTTGAACGTTAGCTATCTTACGGCGAGCGCCAGCGCCACGCCCAACAGATGGGACGACAGCGTTACCTCGCGTCCGCTGACGGTAAAGGAGATAGAGCAGATGATAGACGCCTTTGCGCGTGTTTCAAAGCTCTTAAAGGACGCGGACGTGGACGGCGTGGAGGTGCACGCGGTGCACGAGGGCTATCTGCTCGACCAGTTCACTATGAAGTATACGAACCTGCGCACGGACGAATACGGCGGCTCGTTCGAGAACCGTTATCGCTTCCCGGCGGAGATAGTAAAGGCCATAAAGCGTGAATGCGGAGACGATTTCCCCGTATCGCTGCGCTATTCCGTGGTGTCAAAGACAAAGGGCTTCGGCATGGGCGCGCTGCCCGGCGAGGACTATACGGAGGTCGGCAGAGACCTTGAGGAGAGCGAGAAGGCCGCAAAGTTTTTGCAGGACGCGGGCTATGATATGCTCAACTGCGACAACGGGACGTATGACGCTTGGTACTGGGCGCATCCGCCGCAGTACATGCCGCAGAACTGCAACCTTTCCGAGGTCAGCCATATAAAGAAGTTCGTGGATATCCCCGTGGTATGCGCGGGCAGGATGGACCCGCAGACGGGCGCGGCGGCGGTCGAAAAGGGCGAGCTCGACGCAGTCGGCTTTGCGCGGCAGTTCCTCGCGGACCCGGAATGGGTCACAAAGCTCATGGCAGAGCGCGAGGACGATATAAGACCCTGCATATGCTGCCATAACGCGTGCTTCAACATGGCGCACTATAAGGGCGTGGGCAACGATCAGAGCCTCTCCGACAATGCGGGCATGGCGCGCTGCGCCATAAACCCGAGGACGATGCAGTCCGGGAAATACAAGATAGCCGCGGCCAAGACGCCCAAAAAGGTCGCTGTAATAGGCGGCGGCATAGGCGGAATGGAGACCGCGAGGGTGCTTAAGCTGAGAGGGCATCAGCCTACGATTTTCGAGCGCGCGGGCGAGCTCGGCGGAGTGTTCGTCGCGGCGGCGGCTCCGTCGTTCAAGGAGAAGGACAGGCAGCTCATAGAGTGGTATAAAAAGCAGATGAAGGACCTCGAGATAGACGTGCGGCTCAATACAGAGGTCACGGACAGCGGCATGCTCTCGGGCTATGACAAGGTCATAGTCGCGACGGGCAGCAGCGCGCGAAAGCTGCCTATAAAGGGCATAGAAAAGGCCGTGGAGGCCTGCGGATATCTGACCGGCACGCCGGTGGGCGACAGGGTCATAATAATCGGCGGCGGTCTCACGGGCTGCGAGATAGCCTATGACCTTTATTTAAAGGGCAAAACGCCCGTTATAGTCGAGACGCTAAACGACCTCATTGCGGTAAAGGGAGTCTGCCTCGCAAACTCGTCGTATCTCAGAGACTTCTTCGCGCTCAACAAGGTCGAGACGCATCTCGAGACGACTGTATCGGAGATAACGGATACCGGCGTTGTCGCGACGGCCAAGGACGGCAGCACCTTTGGCATAGACGGAGACTCCGTGATACTGTCCGTGGGATACAGGCCGAAGCCGCTTGAGCTCGCGAACGCGGAGCTCGTCGGAGACTGCAGGAGCGTGGGCAATCTGCGCACGGTCATATGGCGCGCGTGGGACGTAGCCATGAAAATATAAGGAGACGCGATAATGGAATTGACAAGCGAACAGAGAGCGATACTCGAGGGCGCGCAGGGCGAGGTAATGGCCAAGATAATGAAAACTCTGGTCATGTACGGAGAGACGTTCGGCGCGACTAAAATGGTGCCGGTCACGAGCAAATACGGGCATATCGTGACCAGCTTCGGCGTCATCGTGATAAAGGGCGTGTTCGACCTCATGGACGAGCTCATTGCCGCAGGCGTAAAGAGCGGACAGCTTTTCTCCGCAGACCCGCGCCCCGTGGATAAGAACGTACCGAAGAACCTTTTGCAGGACATAGTTTTCAGGGTCATGTACGGCCCGCAGAAGCGGTATGAAAAGCAGCTCGAGCAGATAGGCCTGCTGTCCGGGGACGCCTTTACCTGCGCGTGCTATTTTGACGAGGTGGGCAACAAGCCGGAAAAGGGCGAGATACTCTCATGGGCGGAGTCGAGCGCGGTCAATTACGCAAACTCCGTGCTGGGCGCGCGCTGCAACCGGAACTCCGGCATAATAGAGATGTTCGGCTCGATTGTCGGCTGTGTGCCGTATTTCGGGCTGCTGACGGACGAGGGGCGCAAGGCCTCGTGGATAGTCGAGGTAAAGACCACTAAAAAGCCTGACGCGCAGCTTTTGGGCTCGGCGATAGGCATGAGGGTCATGGAGGACGTGCCTTACATAAAGGGTATGAACGCATATCTCGGCACAGAGCTGACGCCGGACGTATGCGCATATTTAAAGGACTTTGGCGCGGCGACGGCCTCGAACGGCTCCGTGGGACTCTATCACATAGACGATCTCACGCCGGAGGCAAAGGAGCAGGGCGAGTCGCTTATACTGCCGGA
>CAYVOZ010000040.1:0-12827 GCA_964453325.1 uncultured Christensenellaceae bacterium | reverse complement strand
AAGGACAGCTATCCGTGCATATGGACGGACGCGGACGCGGAGCCCAAACTGTGCTTCATGGGCTGCCCGCATATGACGCTCTCGCAGCTCAACGAATGGACGGAAAGGCTCGGAGAAAAGCTCCGCGAGAACGGTCGCAAAAAGGTAAGGATAAAGACCGTCTTTACGACCGCGCCCGCTGTGCAGAAGGCCTTTGAAAAGACGGAGAACTATCAGAAGCTCGTAAAAATGGGGGTCACGGTCAGCTATATCTGCCCGCTTATGTATATGAACAACCCCATGTGCGCAAAGATGCCGGTGATAACCAATTCCAACAAGCTGAGAACGTATACCTCCGCAAGGTATTATTCCGACGCGGAGATACTCGATCAGATCTCGGGAGGCAAATGATATGGAAAGAATTTTTAAGGGCAGGACCGTCGTACCGGGTACGGCCACTTTAAAGGCGCTTGTGTCCCACGGCGGCTTCAACACGCTGGCCTCCTATAAGGACTGCAAGAAGGACAAGAACATATGCACGGATCAGAACAACCCCGACCTTTACGGAAAGTCCACCGTGGGCGTGGCGCTCTGCCTGCCTCAGACGATAGGCTCGACCACGGGCGGAATGGTGCTCTATAACTCGGCGGTCATGCACTGCGGCCCCGGCGCGCTGCTGTTCTCAAAGCCCATTGACTCTCTGGCGGCGGCGGGCGCGATACTCGCCTCCGTATGGACGGAGGACAGCATACCCACCGTGGACGGCCTCGGCGACGAGTTTCTTGACTATGTGAGGGACGGCATGACGCTCACCATAATGGAGAACGGCGAGGTCAAGGTCGAGGACTGAAGGACATTAAAACGAGCACGGCATAGCTTATAAAGAGCCGCAGGCGGGGCGGACAGCCCCGCACGGGAACGCCCCGGACTTAAAGATAAGGTCCGGGGCGTTTCTGCGCTCCGGGATCGGGCATATGGGCAAACAGTGATAAACTCACTGTGAGGCGCGATGCCATGGGCTATATTCAAACAAAAAGGAGGCGCTGAAGAATGAAACGGAAAAACAAGAATGCTTTTGTCAGGTACCTGCCGATGCTTATAGCCGCCATCGTCGGCGCTGCGGGAGGGTATCTCTATTACCGCTTTGTTGGGTGCGTGAGCGGCTCATGCGCCATAACGTCAAACCCGTATATATCGACTCTGTTCGGAGCTGTCATAGGCGGACTTATAGGAGGGATAATCACTCCGGGAGAGAAACGCCCCGGTGAGCAGAAGGACGGCGGGGAGAGCGGCAGATAATGCGGCGAAAGCCGCACCGACTGACGGCACGGTGAGAAAACCCAGCCGAATGAAGAGCAAATAAAGAGCGGTATGCGCGGTTCGGCTTAAGGCGCATGCCGCTTTTTTTGAGTATGATGTTCGGATCAGCGGTCTTTGACGCACTTATCGAGCGCCTCGAACAGCACGGTGACGTCTATGGGCTTGGATATATGGCTGTTCATGCCCGCTTCGCGCGCTTCGGCGACGTCCTCTTTAAAGGCGTCGGCGGTCATAGCGATTATCGGTATGGTCGCGGCCTCGGGATGCGCGGAGCTGCGTATCTTTCGAGTCGCCTCATACCCGTTCATGACAGGCATATGCACGTCCATGAGGATAGCGAGATACGTGCCGGGCTCGGAGCCCGTAAACAGTGAGCATGCCTCGCTGCCGTTCCATGCGCTGTCCACGGCGAGACCGGCGGACTCCATTATCATCCTTGCGATCTCCATGTTCATGGCGTTGTCCTCGGCGAGTATCACGCGCGCACCCTTGAAGTCGTAGCTTTCGCTCTTTTTAATTTCTTTAGGTCTTTGATCTCCGCAGATATTGGTGAGCAGGTCAAAGAGCGAGGACTGGAACAGCGGCTTGGAAATAAACCTGTTTACGCCGACCTCGGCGGCTTTGTCTGCTATCTCCGTATAGTCATACGCCGTGAGCACGATTATGGGCAACCTTTCACCCACGAGCTCGCGTATCCTCTGTATAGTGGCGATGCCGTCCATTTCAGGCATGCGCCAGTCCACGAGGCAGACAGAGAATTTGTCCTTTTCTGCCACGGTGCGTTCCACCGCTCTTATGGCGTCCGCGCCCGACGTCACCGTGGCGCAGCGCGCGCCGCAGCGGTTGAACAGCAGACGTATATAATCGCAGGTGCCGGGGTCGTCGTCCACGACGAGCGCGTTTATGCTGTCAAAGCTGTACGGCACGGCCTGCTCCGGCATATCGGCGCGTTCGTAGAACAGGTCGACAAAAAACGTCGTTCCGGAGCCGGGAGCGCTCTCGACCTTGATAGAGCCCTTCATAAGGTCCACGAGGTTCTTGGTTATGGACAGCCCGAGCCCCGTGCCGCCGAAGCGCCTCGATATGGACGAATCCGCCTGCTCGAAGGGAGTCCATATATGCTCAAGGTATTCGTCCGTCATGCCTATCCCGGTATCGGATATCTCAAAATGCACATGCTTGCTGCCGCCGTCGTCCGCCGGCTGGCTTATGGTGAGCTTTACGGAGCCGCCTTCGGGCGTGAACTTTATGGCGTTTGAGAGCAGATTGGTGAGTATTTGGTTTGTCCTCATCTGGTCTCCGACGAACCATTCATCCGACAGCGCTCCTATCACGACGTCAAGAGTGACGCCCTTGGCCTTTGCCTGTGAATAGAATACAGTCGTGAGAGAGGTTATGAGCCCCTTGAAGTCAAAGCGCGCATGCTCTATCTTTATCTTGCCGCTCTCGATGGCGGACATGTCGAGCACGTCGTTTATTACGGTCAGAAGATGCTTGGAGGCGATATCGCTCTTTGTCAGGCAGTCCATGACCTTCATTTCCGCAGAGCGGCGCTGGATCTCGCTTTTCGCGCCGGAGAGCTCGTTCCGCGCGATGAGGTTATAGCCTATGACGGCGTTCAGTGGCGTGCGTATCTCGTGCGACATGCGCGACATAAAGCTGCCCTTTGCGGTGCTGGCCTGCTTTGCGACAATAAGCGCCTCGTCCTTCTCTTCAAGCGCGGCGAGTATCTTTTTATGGCTCCTTCTTCGCATTACCGAAATAAATATGAGCGCAGCTGTTATCGTGACGGCGAGCAGCGCACCTATTATGATAGGCACATGATCGCGGTAGAGGAGGTCGGCAAACGTCAGCTTATACGCGCCGACGGTGTTTTTGCGGATTATCTCGTTCATTTCGTCGTGAGTTATGCCCGCGAGCGATTTTGAGATTATGGACATGAGCTCCGGATCGCTGTTCTTCTCTATGGAGATGCAGACCTTCTGCTCATAGCCGACCATGCGCTCGACCTTGAGCTCGCTGTATTTGGGTATGGAGCGGTAGTAGCTCGCCTGATCCTCCGTGACGTAGGTATAGTCCGCCTTTCCGGTGCGGACCGCCTCAAGGCGCTCGGCCTGCTTTTTAAAGTTGAGCGTCGTCGCGCCCCCGAGCTCGTCCCTGAGCAAGAATGTGAAGTAAGCTTTCTCGTTTATGGCAACGGTGGGCTCGGCTGCGTCGAGGTTTCTCCCGAGCTTGACGATGTTGGAGCTTATGAAGGGCTGAGTGATATATACGTCGTGCTGCTCCGCCCAGGCATAGTCATAGGATATAGTGGTAAGCGTATTCCTCTGGTCTCCGCTCGTTAGCTTATCGAGCACATCTCCGCTCGTAGAGCCCTCGTAGACGAACTCTATGCCGCACTTCTCGGTCAGCAGCGCGAATATATCCGGGCTTATGCCATTATAGGTCTTGCCGTCCGTGTCCAGATATTCTATCGGCGGCCAGCCCGAGTCATAGAGCACGAGTATGTATGGGTTATTCTCGATAAACTCCTGCTCTGCCGTCGTAAAGATGGGCTTGCCGTCCGAGCTTTTGCCGAAATACTTACGATAAAGATCCGAGTTGAGGTCGGGACAGTATGAGTTGAGCTGCTTCATGGCCGAGTCCAGCTCGCGAAGAAGCGCCGTGTTATCCTTGTCAGTGGCAAAAAACTGATCCATGGAGGCAAAGTTGCCTATTATATTATCGTTTGCGCCTCTGTCCTCCTCCGCGACGACGGCCGCGTCAATCTCTCCACTTGCGAGTGCCGGAGAAAGCTCGTCGAGCGAGGCGTACTCCTTATATGTAACATTATAGCCGTTGTCGGAGGCATAGGCTTCAAAATCGAGGTTAAAGGCGTTGCCCTTGCCGATGCCGACAGTGACGCCGCTCTTGAGCTTGCGGATTATCTCGCCGACATCGCTGTCGCTGCCCGATACGAGCAGTCCGCTCGTGATAGCCATAGGCAGAGAGGGATACCCGAACTTATCTTTTCTTTCATCTGTTTGCTGAACAAAGCCGAGCAGGTCGAGCTGTCCGTTCTCCAGCATCGTAAGGCACTCGTCCCACGGAGCGGCGATATATTCGTATGTCCATCCGGTATACTGGGAGAGCGCCTGAAGATACTCAAGATCGTATCCGTGCGCTATTTTAAGCGCCTCTATATCGTTGCTCTCACCCGTATAATAGAGCCCGACGCGGAGCGTCTTGCCCGGGGCTTCCGTCTCCTGCGCAAGGCAGGTGACCGTCGCGGAGGAAAGAACGGTGATAAAGACAAGGACAAACAGGACAAACCGCATGACGCGCGCCGTGCGAACCGTTGCCCGTCCGCTGTCCCTCGTGCCGCAATGATGCTTCTTATATCTCATGCTCGCTACCAGACTTTCTGTTGACCGCACGGTATGCCCGAACGTGGCCGAAAGGCTCAGCCGTCGGATACAGTACAGTTTCTTTGTGCCTTTTTTCCGGCATAAAGTCGGTTGTCGGCCTTATTTATCGCATTCTGGATATCGTCCTTGCCCGTATACTGCGCTATGCCGAATGTGACGGTGATATGCACCGGGACTCCGTCCGCAGAAAACTCATGCCTCGATATAGCCTCGCGCAGGCTTTCGATCCTTTTATATACGGCGTCCGCGGGCTCGTTTGCCGCGAACAGAAATTCCTCTCCGCCCCAGCGCGATTTTAAGTATTCCGACGGAAGCTGTTCGTTTATTATCCTGGAAAGGCCGGTCAGCACCTCGTCTCCGAATTCGTGTCCGTAGGTATCGTTGACGGCCTTGAAACGGTCGATATCGCCCATGACTATGCAGTGCGGCAATCCCGCATCGGTGTATTTTGCGTCGAACTCCTCATATGCGCAGCGGCGGTTGGCCATGCCCGTGAGAGGGTCCGTTCTCGCGAGCCTGTGTGCGGCGGCCGTCATTTCCTCAAGCTCGAGCAAATGCCTGTATTCGTTATACTGGCTCTTCTTTAAGGATATCGTGAGCGAAAGACTGAGCAAAAGCGTCACAAAGAAGAAGAGCGGAAAGCGCAGACAGAACTGTGCGCTGTAGCTGTAAAATATCATGTCGTGTATCGGAGTCCAGAATACGGCTATCAGAAACACCTGAAAGAATATGCTTGCGATAAGCCCAACTGTGAAGTCCATAATGACCATAGCCAAAAAGGGCAGTAGTATGACCCAAAGGCACGCAAAGCCGTCGTTGCCGCCGTATATGACAAAAAAGCAGAAAAGAACGGAGCAGGTCACGACAGAGGAAATGACGCACAGCATTCCGTTTTCGTGCTTCCGCGCGAGCATGGCGGATACCGCGTTTGTAAGGCAGCCCGCGGCTGTGAGTATAAGCATAAGATATGACTTTGCCACTATGTTTGCTATCGAAAGTATAAAGAAAGCGAATGCTACGATTATTTGCAGATGCAGCTTTGATTTGAAGCCTGCGGAGCCGGAGTGCGCCTCCACAAAACGGTTCCTTTCAAAGACTTCCTTCACGGCCATGACGGTTTTTCCGAGTGATTCGTTCTTCATCGACTTGAATGCACCCCCTGATAGTTTTTCAAACGATAACGCAAACCGTGTTCAATAACGTATTTATGTTAAGTATATATTAAGAGCGTGCATGTTGCAAGACATAGACGAATGACTATTACGGCAAATAACAGAGTAATGCAGATACTGATTCTAACAAAAAAAAGAACCGCAGGGGAAAACAGTTCTGCCCTGCGCTTCTTTATAACTCAATGTTTCTGTCGGCTCTCTATTTCTTTTTACAGCCCCCCGAATGCGGACAGCTGCCGCACGAGCCGGAGCATCCGCCGCCTCCGCGCTTTTTGTTTATTATAAGGAACGCTATGGCGGCGGCGACTGCTGTGAGCACCGCCGCGCCAGTGACGAGCGACCATATATTGTCGGCTATCCACTTAAAGATATCTATATCGGACCGTCCTTTCGGGCGGCAAGGGCCGCCGGTAAAAGCTCATTTTGCGTACGAGGCAAGCTCGGCGAGCTTGTCGGATATGGATGCGGCGTCTCTCACGCTGATGAGCATCCTGTCGTTTCTGCCGGTGAGCTCCGCGAGATAAAAGCTGGAGTCGTAGTTATACAGCGTGAGCGTCATATCCGAAAAGTCGTCGTCAGTGCTGCGCGTATAGTGCAGAGTCATATACGGCGCGCCCGAGGGCTCCTCAAAGGTGCTGCCCTCTGTGGGCAGAGTCGAGAGGTCGAGCACGAAGCTCTCCACATAGACATAATTGACGGCTTTGCCGTCGATGGCGCACTGCCTTGCTCCGTCTTCGCCGCGCTCGCCGACAGTTATGGACGTCGTGCTTCCGCCAAAGGTGATATCGAGCCCCGTCAGCGTGTCAAAGCTTATCTCTGCGGCGTATTCCGGGCAAAGAGAGGCAACGTCGGGCGTAAGCACGTCTGTTAAAGAGGATACCTCGACTATGAAGATCATATCCGAGCCCTTGAACATCATATAACGGTATTCAGTCGTGAGCGGCTCGCCGCCGTTGTCCTCCGCCTCGGTAAATGTGTCGCCGAGCTCGATATAGAAGCGCTTGCTCTCGGTCTTCTCCTCGCCGTCTTCGTCCTCGGACGTGACGTCGTAGAGCATTTCTATACGTTCTGGCGAGTCAAAGCCGTGAGCCGACTTTTCCGCGTCCGTAGGCGCAAAGCTCACGCATTCGAGCGGAGCCAGCGCGCATGCGGAGTCTATGAGCTCCTGCGCGGAGGCGTTCTCGAGCGCCAGAACGCCCTCGGGACCGTCGTAAAAATAGTTATAGCTGTGCGAATACGAAAGCCCGGTGTTATCGGCGACGTACTCTATCTCATAACCTCCGTCCGCCGAGGTCACCGCGAGCTGCTTCACGGAGGAGCTGTCTATCTCCTCGGGCGCGTCCGCTGCGAGATAGTCGGAGAGCGGATGCTCAAAGACCGTCTTGACGTTCGCGGGGACCATATAGACCTTGCTGCCGCCGTTCACGCGCAGGTATACGGTGGAGGTCTGCGCGTTCGTGTCGCCTATCGAGAGAGTATAGCTCCCGTCCGCAGTACCTATGACCGCAGTAAGCGCGCCGTCTCCGAGCCCGTATTCCGACAGCTCGGAGGGCAGTTCTATCACGCGGTCCGAGGTAACGGAGGCAAGAGTGTCAAGTATGCTGTCTATATAGGTGCTGTCTATGGGATAATCGGCGGCCTTGGTATATACGAAGCTGCCGTTTTCCCTTGAAAAGCTGACTGTTTCGCCTGCGTATTCGTATTCTATGGAGTTAACGGACGCAGAGTCTATGGAAAGCACGGTCACGCTGTCCGTATCCCCGGCCTCCGCGTTCTCCTTTGCATTATTAATGAGCGTCAGCGCGACAGCAACGCCGCCGACGGCGACGAGCGCCGCCAGCAGTATAATGAGAAGCCTTGTGCTTTTCTTCATCAGCGTTTTCTCCTCCTGAGCCAGTGAACGAGGCCGTACGCAAGTATGCACAGAGGCACTATCGCTATCATAAGCGCGGACCACAGCAGCTTTTGAGCGGAGGTCATGGTTATGAACGTGCCGGACAGGGATATCGAGCCTATGCTCGTGCCGGAGCTGTATTCCTCGCCGCAAAGCCAGCTGATGGAATCGAGTATGAGCGTTGAATTGCCGCCGGAGACGTACTGATCCACGCTCTCCTCCATAAGAGAGCTGCTCGAATACCATACGATGCGCGTATCGGCGCCGTTATAGCTTTCCTGCATGGCCACGCCCACGTTGAACGGGCCGGACTGGTCGCCGCCCTCGCGCTCCACGGACTGCATTGCGGCATCGTACGTCTTTGCATAGGAGCTGTCCGAAGTGGTCAGAAGCGGCGTGACGGTGAGCGTGCTGCGGTATTTATCGGAGATATTTATTCCCTGCGCCATGGGCATGAGCGTATAGACGCCGTCGCTTATGACGGACTGCGTGACCTCATGTGAATTCTGATCGGGCACAAGGTAGAAATAATTCTGATAGTAGTGGTTTGCTTCCGAGTCGAAAACGATGGTATCATCCTTAGTCGCGCCGTAGCTCCCGGTGATGCTCATGAGATTGGGCATAGCGGTATCGGAATAATCGGTGATGAGCAGCAGCCTGCCGCCGTCCTCAAGATAGCTCGTGAGCGTTTCTGCCTCCTCTGCGGAAAGATCGCTCTTTGGCGAGAAAACGAGCAGCATTGCCGCATCCTCGGGCACGGCGGACTCTGTCAGAAGCGACAGTGACTTTACGGTGACATTCTGCTTTTCGATATAATCGGAATACGTTGCGGACAGCTCGGCTTCGCCGTGACCCGAAAGGGTATACATCGTGGGATGCACCGCCGTCGTGACGTAGTCTATAGCGCTCGTTATCGCAGCTTCGCCGTTATAGCTCGTCGAGACGCTGCCTGTCGTATAATAAGAAGAATAGTCGGTAACAAATATCTCGCTATAATCTACCGCGCGGGACTGATCGCCGCATACGACTATTACGCTGTTGGCGGAAAGCTGTGCGTCCGTATACTGGGATACAAAGGAGGGATAGAGCACGGGGTCCTTCGTCTGCACGCTGATATGGCTGCCTGCCGCCTCATAGCGGTATAAAAGCTCGAGTATGCTGGAGTTCTCGGAGCCTTTTTCGGCAATGAGATACAGAGTCACGTCATCCTTGAGCTCCTTTACAAGCGAGGTGCTTTCCGCGGAGATAGAATACAGGCGCTCCGTGCTCGCGTCGAGCTTGGTCACGGTCGTAGGAAGCTCCGCGACTATCACGTTCAGAGCTATTGCGAGGGCGAGCACTATGACTATAAGTATCACCGAGAAGCCGCCGAGGCGGAAGCTCCTGCCCTTGAAGGGCGTCTTTAGTCCGTTTAACAGTTTTTTGAAGCTGAATTTTTTCTCTTTCATGTCTCTGCCTCCCTTCACTCGCTCCATCTTCTCTTCTCGATGTTGACTCCCGTGAGGAAGCAGAAGAAGAGAGAGACGGTGATATAGAGCACGAGATACGTTATATCGAACATGCCCGAGGCAAAGCTGTCGATGCCGTCAAAGAGCGCAAGCTTTCCGAGCAGCGCGGGGAACGCGCCCTCGAGCAGCGAGGAGCTCACAAATCTGACGGTGATGAGAGCGGCCTCGCACAGCACGAAAAGTATGACCGCCACTGCGCCGCTGTGCGATACTACATATATGATTATCGATATTGCAAGCGCCAGAATGGTGAATGCCACAAAGGATGCGGTCACCGTGGAGGGTATGAGTCCGGCTATGCCGTTGAAAAGATATATGAGTATGAGCGAGCCGAGCGTTATGACCGCGGCTATGAGCTGGTTCTCGGTGAGCGAGGACATGAACATGCCTATCGATATGAGCGCCGCGCCGAGGAAGAACAGCCCGAGCACAGCCCCGTATGCAGAGGCAAAGTTGACCGTGCCGTAAAGCGAGAGTATGAGCGGATAAAGCAGCATAACGAGGCAGGGGATAAGCAGCACCCCGAGCATCGCAAGGTACTTGCCGGAGACTATCTTTGCAACGGACGTCGGAGACGTCAGCAGCAGCTGGTCGGTCTTCTGGCGCTTCTCGAGCGATATGGAGCTCATGGTCAGTATGGGTACAGCTATGAGGAAGACAAAGCCTATTCCGCCGACAACGTATTCAAAGTTGGAGTAGCCGTATACAAAGTTCTGCGCTGTGGCATATATGCCAACTACTATGAGCATAAAGACCACGAACACATAGCCTATCATGTTGTTGAAATAGGAGCGGAACTCCTTTTTAAAGACAGCGCCCATTATTTATCGCCTCCTTCCGGAGCATCCTCGTGCTCCTCCGTCAGCTCGAGGAAGACGTCCTCAAGGCTGACCGTCGCTATGCTCATTGCGACTATCGGGCAGCGCTTTTCCGCGAGAGCATAAAAGATCTGTTCGCGGACGTCCGCGCCCTCTGGCGCTTCGAGCGTGAGCGAGGTTTCACCTTCGTCCGGGCTTTCGTTAAGCGTAACGGAGCCGTATGCGCCGAGCACGTCGCTTATGGTGTTTCTGTCGCCGCGAACGGTCATTTTAATGACGTTGCTGCTGCTCATGAGCTTTTTGAGATTATCCGGAGTGTCCTGAGCCACGAGCCTGCCGTGAGAGAGTATCATGACATAGTCGCAGACTGCGGAGACCTCCTGCAAAATATGGCTCGAAAGTATTACGGTATGACTGCGTCCGAGAGAGATGATAAGGTCGCGTATCTCTATTATCTGCTTGGGGTCGAGGCCGACGGTCGGCTCGTCGAGTATAACGACGCGCGGATCGCCTATGAGCGCCTGCGCTATGCCTATGCGCTGACGGTAGCCCTTGGAAAGGTTCTTTATAAGGCGCTCGCTCACGTCGTCACAGCCCGTGACGCTCATTACGCGCGATACCTCCGACCCGATACCGGAGTGTGGCGTTTCCTTGACGGCGGCTGCGTATTTGAGATACTCCCGAGTGGTCATATCGGGATACAGAGGGGGCAGCTCGGGCAGATAGCCTATGCACTTTTTAGCCTCGCGCGGCTCGTCGAAAATATCGTGACCGTCTATCACGACGGTACCCTGCGAAGCGGCGATATAGCCCGTCATGATATTCATGGTCGTGGTTTTTCCCGCGCCGTTAGGGCCTAAAAGGCCGTATATGCGCCCCTCGTCTATATGGAACGTAATATCCTGTATGGCGGCCTTGCCGGAATACAGCTTTGTAAGTCCCTTAACATCTATCAAAAACAACACCTCCAAAGCAAAATTTCAAACATTTCATATAGAAGAATATACGAATCGTGCGTAACGTGCATGGTAAAAATGTGAAGAAATTATGAACTTTAGCAAAATGAGCGGCAAAATGCGTCTTTTTTCGCCGGAAATTCATGAGAAAAAGTCCGTTTTTTCCCGGTGTAAAGGCATTTTTTGGGTCGCAAAAAAATATTTGAAGATATTACGAAATATTTACAAAAATATGTAGCTATTTTTAAAAGAGTGTGTTATATTACTATCGTAAGGTAAATAAATATTGAGTATAACAAGCTACAACAATTGTTTTTTCTATTTTTCCTCCATCAGCACGCACCGCGAAAGCGGTGCGTGCACTAATTTATCCGGAAGCATCGATATTGTGTTAAAAAAGAACTGCTCTTATATTGAAACAAGAGCAGTTCCCGTAATTATAGCCTGTCCTTTGGCTTAAAAGCCCTTTATGGTCTGCTGGGTCGCCTCGTCTAACACTCGCTGCGGAACGTGCTTGAACAGCGGGCTGACGGAAACGCGCTCGTGTATGCGCAACACTGCCTCCGCGAAAAGCGGAGCGGCGGAGATCGTGACCATCTTCGGGGATTTCTGTATGAACGGATTGTCGACGGTGTCCGTGCTGATGAGCATGTCTATCGGAGATGCGTCTATCTTTGCGACGCCCTTGTCGCGCAGCATATTGTGAGCGAGGCAGGCGATTATCTTCTTTGCGCCCTTGCGCTTCAAGAGGTTGGATACGTCGACGAGCGTGCCGCCGGATATCGAGAAGTCGTCGACTATCATGCAGTTCTTGCCCTCGACGTTTCCTATGAGCTCGAGCACCTGTGCGTTTTCGTCGTGGCCGGAGCGCGTCTTGTCGCCTATGGCGACGTTGAGGTTCAGATAATCCGCGTATTTGCGCGCGTCCTTCGCAAAGCCTGCGTCCGGCGAAACGACTACGAGATCCTCGTTAAATATGTCGAGGCACTTTACGTATTCGCAAAGCATCGGCAGCGAGAAAAGATGGTCTGTGGGAATGCGGAAAAAGCCCTGCACCTGCGGCGCATGCAGATCCATCGTGATGACGCGGTCCGCGCCCGCTAACTCTATGCAGTCCGCGCAGACTCTCGCGCGTATGGACACGCGGGGCTCGTCCTTCTTATCGCCCTTGGCATATCCGAAATAGGGTATGATAGCGGTGACGGAGTTCGCGCTGGCGCGCCTGAAGCTGTCCATCCAAAACAGTATTTCGACGAGCTCGTTGTTGGGGTCGAGGCCTATAGGCTGCACGACATAAACGTCCTTGTCGCGAACGGTCTCCTTAATGCGGATAAAGATATTTCCGTCGGAAAAATGTATGACCTCGGACAGTCCCATTTCTGCTCCGAGGTATTTGCACATCTTCTTTGCGAACGGAACACCCGCACTGCCTGCAAAAATCTTGATGTCTCCACGTTCAGTGTTCATAACTATCCCCTTTATCGTTAAAATTCATTAATAAAGTCCTTATTCTCCCATCACAATATTATCATACATGCCAATAAATAATCAACAGTTTCCCAGCACTTTTTGTATATTATTGTAGACGCGCCCTATGCCGCGCCTTTCCTGCCCGGGAAGCATCTCGTGATAGCCTCTGCCATGATAGTCGCTGCCCGTCGTGACTATGAGTCCGTATTCGTCCGCCAGCCCGCAGAAGTATTTGCACTGTTCGTCGGTGTGCGACGGATAAAACGCCTCTATGCCGGAAAGCCCGTTCTCCGCGAGCCGTTT
>CAYVOZ010000039.1:0-17916 GCA_964453325.1 uncultured Christensenellaceae bacterium | reverse complement strand
CTCTCGACCTCTAGCGTGACAGGCTAGCGTTCTAACCAACTGAACTACCAGGCCACTTACCTTTGGTAGTATATCAAAGCAGTCAGTCCTTGTCAATTCTTTTTCGCCTTAAAATCACATCGGTTTTTTAACGGTACAACACTTCCGAAAGCAACCCGGGGTCATGCCTTTAAAGGCACTGCTTAACGCATATCTGGCACGAGCGCAGCACCTCGAGCGCACATTCGTGCTTATGCGGCGTCACTCCCGCACAGAGCGACGCGTCCGCGCTCATGGGCATATCCGGGAAAAACGCCTTTAATAATAGCGCGTTCGATATCACGCAGATATCCGTGCAAAAGCCCATAAACTCGATCTCGTCTATCGCATAAAGCTCCGCTATGCGTCTTACCGTGCCGGGCAGGACGTCCGCGCCAAACGCATGCTTTATCACCGTGTTGTCAGATATAAACGGCAGGCGTATCGCGTTTTTGTTATCCCGCCATGCCGCAAAAATATCGCGGTTTATGTCCGCGCCGGGCGTACCGTCTATGCAGTGCGGCACCGGCAGGTTCTTCCCCTCCTGCGTGCTCATATAGCCGCCGTCGTGCACGTCGCGCGTAAAGACGACGAGAGCGCAGTCCTCCGCGGAAAGCCTCGCGGCTATGGCGGGGACTGCTCTCTGCGCCTCCACTGTACCCAGTGCGCCGTCTATAAAATCGTTCTGACAGTCAACGGCTATAACGAGCTTCATATTGTGTTACGCCTTGGGCTTTCCGTCCGCGTCGAGCAGCGGCAGGTACTCAAGATAGTGAATATCATCGCGGTATTTCGCGTCGCCCTCGGCGAGTATCGCGAGCCTGCCCGCGATTATTCCGCCGGAGGTCTTCACGAGCTTTTCGACCGCGCGCAGAGACTCGCCCGTGCTTATAACGTCATCGAGTATGAGGACGCGTTTGCCGTGCATGGCCTCCTTGTCGTCTCTGTCTATATAAAGGTTCTGCTTCTTGGCCGTGGTTATGGAATTGACCTCCACGCCTATAGGATCCTTCATGTAGACCTTGAGCGCCTTTCTGGCTACTATATAAGAGTTTTCGCCGGTCTGGCGGGCGATCTCGTGTATCAGCGGTATGCTCTTTGCCTCCGCGGTGATCATTATGTCGTGCTCGGGCATTATCTTAATGAGCTCGCGCGCGCATGCCACCGTCAGCTCAACGTCACCGAATATGACAAAAGCGGCAATAGATAGGTCATCGTTCAGCTTGAATACCGGCAGCTTTCTCGTAAGACCGGCAACATTCAATTCATAATACTGTTCCATGCTATGCTCCTTTAAATAAATATATGCTTTGTCCCGCTAAAACTCGCCGGAAACATCATAGTCCTCGTCCTCTGTCTCGACCTTCACGCGGGATATGTCCGCGCCGAGCGCTATAAGCTTGCTCTCTATATGGTCATAGCCTCTGTCGATATCGGATATCTCGGTCACTCCGTCCGCCATGAGCCCCGCCACTATGAGCGCTGCGCCCGCGCGCAGATCCGTCGCGCGCACCGCCGCCCCTGTCAGCTTGTCCACGCCCTCTACCACGGCTATGCGGTCGTTTATCGTGACCCTGGCGCCCATGCGCCTTATCTCGTTTATATGCTTAAAGCGGGATTCAAAGATATTTTCTATTATAACGCTCGTACCGTCCGCCGTGGACAGCAGCACCGTCGCAGGCTGCTGAAGATCCGTGGGGAAGCCGGGATAAGGCAGAGTCGTTATATTCGCGTGCTTGGGACGCTTGCGGCAGCATACGCGCATATAGTCGTCCCCCTCGTCGACAGTGACTCCCATCTCTCTGAGCTTTGCGGTTATGGCGTCCATATGCGTGGGTATCACATTCTGGATGGTCACGTCCCCGCGCGTCGCCGCCGCCGCTATCATAAGCGTACCCGCCTCTATCTGATCGGGGATCACGGTATAGCTGCAGCCGTGGAGCTTTTCCACTCCGCGCACCTTTATTATGTCCGTGCCCGCGCCCTTTATCTTTGCTCCCATGCAGTTCAAAAAGTTCGCCACGTCGACGACGTGCGGCTCTTTTGCGGAGTTGACTATCGTTGTGCTGCCCTCCGCCAGTACCGCCGCAAGCATTATGTTTATGGTCGCTCCGACGGAGACCTTGTCGATATATATGTCCTTGCCTACGAGCTTGTCGGCAGTGGCTCTCAGCATGCCGTATTCCGTACGGACCTCTGCGCCCAATGCCGAGAGTCCCTTTTTATGCAGATCTATCGGGCGCTCTCCTATCGAGCAGCCCCCGGGCTGGACCACGTCCGCCTCCAAGAATCTCCCGAGCATCGCCCCGAGAAAGTAGTACGAGGCGCGCAGCTTTTTGGCTATTGCTATATCCACAACGTGAGTGTTTATCTCGGTAGTGTCGATCGTGGCAGTTCCGCTGTTCTGGTCAAACGATACCTTTGCGCCGAGGCTGCGGAGTATCTTGAGTATTATGTAAACGTCCGCTATACGGGGAAGATTGTCTATTACACAAACGCCGTTTGCAAGCAGAGTAGCGGGAAGCATGGCTACGGCGGCATTCTTTGCGCCGCTGACGCTGACGGTGCCCTTCAAGGCGCGCCCGCCCCTGACGATAAATCGTTCGTTCATTTCCGTTCTCCTTAAACGTAGGCTCGTTGTATTGATATCGAACATACTTTGTTATTATATTACTATCGGTGCGTCAAAGCAAGCGTTTTCGGGCGTTTTCAAAGCTCAGCGGCCGCCGCCCGTTTTTTGTCCGTTCTGTAAACAAACGATTACTTTTTTCGTCATTTCCGTCAAAAGCTCTAAGCTGTGATATTCTTAAATATACAGCATGCATCCGCGTTATATATACGCGGGTCTTGCTGCTTAAAAAAGCAGCGCTGCTGCATTTTTGGGGGTAATATGAAATATATACGCACATTTGCAGCCGTTTTTGCGGCGTGCGCGCTCGTGTTTTCGGCGGGCTGTAAAAAGGAGAGCAGCATACTCGCAATGAGCACGTCCGCGCTCACGAGCGAGGGCTATATGACCGTCGACGAGAAGGAGGTCTCGCTTTCCGATGCGCTTAAGGCCGAATTCTCCGACGAGACATACGAATTTGACTCCGCCCCGAGAGTGCTCATATATCATACGCACGCTACGGAGGCATACCGCATGGACGGAGACTATCAATACGAGGAGACGGAGGCATGGCGCACGGACGACAACACCAAAAACGTGGTATATGCGGGCGAGGTGCTGGCGGACGAGCTCAGGTCACTCGGCTTTGACGTGATACACGATACGACGAACTGCGAGCCTCCAGAGCTCGTGAGCGCATATTCCCGCTCTCTCGAGGTCATGCAGAGCTATGAGGATATAGACATATATATCGACCTGCACCGCAACGCCGCCGACGTCGAAAAGGCAAAGGACGACGTTGCCCGGATATACGGAGAGCGCTGCGCTCGCATGTTCTTTGTCGTTGGCACGGGCATAGGCACATATGAGGGCGAGTACGACGTTCAGCCCGAATGGGCAAAAAACTACGCTTTCGCCAAGTCCGTAACTGACAGGCTCTCTTCCGTCTCCGAGGGGCTCGTATCCGAGCCGCACGTAAAGGTCGGACGCCACAATCAGCATATGGGACTGTGCCTTTTGGCTGAGGTCGGTCACAATGCCAACACGCTTGACGACGTGCTGAATACCCTGCCCTATTTTGCACAGGCGCTAAAGGACGTGTGCAAGTTTTAGTCAGTCAGATACGCTGTATATTCAAACAGCCGCCGGGCTATGCATGCTCCGGCGGCTGTTTTTCAGGTCATATCGATATTCGTCTCTCACCAGAGCGGATGTACGCTTTCTCTTATATACTTGTCGTATATCCGTCTCACTCCCGCCATCTGCTCGTCTGTCAGCGCGGGCAGAGCCGCCGCTGCGACGTTGTCGGTTATCTGCGACTGTCTCGACGCTCCGGGTATCACCACGGAGACTGCGTCGTACATGAGTATATATCTCAATGCCGCGAGGTTGAGCTTTGTGTCCGGGAAAAGCTTTTTAAGCTCCTCCACCGCCATGAGTCCGGTCTCATAATCCACGCCCGAGAACGTCTCGCCCTTGTCAAAGGACTCTCCGTGTCGGTTATAGCTCCTGTGGTCTCCGGCGGAAAACTTTGTATCCCTGCCGAACTTGCCGGTCAAGAGCCCGCTCGCAAGAGGTACGCGCACTATTATGCCGACGTCGTTTTTCTTCGCCGCGTCAAACAGCTCCTCTGCGGGCTTTAGTCTGAACATATTGAAAATCACCTGTATAGTGGATATACCGTGCTTTATGGCCTCCATCCCCTCCGCGACCTTCTCTATGCTCACTCCGAAGCTCTTTATCTTACCCTCTTTTTTGAGCTCCCGGAGGACGTCGTAAACCTCTTCTCTTGCGTATACGTCCGTCGGCGGGCAGTGCAGCTGCAAAAGGTCAAGGCTCTCCACGCCGAGTCGGGAAAGGCTGCCCTCCGCAAAGCGGCGTATATTCTCTCTGTTATAACCCTCGGATACGTGCGGATCGAGCGCTCTGCCGCACTTTGTGAGCACAAAGACGTCCTTATGCTTCTTCAGGAATCTACCTATGGCATTCTCGCTCATGTAGTCGTTATAGATGTCGGCGGTATCGATAAGATTTATGCCGCTGTCATACGCCGCCTCAAGTATGCGCTCCGCCTCCTCCGCGTTGAACGGATCTCCCCATTTTGTGCCTAACTGCCATGTGCCGAGGCCTATTTCCGTGACCTCATAGCCAGTGCTTCCAAGTCTTCTCTTTTCCATAATATTACTCTCCTTTATCTCATACTCATGATGCGTATGTAGAATTCCACTGTCTTGTGTATCGTATCAATGGGTATTCTCTCGTTATTTCCGTGAATAAGCCCGCGCTGCTCCTTTGAGAGCGCCATTGCCGAGAATCTGTAGACATACTCGGATATCTCGGAATAGTGCCGCGAGTCGCTGCACGCGAGCATCAGATACGGAGAAACTATAGCGTCCGTCCACGTCTCTTTTATGGCCTGCGTGAGCTTTTCATATGCGTCACAGTCCGTGCGCGAGCAGGGCGACGGCGACATGCCGAACAGCAGCCTGAGCTTTATGTCCTTGTCCTTTATCCGCTTTTCGAGCTCCTTTGTCACGGACTCTATGCTCTCGCCCGTCATTATCCTCAGGTTCGCGCCCACCTCCGCCCTCGGAGGAAGCACGTTATACGCGTCGCTGCCCTTCATATGCGTGAACGCGCAGGTCGTGCGCAGCATGGCGTTCATCTCGCCTCCCTGCTTTCTGCACATGGAGTCGAGCACGGGCAGGAAGCACCAGAGGTTTGAGAATATGAGCCTGTATACGAACGTGGAGCGGCGGCCCAAAACGTCGAACATCTCGGCTATGGGCTTTGACAGTCTGTATTTAAAGGGATGCGTCTCTATCGCGCTCACCGCGTCCGCGAGCCTGCCGACGTTGCTGCGGGAGGGCGGCGTGCTGGCGTGACCGCCCGCGCCGTCTATCGAGAACTCCATGTTCATGGGGCCCTTTTCGGCTATGCCTATGAGCGCACAGCGCTCCTTGACGCCCGGGAATACGTTCTCCACGACTGCGCCGCCCTCGTCGAGCACGAACGCAGGATGTATTCCGCGTCTGTCGAGCTCCTTTGCCATATCCCCTGCGGTCGTGCCGAGCGTCTCCTCGTCGCCCGCAAATGCAAGATATACGTCGTTCTCCGGGACAAAGCCCTGCTTTAGAAGCGTCTCCGCAGACTCCATGACGCCCAAAAGCGTTATCTTTGTATCGAGCGCGCCTCTGCCCCAAAGCTCGCCGTCCACTATCTTCGCCTCGAACGGAGGCTCCTTCCACGACGCCTCGTCTGCCGGCACGACGTCATAGTGCGCCATGAACACGGACGGCTGCCCGTCTCCCCTGCCCTTCAGCTTTAAGAGTATTCCCGTGCGTCCGAGTCTTTCGAGCTCGCACTTTTCGTATACTGTCGGGTAAAGCTCGGGCAGGAGCGCGCGGAAGCCCTCGAACTGGCTCTCGTCCTCCTTTTCAAGCTCGGGATACGATACGGTCCTCATGCGTATCATTTTTGAAAGGTGCTCGACCGCAGCGTCCTTGTCAAAGTCCACCCCGGACGGAGAGATGCTCTTATCCGGCGCGGGCTTAAAGCACAGCGCGCGTATTATCAGCACGAGCAGAAACACAACGACTATCGCGGGAAAAATCAGCCACCACATTATAATTCACCTCCGGCTATCAAAGCTTGTTCTTCTTATAGAGTATCCTCGCCACGACGATGGCTATTACGGCGCCGACCGGCACGAGCACTCCAACAGAGCTCGCAAGGCTCGGCACGCATATAAACAGCACTATCATGAAAATCATAGGCACTATGGCTATCTTCCAGTTCTTGGAGACGTATACCACCGCGAGTCCGCCGAACAGCGCGGGCAGTATGTTGTCAAACGCGGGCTGCAGCACCGGGGACTCGAGTATGGGCGCTATCTGCGCGAGCAGCAGCACGCCGAGCGCTATTATCACCGTGGTGACGAGCGCGGACACCGCTATGGCTATCGTGGAGATGACCTCTCCCTCCTCGCTCGAGGATTTAACGTCCATGAGCTCCATGGCGTTGAGAGCCGCGGGAACCTTTAGGTTCGTGAGGTTGCCCGTCATAAAGCCGAGGTACGACCCGCCCGTGCCGAGCATGGGCACATAGGTTATGACCTCTATCGTGCCAACCGTCCAGAATATAGGCGCGACCGACACAAAGCCCTTGAGCACGTCCGTAAAAGCCGGCCATGCGTTAAAATATATGCATATCGAGGTCGGGACCGAAAAGAGCAGTGCCAGACCAAATATCGTCCATATCCGCCCGAAGCGGTGCACTCTGTCGTTATATGTGAGTTCGTTTTTCATGACGTCCCTCCTTTATGCTATAGACGTTACGAGCGTCGTTATCGGTATCGAAAGCGCCATGCCGCCGAGCAGGCTTATGGGCAGGGCATAATCCTGAAGCCATTTCAGCTTGAGCGCCTTGCATAAAAGTCCGCATATCGCCATGAGTATGGCGGCGGCTATCATCACGAAAACGGGTATCCATCCGACGAGGCCTTTGGTGACGTCGGCAAACACCATGCCCAAGAACGCAGATATCATGCCGAGGAAAAGCCCCGTCAGGAATATTTCGCCCCATTTCTTGTCCTTTGCCTGTATGCGTCCTATGACGCCCTCTATCTTTTTCCCGAATACCGATACCAGCACCGGACCGGGGATTATTCCTATCGTCATGACCCATGCTATGGCTGTGAACGCCCTCGGATCGGTTATGAGGTTGGAAAGCGACGTGCCTATGGCGAGCGCGGTGGATTGTGCGGCGGTCGTCTCATAGGTCAGCGCGCCTATAACGCTGAGCCTGAGCCAGGGCAGCGGAAAGCCGAGTCCCTTTGAAAGCGCGATAACGCCTAAAAGAATGGCTATCGCAGGCGCAACGGTATATATCACCGTACTGGAAACGACTTTTTTAAGGCGCTTTGACTCTATGCCGAGCTGCTTCGCCCTCTTCCATGCCTTTACTAAAAAATATATGGATTCCGCGATCACAAAGGCAATGACGATCGCGACGATCACATACATAAAGGCGCCGTTCGGATCAAACATATTGTTTCCCCCCTATATGAAATGATAACAACATAACTATATTACAACACCCCCGCTTTTTAGGCAAGCGGTGCATACACGTAAAAATACTCGGATAAGATAAACGGCGTGCTTAAAAGCATGCGCCCGGCGCCGGGAAAACGGCGGCGCACGCCATATAAAACAACGCCTGAAATTGACATTTTAAGAGCTTCCGTATACTATAATCAAGGACCGGCGCGAGCGCGGTCCGCAAACGCAGCTTTTTTCGGGGAGGTGCTCAGCATGTCGGGCATCAATACATATAAACTCAAGTCAGCGATATGGATAACGCTGCTCTGTCTGTTCATCGGAGCGGTGATCTTCGGGCTTGTGAGGGTCATAGTCACGGTCACATGGACAGGGCGCAGCAAGGACTTCCGCCGCGAGATCGCCGCAGACGTCGAATACGCCGAAGCCAATAACAGCATGTATATCACCGTTGACGGCAGCGAGCCCGTGCACATCCGCTTCAGCGACGTATCGGGCATACATACCTATCTCGTTATGACTCCTACCGCGCTGCCCGCGTCCCGCTCCAAGGCAAAAGACGCGCATGCCGTGATAGACTTCGGCGACGGCGCTGCTGCGGAGGTATGGGACGCGGGAGAGCGCACTATGCGCATGAGCTATACCTCGCCCGCAGGCAAAACATATAAATACACGCTTAAGTATCATACCGAGTACGACGGATGGGACTTTTTCGAGAGCATAGTGAACGGCGAAAGCCGCCCGGGATGATCTCTCTTTTACGGAGGACGGCTTAATGCGCATCGAGCAATTTGTAATGGCCTACGGCGTTTCGCACGACCTGCTCCGCTCCGTCGTGCCGGACGGCTTTGTATCTCTGCGCCCGGTGCTGCGCATCAACGCAGAGCTGCGCGGCGGGGACGGATATATAGAATACAACACAGCCGCCTATCACGCGGGCAAAAAAGGCTGGCTCAACATCGGACACTGGGACGGCGTTCCGTTCCGGAAAAGCGGAAGCACCGTTACCTTTGAGACGGACTTTCTGACCGTCTCGTTCACACACACCGGCCTTAAGGGCTCCTGCCCCGCCGAGAGAGACAACGACGGCTGCTTTTTTATAGGAGAGACGCCGACGCTGCGCCCTCCCGAGACCGTAAAAGAGAATAAAGAGTTCTGCGACTGCGAATTCGCCTTCCGCTTCGGCAAGGACGACGCGCACGGCGTCAGCATAGGCAAGACCCTTCCCGCCATACCCGAGGATATTGAGCGCGTCTATCCAAAGCTGCCCCTCACTCCCGAAAACGCCGCCGCCCTCCCCTGCTTACAGGTCCTCGGCTCATACGCAGTGAGCTTTGAGAGGGATCAGACAGCGCACAGCAATAGCTGTTTTGCCGATGGTTTTAACCTGTCTCTCTGATTGCAGCGCAGTTCATAATATGCTAAAATCCTCTTATTTGGATCGGAGGGCGTAACATGGCTGTTTCCACGGCGGAGTTGATGAAGAATATTCAAATTGCAATAGATATGGGCGAATTTGCCGCGAAGAACAAGGACGAGTTTTTAAGCGAACCTCCCCATGAGTATTTGAATCGTATGCTTGTTGAAAAGCGCTTGGAATTGTCCTTTGTGTGCGTCAGTTCGGAACTGGATCCTTCCTATTGCTATCGTATCTTTTCGGGAACTCGCAAGCCCGGCCGAAACGCTCTGCTGCACGTGACGCTTGCCATGGGGCTTTCCGCAGATGAAACGCAGCAGGCATTGCGCCTGTATAACCTTGCGCGCTTAGACCCCCGCTGTTATCGTGACGCGGCTATACTATTTGCCGTTTCAAAGGGCTACACGCTTACCGAAACAACGGCATTACTGTTTGAGCTTGGGGAAAGCGAGCTATGAACCTAAAGGACGAGTTTATTTCGCATCAAAGCAAACAGAATGGTAAAATAACCTTTGCCGTAAACGAATACGGACATGTCACGCATATCGTAAAGCGCGTGGATCTGCGCCTGTACGATGTGTTTTTACGTTTGCAGAAAATACGGTGCGTGAACCTGCCTGTTATAATAGATCTGGTCAAACAAGCGGATCACCTTGAAGTACATGAAGAATACGTTCGCGGGCGCACGGTGGAGCAGGCGCGGCAGGAAAAAGGAACGCTGGACGCTTCCGTGCTGCTTTCCGTTGCGATGGACGTTTGCCGTGCGCTTATCGCGATCCATGGCACAGAACCTCCCATCATTCACCGCGATATAAAGCCCGATAACATCATGGAGAGGGAAAACGGCGGCTATGTGCTCATTGATTTTGATGCGGCGCGTCTCTATCGCGAAGACGCGGAGACGGATACCAAGTGCATTGCCACGGTGGGGTACGCAGCGCCAGAGCAATACGGACTCTCTCAAACAGATGTGCGCAGCGATCTATTCTCATTGGGCGTAACGCTGTACGAATTAATGACGGGCGAAGCTTACTATATGGGTGCGCAATGCGGCGGACGCCTTGGGAAGGTCATCGCAAAATGCACGGCATTTGAGCCCAAACGGCGGTTCCAAAGCGCAAAGCAGCTTTTAAGGCGGCTTGAAGCGCTGCAGCCCGATAATAAACACAGCACGGACAAAGCCCGCATTTGCATTGCGATCTTATCCTGCACAACTATTATTGCCGCACTGTGCGCCGTGTATTTTGGTGCAATACGAAAAGATGCTCCCGAAAAAACGCCGTCCGCCGCCATCGAAGCATCAGCTATGAACGTCAGCGACATTTTCGAGGCGCAAAGCGATACATGCACATGCAGTTTTGCGGCAAAAGAGCTGTCAACGGATCAAGGTTCGATCGTTGCATTGGATCCCGAAGTCCCGGTTACTGTCCAGCTGCAAGTTAACGGTTCTTTTGACAGGACAGCATGCACCGCTAAAAGCCATACGGAAACCGTCGGCTTGACCGCGTGCGCAATAGATAAAAGCACGTTGGGCGCAAAAGCCGAAATAACGGACCAGGGCAGCATGACGATCCATACGCCCGGCGCCTATTATGTCAGCGGTTTTATGATGATCGACGGCAAAGCCGGAGACTATATCACCGCACTCATTGTTGCAACGGAAAACCCGCAGGCATACACGGAATGCAAATGCGTGATAGAGTCCGGAGACAGTACTCCCGGTCTTTGTTTTAAGGATATCACAAGCTGTCAGCTTCCCGTCGTCGGTGATTTTCGCTGTGAGCTCTATGCAGAGCCGCATTTGATCGACCGCGTTTGCACAGCCTCCGAGCATATGGATGTCTTCGTTTTTCCCGGTTACGTAGAATCAGCGCCCGACGGCGCACACTGCGGCGTTACACCGGATAATTGGTTTTATACGGATACTGCCGGACATTATGAAATATTCGTTGACGTCTGTTTCAACGGAGGTTTATCCCGTTACGGAAGCGGGCTGACCGTTGACCCCGGAGAGTAAGCCGATATGAGATCCCATTAACGAAGCACTGTAAAATATCGGATACCGACGGCGCGGCATTCGTTTCTTGCGAAAACCGTGCCGTCTTTATGTGTTTTTAATACAGCTGCGGAGATATCAGAGCTTGTAAAGGCATAAACCTCGAAACAGGCTATGATTTGCCCGGCTGTTACCATGACTGTGGGTATGATGATATCTACCGCTATCCATCCTCCACAGCTCCAAATAACAAGCTGAATATATAACGCCGGTGATCTGCATGCTGCGGGAAAAAGCATAACCGTTCTCAGATCGTCGGCGCAAATATAAACGCAAGCCTTATCGGCAGGAACATCCGGCCGTTTGGTCCGGAGTGATGCAGCATGCTCCGCGCACGGCAGCTATGACTTCGATCGAAGCATATGTATATGGTACTCTCTTGTCCGGCAGTCGGTTATTGCCGGCCTGTTTTTCTGTTCAGCTTTATTAAAAGGATCGTTGTCACAATGCCGGTAATGACGACCTCAAGCGCAAGAACGATCCATAACCATACCGGGTATTCAGTTTTTTGAGGCAGTGCATCCTCTTGCCCGGGAGCGGCCTCCCAGACCGCGGTTACCACGCTGTCTTTGGAAAACTGCGTGTCCTCGCCTACCTGCTTGCCGCCCGACGTATTCCATCCCGAAAATACGTACCCATCGCGCTCAGGCACGGGGATATGATACAGCCTGCCGTCGTAATCGGTATACGCCGCAGCGAGCTCACATCTGCCGCCGCTGCTGTCAAACTCCACTAAACTGGCAGGCATAAGCTTTATCTTATCGTCCTCTTTACCGTCGCCGTCTGTATCTACCGACAGCGAGGCATGTTCGGGAGACAGGGTGAACACGGACGATGCCGTCACGGGGATATCCGAAGCGCCTGTCAGTCCCTCAAAGCCGGTCCCGTCGTATTCCTTTATCATGCATTCCATCGTGCCATCTCCCGTACCGACAGCACGAACGGAGTATCCTTCCGTAAGCTCTGCGACCTTTGTGTATTCGCCGTCCGAGCCCTTGCGCACATAAAAGTAACCGTAATCGGTATAGTATGTCTGCTCCTCAAGGTCGCGAAGCGTGAGCACGACCGAGCCCGCTTTGTCGAGTATCTCTACGTCCACGGGGCAGCTGAATAAAGCCCTCCATTTCATGGCGAGCACACTGCCGAAGGGTATATCCCAACAGTGTTTGTCCCGGGAATACACCGGCTTCAACACCTTGCTTTTGTGCAGACGGATGATGCCCATGCCGCTGCCGTCGCTTATCACCGTAAATTCTCCGTCCTCTCGGGACGAAAACTTTTCGGTATTTTCATACCCGAATATCCGCAGCGTATTGCTGCCCGCGCAATCAAAAACCGTGAGCAGTCCGTCGCCTTTTTTGAACCAATACAGATCGTTTCCCGCATCGCCATTCAGCCCGTTATTGTCGCCGCCCCCTCCGTACAGCATATCGTCCGCAGACGCAAAGTGCGAGAACAACGTATCACTTCCGTCGCCGCCTGCCATATGCAGTCGTCTGTCTTTTTGGATCTTGACGTCCTCTCCGGGGTCGAATTGGCCTCCGATAGTATCGGAGCCCGATGTACCGAATACAAGATCCAGCCGTATTTCGGACAAATTCGCCTGAATGCGCGATTCGCTGAAGGTTTCGACCCCGTCCGGACGGTATTCCGGTTCAGCGGCCTTGCTTAAAACAGGTCTTCCCGCCTCGTCACTGCAAACGATGGAATCCAGACCGTGAGCGGCGCCGGGGTCAAGAGAGCCTTTATAAAGATTTGTATGCTTGATATGCGGCTTGAGCGAGCAATCGAAGGCTCCGGCAAAGCGGTCGTCAACATTGACATGGTCGGTATATATCCACTTGTCCGTGCCTTTGAAGCTAAACACCATCTCGGGATAATTCAGATAAGCCGCGTCGATCGCGGATATGGCGTTGAAGGTCTCGCCATAGCAGCCGGAATAGGCTGCCACGATATCTGCGAGAGCGCCCCCGAGCGAATGCCCGGTCACGCATATCTGTTCCGAAGTTCTTCCGTTTGTGTGCTTGTTATAGAATGCGAGCGCATCGGGTATCTGGCTTTTGCCGGTGGAATTACTGCCGAATATTGCAGGTATGTCATTTTCCAGCCAGTCGTTTCCCCAATCCTGCGGGTCCGAGAAAAAGTCGCCGAACTTTCTTGAGCCCCTGTATGCCAGCACGACCTCCTGAGCGCGATTCTTGAAGCTTACGGCATAGAAGCCGGTTTTTGAGTTTTCATATGTATTGAGAACGCTCCAGTCCTCAATGTGCGCGAATATTTCACCGTAAGTGAAGTCTGAGCCCTCCCACGGCTCGTCATATCTTTCGGCGATCAGCTGTCCGACAGACCGGCCCTCCCGGCAGTCGCTGTATGAAAGGTAAGTAAATGCAAGGTAATCTATGCTCGTCAGCTCCGAAAGCGAGAGCGCCGCCGTTTGCTCCGCGGGCTCGTCCCCGGCAGCGGGCGCGCCCGAACCGAAGATTATCTCGGCGTTCAGCAGCGGGTCGTTGTTGGGCTTTATGTTTATGCTCTCCCATTGCTCCTTTGTGCCGGCATAATATACGGTTTCGAGCGAATCACAGCCTACAAAGACGTCGTCGACTATGATCGTCAGGCTGACAGGTATGGAGATGATCTTCAGGCTGCTGCAGCATGCAAAGGCCTCGTCGAATATCGCAGTAACGGTCCCTCCGAGATCCACGCTTGTTATGCTGTCGCAGCCCGTAAAGGCGTCTCTGCCTATCGTATAAACACCGTCCTTTACCACAACAGACGTGATATCATGCCTGTATTTCTCCCACGGCAGATAGAAGCCGGCTTCCCAATCCTCACTGTAGGGCATGCTGCCTTCGCCGCTGAGCGTGAGCCTGCCGGTACGGTAAAACGTCCATATCACCTCTGCGCCGCTGTCGTCGGTCAGGTCTTCGTTCGCACAGTTTCCCGCGGCGACGATATCGCCGCCGCTTTCTGCGTCTGCTGCGTACACCACAGGCGCCGACGCCGATAGAACAAGGGCGGCGAGCAGCAATGCGGTCAGTATACGTCGAAAGTATTGCGCTTTTTTCATAACAGCTCTCCCTTAAAAGGACTGCGCCCTGTTTCGGGGCGCAGTCGGACTGTCAAAAACCATTGAACAAAAAATCATCGACTTCTGTACTGCATTAAATAGTCCGATCTAACAGCATTATATCTCGCGCAGAGTGGCTATGCCGCCCGGAGCGACTCCTTACGCTGTTATACGACAGAGAGCGAAGCGAACAGTATAACAGCGGCAAACTCGAAAAAGTGGGTTCCCCACTTTTTCGACATCCGGGCTGCGCCCTGTTTCGGGGCGCAGTGAGGTTATCAGCCGTAAATCAGCTTTCCTTCCGCAAGGTAATTCTCTATGGTCTTCATCATCGCTTCCATCACCGCATCCGTTATGACCGGCTGAGCGGAGCCTGTGTATATATTCCCTATCGTTTCGGCATATCCCGTTATGTCTTCCTGTATTTCCGCAGGTATCTTCTCCGCGCATTCTCCGACGCATATGAACCTGAGGCCGCCGCTGCCGTGGCATATTATCATGCCGGAGTCCTTTTCGTCAAAGCCGAGATCCAATGCCCGATAGAGTCCGGTGAGCTGATCCTCGGGAGTTTCCGTGGCTGCGGGGTCAAAGACCGCCTCGGGCATCAGCAGAACATCATAGCCGTATGTTTCCCGCATGAGCTTCATAAAGTCATAATACTTATCCGGCCTGAGCTTATGAAGCTGCAAGTTGGAGAATACGTCCATTTTATGTATCAAGCGCAGCTCATCCGGCGGCTCGCTGCTCTTTTTAAGGCTGACGGTATACTGGAAATCGGGCGGATTCACCATCTGCGCGTTGCCGAAATCCAGCTTG
The DNA here is from genome assembly GCA_964453325.1 of uncultured Christensenellaceae bacterium. GTDB lineage: Bacteria > Bacillota > Clostridia > Christensenellales > Christensenellaceae > JAZRGP01. The sequence continues at coordinate 2,877 of CAYVOZ010000039.1, read as the reverse complement.
ACGCGGATATCGGCCTTTTCGGACAGAACGTCGGTATAGAACGCATCGACAGAGTGCATCTCGAGCTGATCCCCGGGCAGAAGAGCGCCCTCCATATAGTATATGTTGTTCGTATAATTGTCCCTGCCCTTGACTGCCAGAGTACCCTTGACATTTCCGTCCTCTGACTGCCCGGTAATGACGAGGTACGCGGTGCTGTTCACATAGCGGCCTGCATAAGCTCCGCACAGAGCCCATTCCTTTTTACGGTATTGGACGTCAGGAACGATATCGACAAGGCTCCAGCCTCCGTCCTCGCCGCGGGAGTAATATGCGGAAAACCCGACGTCAAATACGCCAAGCCCGCTGCCGATCTTTACCGTGCCGTCATAGGCTACGTCGCCGTCGCTGCATAGCCGCGGCTCGCCTTCGACTGCATAATCGACAAAGTTCTCTTTTCTGATAGTGAATACCTGTGCGGCCTGCACGTCGTACGGATCGTCGCTTTGGGGCGGCTCGTCGAGCCTGAACTGATTTCCCTCCAGCTTCGCGATCATTTCATCACCGGTAGGCTTGGGTACATTCGCAAAAAAGCCGTCCGGAACGGTAAATTCCTCCGAGAGCTCAAAGCTGTCAAATTTCCAGCTCATATCACTGAATGTCAGCTTTACGCGGAATGCGCCGCTGATATCCAGACTGCCCGCGGAAAAGCACAGCTTGACCACGGCGGAGTCGGTGCTCTCGTCGAGCAGGGTCTCGCGTTCGGCGATCTCCTGGCTCTTAAGCTCCAGCATTTCCGCACTGATCTCCGTGCCGCTGATATCGAGCTTATAGCCCTGCTCCGATAGGGCGCTCAGCAGCCAGTCGCCGAACCACTCATCCTCGGCGGGGACAAGTGGCCACTCCTTCCATTCGTCCTCGCGTACGGGTTCGCAGTAGAGAAGCTCGCGTTTGTCGCCTGTTTTTTCGGACGAATAGCAAAGCTCGTAATAGCGCAAAGCCTTTTCATAGTCGTTGCCGGTCTCCAGCTCTATGAGGAGAGTATTTGTATGCTCGTCCTTATTGGTCTCGTTTTCCAGTACGGTCAGCTTATCTATATTGTCGGAATAGATACCTGCGCCCGAACGGATGTCCTCGGCGAGCTCCTCGTCGCTTATCTTTTGCCCGCCGCACGCCGTAAGCAATGCCAACGTCATTATCAGCACCAGCATGATACATACTCTAAAAACCCGTCTCATAATTCCTCCGTTTTATTGTGATTTGATTTAAGTCTCCCTTATAACGGCGGACCCGCTTCCGCGGCCGTCAAAACGCACAAAAAAGTACATGAAAATAATATAGTGTCTGCGCCTGTTGAACAACACAAAACGGACACACAATATCGTGACTTCACAATTTGTTCATATTTTATATGTGTGAGAGTATCAAAGCTGACGGCAGACCGAGATAAGATCCGCGAGTATTTTTTCGGTCTCCGCGCCGGATAACACATGGTCTTTTAGCAGTGTATTCATAAAGAATTGCTTGTACAGCCGCATAAACTCCGGGTGCGTTATCATGACCTCGGCATGGCTGCTCGCCAGATCGTAATCGGTTTGATGATTCAGCACGAGCACGCCCGCGTCTTCAAAGCAAGCGATCTCCGCGTCTATTATCATATCGTCACGTCTTAAAAAATACAGATGAAAATACGGATTATCTTTTACCTGATTAAGCAGGTTCTCAAAAATCCGGATGCGCTCCGCCGGCGTATAAGGGCGCATACCCCAGAAATGATCGGTCGCCTTCCCCGTCAGGGCCAGCTCCCGCATCGCGTTTTTCTTAAACACAGTATATATGGGCTTCCTTTTGGTCATCGCGTTCTTAAAACGCTTTGCGAAAACCGGGCGGAGCGCCTCCACAAACAGCGGCAGCTCCGCCTCGCCCCGCATGCAGCCTTCCAATGTGGCAGTTTCAAGTATATCAATGGGAACGTAGTCTATCCCCACGTCGGGCTTGAGCTTCCAAATGGAGCGGTTGGCTTCAAGCTCCGCATAGTCCGCGCTGTATTGCTGATAATCGCGAAAATCGGTGCGCTCACGGAAAACATGCTTGAACGGCCGGTAATTATCGGGACAGACGCTCATCCAACGCAGCAAAGCACCCTCAGAGTTCTTGTGGCAGACAAGGCGTCCCAAGCCCGGCGAAGCAAAAATAACTGCGTCCTCATACTCCCGTCCGTCCTCGCCTATATATTGGCAGACCATGGCGTCGGCGTGCGCGATGCCGACAGAGAGGGGGGATTCGCGTTTGGTTTCATCCAAAACATAGCATTTATAGCCTTTCTCGTACAGCACCGGCATAAGCGCATTGACCATTTTTATCGTACGTTCCGTATCGGAGTCAACGCAAATATAGTGTATGATACTCGTATCGGCTTTTATCAATGCCTTCAGCGCCCCGAACAGCGGCACGTTTGTGCAGTTAAAAAGCGTAATATTGAGCTGCCTTTTGCCGGAGTAACGTTCCCCTATCTGCTGCACAGCGCCCGTATCGATATTCTCGAGCATCGGAGGCTCGGCGGCCGGACTCTCGTTCCGCAGAAAACTCCACATGGCTTTTTCCGCATAATACGCTCTTACTCCGAGTATCGACATTTGCGTGACCTCGCGGAGGCGTGCCCTTTCATCGGGTGACAGCTCCGTCGCGCGTTCCATCGCAAGCGCAAATTTTCGGGTCGTCTCCTCGCTGCTTTCACCGTCCATGATCCTTTCTATGGACGTCTTGCTTTTATACCCGAGCAGCTTCGCAAATTTAACGAGCGAGAGCTGCTGTTCTTTAATATAACCTTCGATGTAGTCCCGCATTCCTGCTTTCATTTATTTTATAATCAGTATACATTAGCCATAGAAGGCAAAT
>CAYVOZ010000038.1:13815-18163 GCA_964453325.1 uncultured Christensenellaceae bacterium | reverse complement strand
CATAAGCCCCGGTATACGCCGTGATTCTCGCTCGTGTCATAGGGCGGCAGCAGATAAAGCCCGTTTGAGCGCTTATTAAGATTCCAGTCCTTGCCCGAGCCCAAGTGGTCCATGAGCGAGTGATAGTTGCGCTGTGTTATGACGCCGACCTTTCTGATGCCGGAGTTCACCATGTTGGACAGCGGAAAGTCTATCGCGCGGTATCTTCCGCCCACGGGCAGCGCCGCGAGCGAGCGCAGCGCGACTATATCTCGCAGGTTTAAGTTCATCTCCCCCGCATAAATTATTCCCATTATATCTCTGCTCATTATTGCGCCTCTCTTTCTGCGCCGACAGTTGTGCACGGGTCTATCATCGCTCCGTCGGGTATGACCTCTCCGCTTCTCACGCGGCATTCACTGCCTAAAACCGTTATGCTCTCGCCTCCGCCGACGCAGGCTCCGCCTTCTATGACGTTATGCTCGTCTAATATGGCCTTTTTAACGCAGGCGTCCTTTCCTATATCGCAGTAGGACATCACTATGCTGTCCTTGACGTACGCGCCCTCCTCTACATTCACGCCCGCAAAAAGCACGCTGTTTTCCACATGCCCCTGTATGGAGCAGCCCTCGGATACGAGGCTGTTCTCTATCTGCGCGTCGTCGCCCGCATAGTGCGGCGGCTCGTTCGGGTTGCGGCTGTATATCCTCCACGAGCTGTCATAGAGGTCTATCTTCGGGTGCTCCTCCAAAAGCTCCATATTTGCCTGCCACAGGCTGGCTATGGTCCCCACGTCCTTCCAATAGCCCTCAAATGGATATGCGAAAACGCGTTCGGAGTTGTTGATATACGCCGGAATGACGTTCTTTCCAAAGTCGTGCGCACTCGACGCGTCGTCGCGGTCCCTCTTTAAATATTCCTTCATCTTCTTCCAGCTGAAGATATATACGCCCATGGACGCCATGTCGTTCTTGGGGAAGGCGGGCTTCTCCTCAAACTCCGTGATGCGCATATCCTCGTCCGTGCTCATTATGCCAAAGCTCTTTGCATCCTCCATCGGCACGCGTATAACGGCTATCGTGAGATCCGCTTTTTTCTTTATATGAAAGTCCAGCATCTTGGAATAGTCCATCTTGTAGATATGGTCGCCCGAAAGTACGAGCACGTATTCCGGGTCGAACTTATCCACGAAGTAGGTATTCTGGCATATAGCGTTCGCCGTGCCGAGGTACCACTCTCCGTGCTCGGGCGAGATATACGGCGGCAGGACATACGCCCCGCCCGACATTCCGTCGAGATCCCACGGCGAGCCCGTGCCTATATAGGAGTTCAGCTCGAGCGGCTGATACTGCGTGAGCACGCCCACTGTGTCTATGCCCGAATTGACGCAGTTTGAAAGAGTAAAATCGATTATCCTGTACTTTCCGCCGTAAGGCACTCCCGGCTTTGCGCGAAACCTCGTGAGCACGCCGAGACGGCTCCCCTGCCCTCCGGCGAGCAGCATAGCAATACAGGTCTTCTTTGTTACCATAGCCCTTCCCCCTTATTTTTTCTTCTCCTCAATAGCCTGAGCCTGTTTTTCGGGCTCAAAAGCGAACGTAAAATACTGCGCGCAAAGCGGCGGCAGCGTCACGCTCGCATAATTATCAAACTCTCCCTGCCTGCCCTTTTCGGTGAGCACAGTCCGTTTCCCGGATACACCGCTCCCGCCGAAGCGTTCCTCGTCGCCGTTTAAAAGCAGCTTTAAAACTCCCCTGCCCAGCATGCCGATGCGATAGTCACGGTGCACCACGGGAGTAAAGTTGACCGCGCATACTATATGCTCCGCGTCCTCGTCCGCCGGTATTCGCATAAAGGCAACCACGCTGTTTGCCGAGTCGTCCGCCGTCAGCCATTTAAAGCCGTCCCAGCTGTCGTCCGTCTGCCAGAGCGCGGGTTTTGAAGAATACAGCTCGTTGAGCTCGCGCACATAGTCGCGCATACCGCTGTGCGACGGGTATTGCAGCAAAAACCAGTCCAACTGTATATTCTCGTTCCATTCAATGAACTGGGCAAATTCGCAGCCCATGAACATGAGCTTCTTTCCCGGATGCGCATACATATAGCCGTACAGAGCGCGCAGAGAAGCAAACTTCTGCCAGTAATCCCCGAACATCTTATCCACCATGGAGCGCTTTCCGTGCACGACCTCGTCGTGCGAATACGGGAGTATGAAATTCTCGCTGTAGCAATAGAACATGGAAAAAGTCAGCTTATCGTGGCGTCCGCTGCGGAAAAGCGGGTCTGTCTGCATATAGTCGAGCGTGTCGTGCATAAAGCCCATGTTCCACTTGAAAGTGAAGCCGAGCCCGCCGTCACGCGGCGGCCTTGTCACGAGCGGATACGCCGTGGATTCCTCCGCGACGGTCATAAAGCCCGCATAGCGCGTATCAAGCACGCTGTTGACTTTCTTTATAAATTCCACGGCGTCGAGGTCGATGTTGCCGCCCTCTCTGTTTCGCGGATAATCCCCGTCCCGCGCATAATCGAGATACAGCATGGAGGTCACCGCGTCCATGCGTATGCCGTCGATGTGATACATTTCCGCAAAATAAACCGCCGAGGAGACGAGAAAGCTCACGACCTCGGTGCGGGAGTAGTCGAATATCAGCGTACCCCACTGCGGATGCTCCGCACGTCTCGGGTCGGCGTGCTCGTAAAGGCAGCTGCCGTCAAACCGCGCGAGTCCGTGGGCGTCCTTGGGGAAATGCGCAGGCACCCAGTCCATTATCACGCCTATTCCCGCGGAGTGCAGCCTGTCTATAAAATACATATAGTCCTGCGGGGTGCCGTATCTCGAGGTCGGAGCAAAATAGCCCGTCACCTGATAGCCCCAGGACATATCGAGAGGATATTCCGTTATGGGCATGAGCTCCACATGCGTATAGCCCATGTCCCTTACATATGCGGCTATCTCGTCCGCAAGCTCACGTACGGAGGGCAGATCCCCTCCGTCCTTATGACGGAAGCTGCCTATATTGAGCTCGTATATATTTATGGGGCTTCTAAAAAGATCGGCGGCTGCGCGCCGTTTTATATAGGCCGCATCCGTCCAGCAAAAGCCCCCGATATCCCAAATTCTTGACGCCGTATTCGGGCGCAGCTCCGAATAAAACGCGAACGGATCCGCCTTTAAGCATACGCTCCCGTTCGCACCCGTCACGGCGTATTTATAGCAGTCTCCGTCCGAAAGCCCGCCTATCGCGGTCACAAAGACGCCTCCGTCCATGCGCTCCATGGCGTTCTTTTCCGCGTCCCATGCGTTGAAGTCTCCGACCACGCTGACGCTTCTTGCGTTCGGCGCCCATACGGCAAAGCGGTGTGCGGAAAGCTCGCTCACGTAATGACACCCGAGAGTACGGTATGCCTCCTGAGCCTCCCCTGTATTGAACAGGTATATGTCGTCGCGCGATATCCGGTATTTTCGGTATATATCCGTCATGGCCGCCTCTCACAGTGTTTATGACGTTTCTGTGCTATCCCTTTCTTCCGAACAGAGCCGCTTTTTCCGCCAGTCTCTCCGCCGTGTCTTTATCAAATTGCCCGTCCGCGAGCCTCCATGTCCAGTTTTTACCCGAGACCGTGCCGGGAGTGTTCATTCGCGCGTCGCTAAGCCCCAAAATATCTTGCATGGGTATTATCGCAAGCCTCGAGACCGATGAATACGCCAGTCTTATCATGGCGTCCGCAGCGCTCTCGCGCTCCGACTTTCCGCTGTATTCTATAAAGCGCTCCCTTACGTCCGTCGAAAGCGAATCAAACCAGCCGCAGGCTGTATCGTTATCGTGAGTTCCGGTGTATACGACGCTGTTGCGGTCAAGATTATGCGGCAGATATACGCTCGTCATAGCTTCGTCAAAGGCAAACTCGAGCACCTTTGAGCCCATTATGCCGTATCTGTCGCGCAGCTCGTACACCTCCTGAGTCAAAAAGCCTAAGTCCTCGGCTATGAGCCTTATATCCGGATGCTTTAAAAACAGCCTGTCAAACAGCTCGTATGCCGGGCCGCGCCTCCACTCCCCGTTTTTAGCGTTCTTATCGCCTGCGGGTATCGCGAAGAAGCTCTCAAAGCCCCTGAAGTGGTCCACGCGTATAGCGTCATACATGCGCTTTGCCATCGAGAACCGGCGCAGCCACCACGAAAAGCCGTCCGCTCTCTGCGCGTCGAAGTCGTATACCGGATTGCCCCAAAGCTGACCGTCACTTGCATAGCAGTCGGGCGGACAGCCACCCACTGCGGTAAAGTCAAAAAGCTCCGGCGAGGCCCATACGTCTGCGCTGTCCGGCGAGGCATAAACGGCGCTTTCGCTGGGCACCGGCGTGTGCGCGG
>CAYVOZ010000038.1:0-13805 GCA_964453325.1 uncultured Christensenellaceae bacterium | reverse complement strand
TTGTGAAAGCTTTATATCCTCTATCTCGCTCTCGTACTCGGCGGAAAAGCGTAAAAGAGCGGCCTTGTCTCTGTGCTTAAGAGGCTCGTCCCATTCCGTAAACGGCTTGCCCCCGGAATGTCTCTTTATAGCCGTATAGAGCGCGTAGTCGTTTAGCCAGTCCGATTCGCTCTCCTTAAAGTCCGCAAAGGCCCTGCGGTCGACGTCGGCAGTGCCTGCTATGAGATGCGTTCCGCCCGCAAAAACGCTCGGGGAATAATACGGAGAGCCGCCCTCTCCGACGGGATTCAGCGGCAGCACCTGCCAAAAGCTCTGACCCGCGAGCGCAAGCATATCAATAATATCCTTTGCGCAGCCGAACGTACCCGGTTTTTTTCCGGGCAATGAAGTTATATGCAGAAGTATTCCGCATGCTCTTTTCATATTTTGCTTCTCTCATATCCGGCGACAAACGCCTGTTCCCTGTACAACCCGATTATACACTATTCTTTTGCATAAAGCAAAAAGTTACGCTCTTGAAATGCTCCGCTGCTGAGTGTAAAATGTATATACACTCGAAAATGTATATACATTTTTCGGCGTTTATGTATAAAACAGTTGCGGCGATCATCCGCGGAAGGGGCTCTTATGAAGTTTAAAAAGCTGCGCGACAACGCATTTGTGTGCTATCTTGCCATGCTTCTGGGCGTGGCGATATGCGTTTTTTCTCTGAATTTTTTTCTTGTGCCGCACAGCATAGCTCCGGGCGGATTCTCGGGCATAGCCACGATAGTATATCAGGCGAGCGGAAAGCGCGTGCCTGTCGGTCTCACGATGCTTGTGCTGAACCTGCCTCTATTCATATTCGCCTATAAGCGCATGGGTCGCTCGTTTGCGTTCCGCACGCTCTTCGGGCTGCTGCTCTTCTCGCTTTTGGCGGACGTCGTGCCGGTATATTCGCTCACGGACGAGGGCTTTTTATCCGCGATATACGGCGGCGTGCTCATGGGCGCGGGGCTCGGGCTGACCGTCTGGGCAGGCGGCTGCACAGGCGGCACGGACCTTTTGGCCATACTCATAAACAGCTATATACGCAGCGTCAGCACGGGCGTGCTGCTGTTTTTGATAGACGCGCTCGTGGTCATCGTTTCCGGCATAATGTTCGGACTTCAGCCCGCGCTTTTCGCGGTCGTCACGGTCTATCTGACATCCAAGCTTTTGGGCTTCCTCACCGACGGCGCGTTCAGCGGCACGACATACTTTATAATATCCGCCAAAAGCGAGGATATAAAGGCCGCCATCACGGATAAGATGCAGAGGGGCGTCACGGAGATACCCACGCGCGGCGGCTACTCGGGCAGCGAATATACCGCCATACTCTGCGCCGTGGATAAACGCTCCGAGTCGATACGGCTCCGCCGCATAGTCGCGGACATCGACGAGAAAGCCTTTCTTATGGCATGGAACGCCAGCGAAGTGCGCGGCGAGGGCTTCTCCCGCATAGACGAGGGCTGAAACCGAAGTGTTGCTTGACCGCCGTTTTGTTGATATAATAAGACAAATATTTACATTATTCATCTCAAACGGAGGCAAAAGCGAACGCCATGGTCGACAGCAAGGATCCTGTATTCAGATTTCAGCCCATGTGGGGCAAGTGGTGCGCAGACGCTCTTATAGGCAGCGACCGGTACGGATGCGTATACAGCGCATATTCCGGTGATCCCGGTCTGGGCACATGCGCGGTAAGACATATAACTGCAAATAAAGGCCCTCAGGGCACGGCCTCCATAGTCAGCTCCGTCGACGGCATATTACGGTATATCAAGCTCATGAACGCGCTTAAGGACTGCCCCGGCATCGTAAGCATACTGGATAAGGCCGTTTTTCACGACGAGGACACGGATGCATGGAATATACTTTTACGCACCGAGCTGACGATATCCTTTGATAAATACCTCATGCGCAACGGCATCACGGCGCAGACGGCATGCAGACTGGGGCTCGACGTCTGCCGGGCGCTTGAGTGCTTTGAGAAGGCAGGGCTGTCCACGGGCGGCTTTAACAGAAGCAATATTTTCGTTTCACGCGACGGTGGCTTTAAACTCGGAGACCTGTTCGGATGCACAGATGCTCCTGAATTATCCTCGCACGCAGGTTATGACGCCCTTGACCTCCCACCGGAGGCATATGACGATAACGGCAATGCAGGCAGCGGAGATATAAACTCTCTCGGAATACTGCTTTACACTCTCCTCAACGATAACAGGCCGCCGTATCTGCCCGTTTCCTCCCGGTCCGGCGCGGAGTACGTTTTAGCGCCTCCGGCTCACGGCAGCGATGCACTTAAGGGCATTGTGCTCAAGGCATGCGCGCCCCTCGCAGCCGACAGGTTCCGTACCGCGAGGGAAATGCAGTCCGCGCTTTTCGGCTGCATTAGCACCGAGGACTCGTCCGCGCTCATTATCCCCGGAGCCGACGCCGCACAGCCTGTATTCGGCAGCGGTGCAGCGCAGAGCGGCACGGTCATAACCGGCCACGGCGGCGAAAGCGCTCCCTCGTATGACGAGGCAGACGACGATGCCCTTGCCCCGAAGTCGGGCGCGTCCGGGCGCTCCGTGTCCAAGCTCATATGGATACCGATAGGCATAGGCTGTGCGGCCGTCCTCGGCGCGGGAATATTTTTCGGCATAAGGCTGCTTAAGCCTGCGCCCGCGGTGGTCCCCGCCGCAGTTGAACAGTACCACGCAGAGATATCCGAGCCCGAATACGAAAACGAGGAATACGGCGATCACGAAGAAGCGGACGAAGCTGATATCTACGAGCCCGCGCCCGAGGACGTCGACGATATAATAGTCTGGAGCGACCCCGCGCTTGAGAGCTGCATCAGAGAAGCGCTCCTTATGCCGTCCGGAGATATACACGAGAGCGATGTGCAGCACGTTACGTCGCTCGATCTTGCCGGCAAGGGCATTACGGATATATCCCCTCTTAAGTATTTCACGGGGCTGAGGCAGCTTACGCTGGAGAATAACGAGATATACGATATATCCGCACTCGCGGAGCTGACCTCCTTGGAGGATCTTTCTCTCCGCTCCAATCACATATCCGACATATCCGCGCTTTCCGGTATGTACGCGCTTCAAAAGCTGTCTCTGAGAGAGAACGAGATATACGACATAACTCCGCTTTCCGGGTTATCGAACCTTAAGGAGCTTTTCATAGGCTATAACCGCATAGCGGATATCTCGCCGCTTTCCGGGCTCAGCTCGCTCGTCGACTTCCGCGCCATGAAAAACGCGCTCATCGACATATCCGTGGTCCGGTGCTTTACAGAGCTGTGCTATCTCGACCTCGGCGACAACGCGATATACGATATATCGCCCGTAGAGTCGCTTTTTAAGCTGACGGATCTATATCTGTGCAACAACGACATAGACGATATTTCTCCCGTAAGAAGCCTGACCGGACTCGTCAGCATGAGACTCGACGGAAATAATATTGAAAGCATCGCCGTGCTGAAATACTGTCTCGACCTTGAGAAGCTGGACCTGCGCGACAACAGCATACACAGCATCGACGAGCTATCCGGACTGCTCAGCCTCAAGAGTCTCAAGCTCTCGGACAACTACATAAGCGACCTGTCGCCGCTGATGGGTATGCCGGAGCTCAGCCTGCTATGGTTAGAAAACAACAATATTTCCGATATTTCACCTCTTGCAAGCCTCGGCTCCTTAAACGAGCTTGCACTGTCGGGCAACCCGGCTCTGCCGCCGGCGGCTGTCGATCAGCTGCGCGCGCTGTTCCCCGGCGCAAAGATAACGTTTTAACGTATAAGCTATGACCTCAAACGGCACTGTCATTCGGGCTTCGGCTCAAATGCGATGCCGTTTTTATTTGTTCCGTCTTTTACCGTTTGCATATATGAGATTTTTTTTGTAGAATGTAACCTGACAGAAAGGACTGGAGAATGGAACGTTTATTGCTGTATGCCGCCGTGTTTATACTGTTTCCCGCCGCCGTGCTCTACAACATCCGGTTTGAAAAGCGCGGAAGCTTTAACGACGGGTTGCTGTCAGTGAACGAATCCTCGGTTTTAAAGGGTATTGCGGCCTTTTTTGTACTCATTTCTCACTTTATATACAACATAGGCATTTCGGGCTTTGACGTGGGCGCGGCCCGCGTTTACGAGTGGTTCGGCGGCATGGGCGTATGCATGTTCTTCTTTTTATCGGGCTACGGTCTACTGCTCTCCTCCAAAAAAAACGTCAGTCCCATAAAGCAGCTCGGACGCAGGCTGCTCAATGTGGCTGTCCCCATGGTGATAATAAAGCTTATATTCTGGTTCGTATGGTATAAGCAGTTCTCTCCGGGGCTCGCCGGCTGTCTGCTGTCGGTCACGGGTCTGGACGGCTCGGCCTGGTTTTTAAGCGTCATACTCATTATTTATGTGATATTCTATATCGCTCAGCGCTTCTTTCCCCGGCATATCCATATTGCCGCAGCAGCGCTCATTGCCGTTATGTCGCTGGTGTTTCTGCTGCTCGGCTTTGAGCCGCGCTGGTATAACAGCAGCCTTATATTCTCGCTCGGGATGCTCTTTGCGGACAGGCGCGAGTCCGTAATTGCGTTTTTCAAGAGAAAATACCTGATAAAGCTGCTTCTTACAGCACTGGCCTTTGCTGCGTCCTGCGCGGCCTATGCGCTGCTCTCGGAGCACGGCATATCTCAGGTTTTCAAGCTCGTATCCGGCGGTCTTTTAAACGTGCTGTTCTTCTCCGTCATGTTGAAGCTCCGTCTCCGCTCGCGCATTATGGCGTTCTTCGGAAAAATGTCGCTGTATGTTTTCATCGTGCATGTCAACGTATGGAGCATAGTAAATACGCTCCTGCCGCAGCCTCTCATAGCCGATTTCTTTATCGGCGTCGCAGCGTCGATCGCTCTCTCCGTCGCCGCGTATTATGCCGACAGGCTGCTGCGCCGCCTCATGACCCGCAGAGCTGATACGTCGGTCACACGCAGCGAATAAGATTTTTTCCAACGCTGTTTTTACCGTCATGTCTGAATAAGCATGAAAAAAAGAGAGTCCGGCATTTGGCTCTCTTTTTGCTTTCTATATTTGCCAATGCCTTAAGAAGCTCTTAGCCGCCTCGGTCCTCGGCGAATGCAGGACCTCTTCCGTGCTGCCCTCCTCCGCAATTCTGCCGGCGTCGAGTATCACCGCGCGCGTGCCTATGCGTGCCGCCTGACTCGGCGCATGCGAGGAGAAAACGAGTATGCAGCCGCTTTGCTCCGAATATTCTTTCAGCGCCTCTTCTATGAGATCCGTGGCGGCTATGTCCGCCGCGGCGGCGGGCTCGTCTAAAAGCAGCAGTCTCCACTGGCGCACGATGAGCCGCGCGAGCGCCATGCGCTGCGTCTCTCCCCCGGAAAGTCCACGGGCGTTTTTATGCATGAGCTTCCCGAGCCCTAACTTATTTATGACGTCCTTTGCTCTTGCCGTCGCCTCCGCGCCTCTGCCCGCGGCGAGCATGACGTTCTTTAATACCGTCATGTCGAATGCATACGGCGTCTGCGGCATATAGCCTGTTTCCTGAGCGCTTATGCCGCCCGTGTCGATGCTGCCCCCGTCGGGCTGAAGCTGCCCGGCAAGTATGCGTATCAGTGTCGTCTTACCGCTGCCGTTTGCGCCTAAAAGCGCGTATCTCCCGCCCTCTCTTAGCTCAAGCGAGGGTATATCGAGCACCGCGCGTCCGTCATACGCCTTTTTGATCCCCGTTATGCGTATCATGTCCGCCTCCTTTGCAGCAGCAGCGCGGCTATGTTCACGGCAAGGGAAAACAGTATGAGCAATATCCCGAGCGCAAGTCCCATCGTAAAATCGCCCATATTCGTATACTGCATTATCGCCGTGGTCATGACGTTCGTTTTGTAGGCTATCGCGCCTCCCACCATGGATACGGCTCCGACCTCCGCCGTTGCGCGTCCGAAGGTAAAAAGATACGTCGAGACGAGCTGATACCGCGTCTCTCCCAGCGTCAGCAGCAGCCTTTTTCCGCGCGGGAGCGAGAGTCCGCGCGCCGTGCTGCGTATGGGGTCTATTATGCCGGAAAGTCCGGTCTCCACGCCGCCTATCACGAGCGGCGCAAGAAGTATTATCTGCGCGATTATCATGCCTTCTACGGTAAAGAGCAGCTTAAGTCCCCTTAAAGGCCCCACTCCCGAAAAGAGCATATAGCATATAAGCCCGCATACCACTGGCGGCAAGCCCATGAGCGTTCTGTTTATCACTATCAGGGCTCGCCTGCCCGGGAAGCTGCCCGACGCGTAAAGCACGCCCAAAGGCGCGCCGATAAGGAGCGCCGACAGCGAGCTTATGACCGTCATTTTGAGGGTGACAGATACTATATTTAAGAGCTGCGCGTCTCCCGACAGCAGCAGCTCCATTGCCTTTTTAAGAGCGGTAAGCATCCGGCCTTATTCGCCCGCGACTCCGCCGTTGGCCTTAAAGGTCATGAACGTAGCCTTGTCCGAGAGTATGTATGCGTTTGTCTCGTTTGCCATAGTGAGGCACACACCCATGCCCGCGTTTGAATAGGTATACCAGTCGGTATAGCCCGCCACGCTCTCGGCCTCCGCCGTTATGCCTAACTCCTCGGGCCAGAGCGAGAGCTCCTTTGTATGCGTGCCGGAGCTGTCTCCGCGGGAAACGAACGGGAATTTTCCGTCGGCTATGAGCTTGAAAGCGGACTTTACATCCGCCGCGCCCGCGCAGCCCGCCGGGTCGTCCTTTGGCCCTATAAGCACAAAGTAGTTATACATAAAAGTGAGCCGTTCGCTTTCGTAGCCGTCCCATATTTTAGAGAACCCGCCCGCGACGAACTCCTCCTCCTGCGACTTGGAGTGTACGAGTATGAGGTCCGCGTTGCCCATCTTTGCAGCCGCTATCGCCTTGCCCGTGCCTGCGGACGCGACCTCCACCTTATAGCCGTACTCCGACTCGAAGGTAGGCAGCAGATACGACAGAAGCCCCGAGTCGTTCACCGAGGTCGTCGTGGACAGGCGGATCGTCGCGGTCTGTTCGTCGGCCTTGGGTATCTGTGCAGAAGAGATGGGCTTATCGTCCTTTAAATAGAACAAATGCTCGCCAAAGTCCTCTACGCCGTATCCGGATATAAGGTCAGCGGCCTCCCCCGACATGAGCCAGTCCGCCAAAGCCTTTGCGCCGACGGTGTTTATAGCGACGTCCTTAACTGCGTTTCCGTCCGCGTCGGTAAACGGCGCGGCCTCGTTGACCGCGAGCACCGAGTAGTTGTTTATCATGGCGTCGTCCTGCTCGTAGAGTATGCCTATATTAAGCGCGTCTTCAGGCTTGTCGGGCTCCTCCTCGGCCGGCGGCTCTGTCGGCTCCGGCTCCTGCACGGGCGCTTCCGACGGCGTCTCCGTCGCCGCAGGTGCGGGAGACGGAGCAGGCTCGGGCTTTGCGCAGGCCGCAAAGCAGCAGAGCGCCATTATGACAGTCATAAATATAAGTAAAGCCTTTTTCATTATATACTCTCCTTTTTGCCGATCCGTTGACCCTAAAAAACGCACACCCGGTCATATTACCGGCCGTCGCGGCGTCTTATGCGGATCATGTGTTGTGCAACAGTATCTGATAAGAGTATAGTTTACAATGAAAGAGGTGTCAATAAACGGTGTGTAAAAACGCTATGAACGAAAGCGATATCACTCGTATCTGCCGCGATAGCGCAGCCTTGCCTTTTCCGTCCTTTCGGTTATAAAGTCCGTCTTTGCGTTCGTATAGGCGTCTCTGTCGTGCTCGTATTTCTCTTTAAGCGAGAGCTTAAGGCGCTCGTATTCCGCCGCGTCCCCGGGCATTTCTCTGAGCCAGTCGCGAAAATACAGCTCGCCGTTGTCCCCCGGATATCTGACATGCAGATGGAATACTCTCTCTGCAAAGCCGTCCTCGGTATAGCCCTTGTTAAAGGACATTCTGCCGTCCTCCGCGGACATACACAAATACCCGCCGTCCGCGAGCATGTCCTTTACGGCGTTCATTTCGCAGTCCCGGGGTATTTCCGCAAGTATGTCTATAATGGGCTTTGCCCATATGCCCTTTACGGCGGTGCTGCCTATGTGGTTTAAAGCGGCGCCTTCGGGCAGTATATCGCGCAGAAGCGCTTCCTCCTCCGCGTACCATGCCTCCCAGCAGTCCCTGTGCTCCGCGAGCTGTATGGGGAAAAGCTGCCACAGCTCCTCCAGGCTCATTTCACTAAGCTTCTTTTTCATGCGCTGCGTAACTCCGTTCAGTTTTCTTGCTTCACTTCTTCCCATATCGATAAGAGCTCTTCGGGGCTTGCGTCATCGTTTTTGATCGCGCGCCCTATGCCCTCGACCGCATTGCTCCCAAAGTCGTCAAAGGCAGTGGAGCTCGGCGAGCCGCAGAAAAACCGCGTATGCTCAAAGCCGTAATCCGGAGAGGCGTCGAAGTACTCCGCCTCCTTTTTTGCTTTTCTCAGATACTCGCGCGCAGCCTCCATGTCGCCGCGTTCGTATTCACAGCATGCACAGGCGGTCAGCAGTATTGTATTGGCCTTATTATAATACGACGCATACCCGGGCAGCATGAGCCCGTCGTTTATGCTCTTCATAAACAGAAGCGCGTCTATAGCGGACGCTGTATCCTTTTTCTTGGAATACGCAGCCGCATAGCCGCTCATGACCCTGAAAAGCCCGGACTGCATCGCAAGCAGCGCATCCGAGAGATAAGGCAGGGCCTCGTCGGGCTTCTTTTCCTTCTGTGCGAGCACATAGCCTATTTTGCCGTCGTTCACGTTGTCGGGGTTATTGCTCTTCATTTGCTCTAAAGCCTTATCTGTCTTTCCGAGGCAGATATATACGTCCGCGATGTTGCCGCGTATCGTGCTCTCGCTTACATGCGGATCCGTGTTCTGACCTATGAGCTCTATCGAGCGCTCAAACAGCGCGACAGCTCTTTCATAGGCCTTCACGTCGCCCCTCTCGATGCCCTTTAAGCTGTACATTATGGCGCTCTTAAAGACTATTTCAAAGCTGTTGGGGTACTTTTGCAGGGCCTTTTCCGCCTCTGCCGACGCGGCCTCGAAATCCTTGGCGTTTCTTAAGGCTCTTATCCTGTCCGAGCACTGAACGACGCTGCCGCCGTGCCATTCATAGCCGAGCAGCACATCCACCGAGGTCTCGAAGAAATCCGCAAGCTCGACTATGAGCAGTATATCCGGCACAGACGAGCCCGACTCCCATTTAGATACTGCGCCTATCGTCACGCCCAGCGCCTCGGCAAGCTGCTCCTGTGTCATTTTGCGTCCCTTGCGGAACTCCTTTATCCTCTCGGCTATCCTTATCTTCATCTGCTCTTTCCCCTTGCTTTAAAAGCAGCCTTAGATCCCCATGCGTC
The DNA here is from genome assembly GCA_964453325.1 of uncultured Christensenellaceae bacterium. Classification (GTDB taxonomy): domain Bacteria; phylum Bacillota; class Clostridia; order Christensenellales; family Christensenellaceae; genus JAZRGP01. The sequence continues at coordinate 4,390 of CAYVOZ010000038.1, read as the reverse complement.
TGGTGCCGAAGGCGATCTCCTGTGCCTTTATCTGCTCCATGCAGCGCTCGCAGTATTCCGCGTCAAAGCGTCTTCTTCCGCGTGCGATCCCGAATATCCTCTGTCTTGATATCTCGTCATTGCTGCTCATTGCCGTAATGTTCTTTTCCGTTCTTGTTCTCATTGTTTTTTGCTCCTTTTTCTTTTTACAACGTTATTATACGAAAAGGAGCCATGCCGCGGAACACACCGGTAGTAAAGTCGATAAAGTATTTTCTTTCCCGTCGGTATAATTTCATTATATATGTTTTGTTTTCGGCTTGCAAGAAAAAGCTGACATATATATAATAAAACCATAATGAAAAATAAAAAGGCACTCTCCGAATTAGAAATTTTCATAGATAAGCTTTCCGAGGAAGACAAAACACGGCTCTTTGATTTTTATTGCGTTTTTGACGGGCATATAAAGCTCGGTGAAAAGGACAAGGCGCTAATGCGCGCCGATATCGACGCCGCCATACTGTATTACGACAGCATCGGTCTGTCCCTGGACGAATCGCTTAAAAGGCTTTCCACGGAAAACTTAGGCGGCTTCTATTCGCGCCCCGCAGCCCTGTGGTATCCTCTCGACGACGCCGCAAAGATATATCCGCTGTCCATGAAGCACGGACAGATGGCCGTCTTTCGTCTCTCGGCATACCTCACGGAGCCGGTCGTACCCGCGCTTTTGCAGCTCGCCTTAAGCTTTACCGTAAAGCGGTTCCCGAGCTTTGCGACCACGGTGAAAAAGGGCTTTTTCTGGCATTACATCGACGCGTCAAAGCGCAGATACGTCGCAGAGCCGGAGAGCGAGATACCCTGCAGCCCGCTGCATGTATCCAAAAGCGGGTCTCAGTCCTTCAGAGTGCTCTATTACGAGAACCGCATCAGCGTGGAGTTTTTTCATATACTGACGGACGGCACAGGGGGAACGGTATTTTTAAAAACGCTCACATCGGAGTATCTGCGGCTTACGGGGGCTGACTTTACGCCCTCGGAAGGGGTCCCCGATATAAACGAAATACCCCCGGACGGCGAGACCGCGAACGAGTTTATGCACGCGGAGAGGACCGAGAAAGCCTCCGGCTTTATAGACAGACCCGCCGTACAGCTCGGCGGCAGACTCTCACGGCTCAGACCCTGCCGCAACGTGCATTTCGATATGAACGCCGCGGAGCTCAAGGCGGCAGCCCGGCGCTATGACGCCACGGTCACCGCGTATATGCTCGCTCTCATGTTCGTATCGTGCAGGCGCTCCGTCGACGGCAGCGGCGGCAGCTTCAACATACAGGTACCCGTCAATATGAGAAAATTTTATCCGTCCGACACGCTGCGCAACTTTTCGCTTTATTGCGGTATAAAGCTCCCGGCTGCGGATATAACGGAGGAGCCCGCCTCAATAGTCGGAGAGATAACGCGTCAGCTCGGAGAAAAGGCCTCAAAAGCCGCCATGAGCGAAATGCTCACCTCCACAGAGCGCATGGTGCGGGCGTTAAGATACATCCCTCTGTTCATAAAAGCGCCCGTTGCGCGCATCGTATACGGCTTTTTGGGCGACGGCATTTTCAGCAATACGCTTTCCAATTTAGGCGTCGTAACTCTGCCCGCGGAGCTCTCGGGCAAGGTCAAGAGCATGGATTTTGTGCTCGGCACGGCGCTGACAAACCGCGCGGGCTGCTCTATGGTCACATACGGGGGCGTCGCCACGCTTTCAATATCGAAAAACACATCGGACCCTTCGTTCGAGGAATCGATGTACAGACTGCTTAAAAGCGACGGCGTCGGCGTAAAAGCAAGGGGGAGCATGGTTTATGAAGCCTGATATAGTATATCCGCCTCTTAAAAAACAGGGAATAAGGCGCAGCGACGTCATAGGCTTTGCGAAATGGCCGTTCCTCTTCACGGCGTATCTCTGTCCTGTGCTCAACATCGTTACCGGAGGCAGGGCGTGGAGCGTAATAGTGCTGCTCTCTCTGTGGATAGTCTGGTCAAACGTGTTTTCCATCGACCTTATAGGCTATAACCGCGTCAGCCAGCTTATAAAGCTCATAACGCAGAGCTGCGTGCTGCTCATAGCCATAGACGTGCTCATCTCGCCGGGCTGGGCGATAGAGGTCGTGCCGATAGTCTGCTTCAGCGGGCTTATCGCGGCGGGGCTGCTCTTTTTCACCGATATGGAAAAGCAGAAGCAGAACATGATGCCCATGCTCATGCTATGTGCTATCTCGCTTATATGCTCCGTCATAGGACTCATAGTATGGCGGCGCGAAAGCAAATGGGCCATGGCGGTCATGGGAGCCTTTGCGCTCGCACTTTTGTCCGGGGTCTTCATGCGGCTCGGACACGATTTTTTCACTAATCTTAAGAAATACTTTCACACTCACTGACGTCCGGATAGTATCGAAACCCGATTTTGATAAAAATATACAATGGAGTAATTATGGAAAAGAAAAAAGGATTTTTTGGTGAATTTAAGGAATTCATAACTCGCGGAAACGTCATCGACCTCGCCGTCGGCGTAATAATCGGCAGCGCTTTTACGGCTATAGTCACCTCTCTCGTTAACGACCTTATAATGCCTCTTATAGGGCTGATACTGGGCGGCATCGATTTTTCCGATCTTAAGATAGTAATAACCCCCGAATCGGAGGGCGTGGCGGAGGCGGCTATAAGATACGGCGCTTTTATACAAAGCATAGTCAATTTTCTGATAATAGCCTTTGTGATATTCCTGCTGGTCCGCACCATAAACCGATTCCGCAGGAAGAAGGACGAGCCCGCACCCGAGCCCCAGCCGGAGCCCGAGCCCGCAGAAGACGTTGTGCTTTTAAGGGAGATACGCGACCTCCTGAAAAAAGGCTGAGCAACCTCCCGATATTGCGCACACAAATTTACAGCGCAGGTTGCGCTTTCCCAAAAAATGTTTTATAGTATTATTACATGACAAGAGGAGATTTCATTTATGGATGTCGACAGACTATGTGCGGCCGGGATCAACTACAAAAGCGGAGTTGCGCGCTTTTTGGGAGACGCCGGGCTATATGAAACAGTGCTTAAAACCTTTCTTACCGACGATACGTGGCCGCATGCCAAAGAAGCATACAAGGCAAGGGATTATCACGCGCTTTTTGAGAGCGCGCATTCCCTTAAGGGCATTGCGGGCAATATCGACATGACCGACGTATACCGCGCGTCCTCCGTGCTTACGGAAATACTCCGTAAAAACGAACATCCCGACGAATCGGCGCTCGACGCCGCGTTCAAGGAGCTGTCGGAGTACTGCACCCGCGTGATAGAAGGCATCACAGAGGCGTCTGCGGTATAAACGTCAGAAAAGCCATCGACCTTAATAAGCTGGAGTTCATAGGCGCAGAGCGGCATGTACGCCCTGCGCCTTTACTTATCGGGCGTCTTTATCGTTTTTCCCGACTGCCATATGCTTGGGCTTATGTATGGAATAAAGCTCGCCGTAGGACTCCGCCTCTTCACCGTCCAGTATCGCCGAGGGCGCGAGCCCCGTGCACTCCGTCGCAGACGCCACGGTCTCGGTATCGTAAAAGGTGTTGTCCGTTTCCGTCTTTTCGTGCTTTGCTATCTTTCTCATGACCGAATGAGCCTCCTCATAAATGGTTTACAACAGTCTGCCCTTTCGTCCGTGAGAATATGCATTTTAAAAGCACAGCATAAGCTATGCTTCAGTCCGTCAAAAATTGTGTTTTTGACGGGATTGCCGGGTTTTGACTGTGACCGCACAAGCGGCCACGGCCGTCGAAACCCGAAAAGTATAGGCCCCGGGCGTACACGCCGCCTTGCGCCTATTAATTAAAGTTTTAAGGTCAAGGGCTTTTTTGACACTCTCAAGCACAGCTCAAGCTATGCTTCTTGCCGTCCGTATTGCATAAAAGCAAAAAAAGACCGCACTGTTTAAATGCGGTCTGTTTCTTTAGTTCTCGCTTACACTCTCGCCATGTACTCGCCCGTGCGGGTGTCGATGCGTATCACGTCTCCGCCGTTTATGAACAGCGGGACCATGACCTTTGCGCCGGTCTCGAGCACTGCGGGCTTGTTGCCGGCCGTGGCGGTGTCGCCCTTGAAGCCGGGCTCTGTCTCGGTGACCTCAAGCTCTACAAAGTTCGGCGGCTCAACGGAGAACGCCTCGCCCTTGAAGAACTTTATGACGACCTCCATGTTCTCCTTCATGTAAGGAAGAGCATCTTCGACCTTGTCAAAGTTCAGCGGAAGCTGATCGTAGGTCTCCGTATCCATGAAGTAATACAGCTCGCCGTCGCTGTAAAGATACTGCATTTCCTTTCTGTCCACCATAGCCTTCGGGAATTTCTCCGTCGGGTTGAAGGACTTTTCAAGCACGCTG
>CAYVOZ010000037.1:0-18341 GCA_964453325.1 uncultured Christensenellaceae bacterium | reverse complement strand
ATGAATATCATAATGTCAGTACCACAGATAAAGAAGCGGTGCTTGCACTGGCAAAAACACTGAATATTGATGCAATAGTAACACTTTCTTCGGATCCCGCCATACCTACAGTCGCTTATGTTGCTGATGCATTAGGTCTGAGAGGTCCATCACCAGATTCAGTCACCATGTTATCTGAAAAAGATTTATTCCGTTCCTTGCTTTCAAAAATAAACTTTAAAGTACCAAAAAGCTATGTAGTTAATTCGGCGAGTATTCCGAAAGAAATAGTAAATAGCAGCTCAAAATTTGTAGTTAAACCGGTGGATTCTTGCGGTAGCAAAGGGATCACATTTTCATCTACAAATACCTTTGAATTAATTCAGGCTATAGAATATGCCTTGAAAAACTCCAGAGCAAAGCGATGTATTCTTGAAGAATACATTGAGGGTGATCAAATTCACGGTGATGGATATTTGCAGGATGGAAAACTTATATATCATTATCTAGGAGACCACTTTTTTTATACTAAAACAAGAAATTTCATCCCTATTTCAACAAGGTGGCCATGTAAATACAATAATGGAATACTAGATAAACTTGTACATCAAGTAGAGGGCATTTCCAATGCCTCTGGCTACCTTAATGGCCCCGTAAATATAGAAGCAAGGGTGACTAATACCGGAGAAGTTTATATTATTGAAGTTAGCCCAAGAAATGGTGGCAACTATGTTCCTATAATTCAGGAGCATCTCACGGGATTTGATTTTGTGAGTAAAATAATATGTGACTCCCTTGGAGTAAGTATGTTAGTATCCGACTTCACGCAGGACAAAAAAGTAGGTGCGTATTATATACTCCATTCTGAAAAAAACGGGGCATTTCAATATGTTAAGATTAGCGATAAAATAAGAAACCACATCTTTTTTTATAAAGTATTCAAGAATGAAGGAGATGTTGTAAGCGAGTATGTGGGATCAAATACCACGATTGGAGTGGTACTACTTGAATTTGATAGTATAAGTGAGCGTGATCATTTGATGTTTGATATTAGTGACCTTATTCAAGTGAGTGTATCATAAATATCTTAAAGGCTTTGAAAAATAAAATGAAATTTATCCTCATAAATTATATATTCAATAGCATGATTCCACTTTTACAAAAAAATCTGGAGATAATAAACAAAGTTAAATTTACAGATTAGGATACTCATATGTGGTAACTGAGGAATAAAAGTGGATTATTGAATTCAAAGCGAAATTTGATTTGTACCTTTAAATGATATGATGTTTTAATTGAAAAAATATCAAAGAATTGTTGACTGAATTCGAGTTGGTATAATTTATGAATACTAAAAAAGAAATAGGCGGCTATTTCGAACTAGAATTAACTCATGAAAAAAAAGATTATCATTCTGATGCATTAAAACTAAATAGTGGAAGATATTGCCTTCAATACATATTAAAGATGAAAAAATATAAGAAAATATACCTGCCTGCATATATTTGTGATAGTGTATTACAGCCCATTAAAAATGAAGAATTATCTTATGAGTTTTATTCAATCAACGAGTGTTTTGAACCAATTTTTGAGAAACCTATCAAAGATGATGAATGCTTCATGTACGTTAATTACTTTGGAATAAACGATAAGAACGTAAAAAAAATTGTTTCCAAATATAATAATATAATTATTGACAATACACAGGCATTTTTTGCACCACCTTGCAATAATATTGATACATTTTACTCTGCAAGGAAGTTTTTTGGAGTGGCAGATGGAGCTTACTTGTATACTAACACTAATCCACCTATCCAGGTAGATAGAGAAATAACCTTTGATAGAATGGACCATTTATTGAAAAGAATTGATATTTCTGCAGATGAAGGTTATACTTTATTCCGGAAAAATGAGAATTATTTTAAAAATTGTGGTTTACAGGGGATGTCAAAACTTACAGAAATAATATTAGGAAGTATAGATTACGAAAAATGTAGAGATATCAGGAATAGTAATTTTTTATTTTTACATAAGAAACTGTCTAAATACAATGAATTAGACTTAAACAGCGATAACTTAAATGGACCAATGAATTATCCTTTCTTGAATGATAAGACAAACCTGAAAGAAAAACTTATAGAAAATAAGATATATGTGGCAACTTATTGGAACGAAGTAAAAAGCAGAATTAACAAACACGACTTTGAAGATAAGTTAGCTAATTATTTAATACCGTTGCCAATAGATCAAAGATATGATTTGGAAGATATGAAATTTATTATAAGTGTTATAGAATCAATGGAGATATTGAAATGAGCATATATTTGAGAGAGTTAACACGTGAAGACATTAAAATAATTAATGTATGGAGGAACAATAAAGCATTAGTTGATCAACTTGGATCCCCCTTCCGGTATATAAATATGGAGACAGATGAGCAATGGTTTGAACAATATATGAAAAATAGAGGGACTCAGGTGAGGTGTGCAATAATTGAGGAAAAAACGAATGAATTTATTGGTGTAGTTTATTTACTTGATATTGATCCAATCAATCGCAGAGCATTGTATGGAGGATTACTTATTGGTGAAAAAAAGCACCAAGGAAAAGGTTATGGAACCCTTGCAACCATAAAACTTCTTGAACATGCATTTTATAACTTAAATTTAAATAAGGTTTTTGGGTTTTGGTTGGAGGAAAATATTAGATCAATAAATCTCTCAAAAAAATGTGGTTTTTCAGAGGAAGGCATAATGCGCCAGCACGTGTTCAAAAATGGCGAATATAAAAATATGGTGGTTATGAGTATTCTTAAAGAGGAATTTGTTGACTTATATCAAAAATTGTAATTTAATTGAATTTTATGACGTTAAAAATCCACATTTTGACCCCTGTCAATATCGGAAAATAATATTTGATTATTGGTCATTTTGATGCATTTAAATCAGCAAAAGGATATTTTTATACAACATATTGACACAATAATGTCAAGAGTTGGAATGTGGGAGTCAGAGAGCTTTAAGAGAATTATATATATCCTAAGTTCCACATTTTTAGGCGTATAAATGCCCCTCAATGTTGAATAATGCGTTTAAAAGTTGGGAACTAAGGATCTATTGAATGTTATTCCTGCATTTATGGCAAAATGGTATCTTGAAAAGTTATTAAGAAAATACAAAGCATCTGCCAAATGTAGGATAAAATGACATTATAATAAAAATTGCATACAACTATGAACTCTACCAATGCCCTCCGCCACAAAACGATTACCGGGATAATCTGGACTTTCCTTGAGCAAATCTTTAGAGTTGGAATTCAGACAATCACTACAATTATATTAGCGTGGTTCCTGCTTCCAGAAGATTTTGGTCTTATGGCCATGATCGCCGTCTTCTTTGCTATTGCTAACTCTTTGATGGATTCCGGCTTTAGTCATGCCCTCATTCGTAAAAAAGAGGTGAGCCAAACTGATTATTCCACAGCTTTCTATACAAATTTAGTGTTGGGACTTTTAGTTTACGCACTTCTTTTCGCTTCTGCCCCCTTCATAGCCAGCTTTTATGATGAACCAAGATTGATAATGTTGGTCCGTGTAGTGGGATTGGTAGTGATTATCAATTCATTTCAACTGGTACAGGTAGCAGACCTTACCCGAAAGTTGAACTTTAAAGTCCAGTTCAAAGTTGCTCTTCCTTCTGCTATATTTTCCGGTGTTGTGGCAGTCTCTATGGCAGCACTGGGTTTTGGAGTCTGGAGTCTGGTAGCTCAGATGCTAATATCTTCTTTTGTTGCTACAGCACTTTACTGGATTATTAATAAATGGAGGCCCAGTAAAGACTTTAGTATAGAATCACTTAATGAAATGTTTGGCTTTGGTTCGAAACTATTAGCATCTGGTTTGATAGATACTGCTTTCCAAAATGTTTATGTAATAATTATTGGCAAACTTTTTTCAGCGACGCTGGTGGGGTACTATTTTTTCGCTCAGGGAATTCAACAGCTTGTTGTGATACAATTAACAGGTGCAGTACAAAAGGTTACCTACCCGGCACTGTCATCCATACAAGATGATAATACTGCACTTAAAGCGTTTTATCGGAGAATTATTCAGGTTGTTACCTATATTGTCTTCCCTTGTATGATAGCGCTTGTAGTGCTGGCTAAACCTCTATTTAGTCTTATGCTAAAGGAAGACTGGTTACCTGCAGTACCTTTTTTACAATTGTTGTGTATTGCTGGCTTATTATATCCACTTCATGCAATTAACCTGAATATTCTCAAAGTCAAAGGCAGATCGGATCTCTTTTTATATTTAGAGATAGTTAAAAAACTTATGATTGTAACAATCATACTAATTAGTGTACGGTTTGGTATTTTTGGCATTTTAATAGGGCAGATTGTTAGTTCAGTCCTGGCATATATTCCCAACAGTTATTTTTCAATTAAATTGATTAACTACTCTGTATCGGAACAGTTTCACGATTTTATCCCCACACTTCTATTATCTGTCACAATGGGACTTATTATGCATGCCACAGGCTTGGTTTTACCATTTGGAGACTTTGCTTATATTTTGGTTATTGGATTGGGAGGAGCCACATTCTATGTGTTAATCAACTATTTGTTAAAAATGCCGGCACAAGAGCTAATTTTGCAAATAATAAAAGAACAATATTTAAAAGAGAATCATTTAAACAAGAGTCCAAACCATGGATAAAGCACAAGAACCGCTAGTTAGCATTTGTTGTATCACTTACAATCACGAGAAATACATAAGAGATGCCATTGAAAGTTTTCTCATGCAGGAGACTGACTTTCCCTTTGAAATTATCATACACGATGATGCATCAACAGATAGGACTGCAAATATTATTAGAGAATATGAAAAAAGATATCCTGATTTAATAAAGCCAATTTATCAGACAGAAAACCAGTATTCAAAAGGTGTTAAGCCTTCATTATTAGTATATAAAGAATCAAAAGGCAAATATATTGCAATTTGTGAAGGTGATGATTATTGGACAGATCCATTGAAATTACAGAAGCAGATTATGGAGATGGAGAAACATCCTGAATGTCACATAAGCTTTCATCCTGCACTCATAAAGTGGGATGATGGGAGTGGAGTGGATAAAACACTGAGTTTGCATTCTGAAGAAAACAAAATTTTTACGATAGAAGAAGTAATTTTAGGTGGGGGAGAATTTATGCCTACAAATTCCATCGTAATAAATAAATTGGCCATACCCAGAATTACCTCCTTTTTTGATATAGCCAAAGATGCACCAGTTGGAGATTATTACACACAAATTTTAGGTGCAGAAAATGGCGGTGCATTATATATAAATGATTTAATGAGTGTTTATAGAGCTGCAGTTTCAGGTTCTTGGTCTGAGGGATTCCAAAAATATTCCAAATATAATAATTCAGGGATTAATTCATTAATAGTTGCTAATAACAAAATGGATTCATTTACTAATTATAAGTATTCTAAACAATTCACTATGAAGAACAAGCACTTTATTTTTACAAAATTAAAGTCTACAGATATTGATATAAGGATCAGGAAGAATTTATTAGAGTCTCATAACGAGTATATAAGTTTTAAAGATAAAATATTGTGGCATATACTATTAGAAAAGAAGAATTTATTAGAGTCTTATAACAAATGTATACGTTTTAGAGATAAAATATTGTGGCATATAATATTAAAACATCCAAAAATTATACAATTTATGAAAGGGATGAGAAATCTTGTATTTCAAAAAGTCTTTAAAAGATCTCATATTTAGGAAATAGATGTAAATTACCCACTCGAAAAAACGAAGATCCAAATGTAATTACCTACATTCGGCAGCAAGCACCTCTTTACATATTTAAATTTTGGATTGCAATTTGTTAGTGAGAAATATGAAAATCAATATTATGCGAGCCAAGTATTGAACATTATTTGTCATTTTCTCTTGATGAAAACAACTATAAATTTGCGAGGACATTGTTAACATTTACAAATTATTCACATAGATATAATTTTAAAAGTTGAGGAGAAATCGGCATCAGTAAAAAATAAACTGAATTTTTACGTTCACCTGCCGAAAGCAGGTAATTACTAATTGATACTGCGATTCCACAGTATGTTCTTAAACCTAGACTTTTGAATCTATTCATAGATCATTGATTTACAACTAAAAAAGTGGTTTATTTTGGGATCTATACACTATATTTTGGAACGAAGCCAACAAAAGTATAAGTATAATATATCAAAATAATTTTGTTTTATAGGAGATAGTATGAAAATAACGTTTGTATTACCTGCAATATTTATTGGAGGAGGGGTTAGAGTTATATTCGAATATTCTAATCGTTTGCAGAAAAAAGGGCATACCGTAAATGTAGTTTATCCACTCATACCTTTGTATTTAAAACCTAAACTCCGAACAAAGGACCTAAGAACCCAGTTAATGACTACAGTTTATAATTTGATTAATAGAAAGAAACCAAAGTGGAATTTTAATGTTAAGTTAATAGATGTCATTACAATAAATCAAAAGTACATAAACTATGTAGAAAAATCGATTCCTGATGCAGATATTATTATAGCTACTTCTTGGGAAACTGCCTATTTTGTAAATAATTTAAGTAAAAATAAAGGAGAAAAATATTACTTTGTACAAAGCTATGAAATATGGGATATATGGCAAAATGAAATATGTTGGAAAAAAGTTGAACAAATTGAAAAAGACTATAAAAAATGGACATTTGAGATGTCGTTTATAACACCTGATGACAAATATTTAAGAGAATCAAAAAAATTAGTAGACGATACATATATGATGCCTAATTTAAAAAAAATAACGATAGCATCTTGGCTTAAAGATCTTCTAGAGATCAAATTTAATCAGGAAGTACATGGGATGATAACCAATGGAGTCAATTTTGAAGAATTTTACTGTGAAGAAATCCTCCGTAAATGGGAAGAAAAACAGAAAACAATAACAATTTTAGCATCTTTAAAGGGAGGGTCATTATTAAAAGGGGATTTTGATCTCATGGAATCTTTAGAGATAGTCAATAATAAGCATCCGGAAACAAAGATTATATTATGCGGATCAAAAGGGAATATCAGAATTCCAGAATGGATTCAATTTGTCGATACACTTTTGGGGGAGGAATTAAGACAGTTGTATTGTTCTGCTCAAATATTTGTAAGTGCTAGTAGGCTTGAGGGTTGTCAACTCCCTCCAATGGAAGCAATGGCCTGTGGTTGTGCAGTTGTAGCTACAAATGTAGGAGGGATACCAGATTACGCAATAGATGGAAAAACCATCCTATGTACACCCTCAAAAAATCCAGAGATATTATCTCAAAAAATAATTCAATTAATAGAAAATGAGGGCTTAAGAAGAACAATCGCAGAAAATGGATATAATCATATTAAACAATTTAATTGGGACAAAGCTACCCAAGAAATTGAGAATATTTTTATGTATAACCATAAAATTTTATAAAATAGTAAGAGGTATGAATATAATATGTTCCCAAAAGTAAGTATCATTATCCTCAACTGGAATGGAAAAAAAGACACACTAGAATGCCTTGAATCCCTAAAAACGATAACATATCCGGAATCAGAAGTAATAATTGTCGATAATGGTTCAATCGATGGATCGACTGAATGTTTTAAAAAACTGTATCCTGAAATAGAAATTATTGAAAATCAAAAAAATTTGGGGTTTGCTGAAGGGAATAATGTGGGTATCAGGAAGGCGATGGAGAAGGATGTGGATTATGTGCTACTGTTGAATAATGATACAGTGGTGGATCCAGAGTTTTTAGGGGAACTTGTAATAGCAGCAGAGGATGATCCCAAAAATGGAATTGTGGGACCGAAGATATATTATTATAACAATAGAAAACTCATTGCTTCTGCAGGCGGAAAAATTGGTTTTTTTGGCAACACTTATCAAATTGGAGAGGGGGAATATGATGCTGGCCAATATGACTTCAAGAAAAAAGTAACATGGCTGACTGGAGCTGCAATTTTAATCAGAAAAGAATTAATTTTTGACATTGGGGGATTAGATTCAAATTTCTTTATATTCGAAGAAGATTTAGATTTGTGTTTAAGGGCAAACAAAAATAATTATGCTTGTTTTTACGAGCCGAAATCAAAAGTTTACCATAAAGGAGAAGTATCGACTTCTAAAATGCCAGGATATTTTTCAGTGAGAAATGGATTAATTGTAGCAAGAAGGTATTACAATTTGAAGAAATTATCATTGTTTTTGATCAGACATTTTTCATATATCTTTCCAAGAAGTTTTTGTTATAATCTATTAACGGGGAAATTTCGCAAAAATAAAGATTTAATTAAAGCTACATTGGATGGATTGTCTAAAATATGATTATTGTGTCAACGACGGTAAATAATTCCCCAGTTCTCAATCCTTAAAGAAAGTTTGAGGATTGGGGATTATGCAGGAAATGGAGAATTGGTTAGTGATACGAGTTACGAAAGTTATTTCAGCAACTCTTTTCTCGCACGCCATCCAACAAATATGAATTCAATAAACTTTATAAGAAATAAGCCAGGGACTAGTTGGAAATTTTTAGTTAGGGTGGGCAATTTTTTAATATATAACTGTGGTAAAGACATTTGATTCTTTAACCTTTCTTTATTTTTATTTACATAACAATCTACAGTTTTCCCATAATATTTGCTCTTACTAATTATTCTTTTAAATGTCAATTCACCTTCATGATGTTTAATAAGATCATCTATTCTAGAAATAATATACCCACGTTCTTCAATTCTATAATGAATGTCAAAGTCTTCTCCAGATTCAAGAGATTCATCATAACCCCCTATAACATTGAAAACTTCTTTACGTATAAATCGGGCAGATTCATAACCATTTTCACCAATCAGAAGCTGTTTCTCTAATGCCCTGCACCTAGTTAGATATCCATTACCAACAGAAATTTCTGGTACAATCAAAGCATCTAAACCTTTAGATTCACATTTTTTCACACATTTTTCAATTAAAAGACAAGTGAGTTCCATGTCAGAATCTATATGGAAGAGATATTTTCCTTTTGCCTTTTTTGCTCCATAATTTCGAGCAGGAGACCTCATACTCTGATAAGAAAATACACTCGCTCCCAATTTTTGAGATTTAAATGAAGTATCATCAGAGCTACAATTATCAACAACGATGATTTCACAATGAGAATATGTCTGATTCTTTACTGATTGAATACATCTTTCAATTGTCAATTGTGAATTATAGGTTGGAATAATTACAGATACAAGAGGATTAAAAGATTCATCAATCTGCGGACAAGAATTATTTTTCATATGAAAAAGATTAGAATTCATCTTAACACATCCCTACAATTAAGATTTCATTATTATACAAAATATTGAGTGAATTTATATACTCATGTTTATCAAAATTATTTAATTTGTCAGAAGAATATTTAATCATTGGGTTCATTACAACGAAATCACCTGAACTGTCTTTCTTATGGAAATTAGGATTCATAGAACCAAATGGCCGATTTGCATAATAATAAGGCAAAATGATTGTGTCGAACTCTACATCATAAATAGATTCATTAGAGGTATAACTTTGAATCCAAGAACCTGTAACTCCGTATTTATCCATTGATGATAAATCGTTAGAATACCAATAGTAAGTATTCACCTTAGAATCCTGAAAAAAATAAGCAGGTGTTTGTGAATTAAAAAACCCAGCACTTATAATTACTGAAGCGAGCAATACTGTCATAACTAATTTTGTACTATTAGTAATACCTCCAAACCATTTTTCATTAAATCGACGTAAAGTCAAAGACGCAAAAATTGCGGCACTTGGCACATAAAATCCTATTATCCTATCTAGCGGTGACGCAACAATATAATTCCCAACGAATCCTGCAAAAATAATACAAATCATTATGATGCCCAGACGAAATTCATCTGTGTTTTTTGTTTTAAATATAAACATTATTGATATAATTGCTAATATGAACAATCCCCACTTAAAGGAACTCAGGATGGAACTGAATAATGGGACATTTGTTTGTCCAATTGAAACTAATTGTCCATCTAAAACAGGCATAGATGCCATTTCAAGAAACATTTTTAATGGCCCTTCATAAACAAAGAAATGATAAGAAAATGAAGCGATAACTATGATTATAAAATATACATAATCAGAGGTTAAATTTTCAAACATATTACCATATTTATTAAAGATACTTTTAAACAAAGAAAAAATTCTGATCAACAACATTACTGCAATATATGAAGAAAAAATCAATGATAAAAATATTGGTGTGAAATAATGTGAGAGTATAAAAACCGTTCCAAAAATCAGAGATATATAACGGTAGCATACATGACTTACTTGTCTGGATTTTAGGAAAGTATATAATAAAAGTACTAAGTAAATAATTGAAATCCCCTGTGGATGATACTCTGACTGATAGAAAATGATAATATCATTGATAGATGCGAATAAGCCGGCCAGTAATGATACCCCATTATTAGCCGTCACAGTCTTGGTTAGCAAAAAAACAGCCAAGAAAAATATCATTCCCAAAACAGGTTCTTGAAATCTAAAAAACTGCATGACATCAATGTTAGTTGTTTTTACCAATGCAGTGGTGATTAAATGCATATCAGGCCAGTGCAATTGTATATCTACACCACTATACCACCAACCCAATATTGGCTTTAATGTACCATATTCGATGACATTTAAAGTAGTCACAAAATGGGAATAAGGATCATGGAGTGGCGGGTATGATAATCTAAGATTCGGGACAGCCCTTGCAAGAAAAGTGAGCATTAAAGATTGTGGGATAAGGAAATAAATGTCTTTAGGTTTCTCAAGTATAAATGATCCATAAATTAAAAGAGAAATTAAGATAAAAACTAAAAGAACTATAGAAATATTGGAAACATTTGAATTTATAATAGAGGGAAAATATTTAAAATAAAGAGCAATTGGTATCAATAATAGAGATGATAAAATGGAGATAAGTTTTAATTTGCGGTTTCGGATCATAGATTCACCAACAGATTAGTATATACTTCCAACAGTTCTCGTGCATCCTGATTCCAATTAAATTTATTACCTACATGCTCAGCATTTTTTTTACCGATATCATCAACCATTTTTTGGTTTTTTAACAATGTACATATTGACATACACATCCCTTCTATATCTCCTGATTCTACCAAAATACCATTTATTCCATTTTGTATGATTTCAGGTATAGCCCCAACATTTGTCGCAACAATTGGTTTTCCTGCCATCATTGCTTCTACAAGGGTTAATCCAAATCCTTCTAACTTTGAAGAACAAACATATATGTCACACAATGCATAACATTTTTTGAGATATTTGTCGTCTACATATCCAGTGAAAACTACATTCTTGGCGATTCCTAGAGAATCTATGAGTTTTCTTGATTCGGCCTGATCCCCTTTACCTGTTACAAGTAAAGTGACATCCACTTCTCCAAGTACTTTGTGTATAGACCTCAATAAGAAATCCAGATCTTTTCGAGGATCGTCTACCCTTCCAACAAAGAGGATAACAGGCTGTTCAGTTAGATTAAGTTGTTTCTTAGTTTTTACAATTTCTTCATCGGGAAACGAGTAACCATTCAAATCAATTCCATTATAAATTACTTCAATTTGAGCGGGATCAATATCATAAGACTCAATGATCTGTTTCTTAGTGAAGTTGCTTACAGCAACCAGTTTATCTGGAGACTTTATACATTTCTTTTCAAGAAAAGACATGAAAAGACTGTTTTCGCCACTTATGTCTTTTAATCTTGAAATGAAACTCAAATTATTATTTTTTATTGCGTCTTTAACTAAATGATGAATTGTAACAATGTGCTTTGCTTTTGAAAGCCTCTTTTTTAAGAACCAATAAGATATACCATTAAAATGTACAATATCAAATCGAGTATCTTTTTCAAATTTTTGAATTTCATTGGGGAGATGTAACCAGAATTGTAATGCTTTAAATGGTAATTTTTTATTAACAGGTACTTTTTTAATTTTTAAAGTATATAAATCGGATTTTGATTTATTTTCCGAAACATCCGGAGTAAATACAACTACTTGATGACCTAATTTTACAAGCTCACGAGTAATATTTAAAGCGTATATTCCCGCCCCACCGTTAATAAAAGGAGGATATTCAAACGTTACGAATGCAATTCTCATAATTTCCCTCCATATTTATTACAATGTTTTCCCAGGATAATTTATCATAAATGAATTTTTTACCATTAGAAATAAATTCATTACCTTTTTGTGGATTTTCAAGGATAATTTTCATTTTTTCTTTTAATGAATTTACATCATCATATTCAACTAGATATCCACTTTTGGACTCTTTAATTAACTCCCCACATCCACAATCATCAGTTACGATGACCGGAGTTCCACACATTATAGCTTCGAATGGAACAAGCCCAAATATTTCAAAAATTGAAGGATAAACCAAAACATCAGCATCTACATATGCAGCAAGTTTCTCAGCACCATTAATAAAACCGATGAATTTGACATGCTCGCCTAAGGTTAGTCTTTCAACCAAGGATTTTGCCTTTTCTAAATATCCGTCGTCTGGACCTGCTAACACCAGAATAACGTCGTTTTTTTCTTTCAGTAACTCTGCATAAGCATTAATTAGAAAATCAATACCTTTTATTTCATGAAGTCGGCCTAAAAATAATATTATATTTGTTTCATTAATATTGTACTTTGTTCTAAAACTACCTTTTTTGGGCAATCTGCAGAATGAATCAGTGTCTATGCCATTTGGGATAACAACCACTTTTTCAAGAGGAACATTCATTTGTAAATATTGATCAACTTCGACATCTGACACCGCAACAACATTGGATGCATCCTTCAATAACCTGTTCCCGTAAAAAAAATCATAAATATATTTTAGACCCTTTTTTTCAATAATCCTAGATACAGAACCATGTGCCTGGAGGATATAAGGGACATTATATTTTTTTGCAGATTTATGAACAATAATATTTTGATAAGTTCTGAAATTATGCATATGGATTATATCAAACTTAGAACTATTTTCATTTAAGTACTTATTCATAGAAAATGAAACTAAAAGGCCTCCGAGATTCAATTGACAATGAAAAGGAATAACTTCCACCGCCTCAAGAGACTTAGCAAAATTATCGTCAAATTCAAAATCGGTAGTAATGATAGTTACTTCATGACCACATTTTGCCAGGTGTTTTGTTAGCTCATAAGCAACTGCGAATGAACCACCATGTTTGGGGCCAAAAAACTGAATTACTTGAAGCACTTTCATATCAAAAATTCCAGAAATTTTTACAGATTAAAGTTTATTTTCACGGTGAGATTTACATCATTTAGTTACAAACACAGTAACTATTCCGCCCAGGCAAAACAACATCAATCGCCATATTTAGTAAGATTCGATGGGCAAATAGAGGTGAGCTTATTTTAGTTAGTTGTTGGCTATTGATTGCGTTTTTTAAGTTCTCATCAGTTAGTAATCAGATTTCTCTGTTTCGTCAAAGTCAATACCAATCGACTTCTTTTGGTAGGCTGAACAGTTACGTATATTGTTTTGGACAATATTCATTAAACATTTTTCAAATTCCTCTGTAATATTGTTCCAATTATTTTTTTTTACAAATGTCAGCGCTTTTTGTCCTTCCTTCCCCAGATTTTGATCCTTAACCAAATATTTTACTTTGTCCAAAACATTTACAGGCTTATCAGCATATAATACTCCATTATTTTCTCCAAACTCTGTAACTAAACCGTAGAGTCTTGTGGCTATAACGGACTTACTCATAGCCATATATTCATAAATTTTTATGGGAACGATGTACTTCATAACATCATTTGCATAAGCAGGAAGCAGGCATATATCAGCCGCAGCAATATATTTTGGAACGTCTTCGTAAGGTTGCCAATTTACAATAATCATTTTATTAAAGCCATTGGAATTTCCAATCTTTTGAAGATCATCCCATAGCTCCCCTTCTCCAAGGACAAATAATTTAATGTTGTCTACAGATTTTGAGATCTCCAACGCTAACTCTTTGAGTCCCGAAAAAGTGTACAGCCAACCCATAAAAAACAGAACTATTTCATCATCCTTTATTCCATATTTTTCCCTGATTGGCTTTCCATCTATGGAATGTTTAAAATGATTGAAGTCCACTCCAGTCCTTATGACTTCAGTATTTTCCCGCCTTGCACCCATTGAAATGGTATATTCTCTGAGCCCTTCATTGACAGAAATTACACGATCAGCATTTTTCATGTTATTGCTTTCAATGTGCGATGCAAGAGGTTGAAAAACTTTCTGAGGAACAAGCCCATGAAGGAGATCCATTACATAGTAAACAAAAGGAATATTGTATTTTTTTGCCAATCTTATTGCAATATTGGCGTTTAGAATTCCCATGCCTACTATTATATCTGGCTTGAATGACTCGATTTGTTTTTTGATTTCATTATAATGTGTATAGAGCAAAGAAACATAGTTCAGGACAGGTAGCTTCATAATTGAAGGCCTTATGACGGTAATGTTTCCATTTTCAATTGACTTATGCTGGTTGTAAAAGACTTTCCTTTTTGAAATAAAGCCTTTCTCAGTTCTGTTTTCATTCCAGAGAATCTCATAGTCTATGACCCTGATTTCATGCCCGTTTAGGGACAACCTCTCCATTAAATGGTGGCTATTATGGGGACCTCTTTCTATCCAATCAGATTCCTGAACAACAAGTATTCTCATAATAATCAATACCTTTTTCGAGCAGATTTTGAGAATTATTTCTCAACATTTTAGTTTAGTCGCATTAAAATCCTGGATTCATTCGTCTAGTAAATAATATTTCTTTTTTAGGATGAGCTTACTCATTCCGATTATCAGTTTCAAAACTCGGTCTGAAACATTTGTATCCTGATATGCTTCGGGAGTGGCAAAAGAGACCTTTTCTTCGTACTGTTTTCTTGCAACTTCGATGGACTGGAGGATTACATCAGTATTTATTCCCGTAAGGATTACGTTACCAGTATCGAATACTTCGGGTCTCTCCGTACTTTCCCTGATCACAAGGGCAGGAATGCCGAGAATTGCAGCTTCTTCGTGTATTGTCCCGCTGTCTGATAAGACACAATACGCATTTTTCTGCAGTTTTACAAAATCAAACATGCCGAAGGGTTTGTGGAAATTGAACAGCTTGTTTTCAGAGATATTTAAGTTATCCAATCTCATTTTTGTGCGGGGATGAGTTGAAATTATTATCGGATAATTGTACTTATCAGCCAAAGCCTCCAGTGTATTAATCAAAATCTGGAGATTACGCTCACTATCAACATTTTCTTCCCTGTGGAAACTCACAAGGAAATATTCATCAGTTTGAAGTCCGAGTTCTTCAAGGACCCTGGAGTTTTCAATCTTGCTCATATTGTTTTCGATAACTTCCCGCAGTGGGGAGCCAACAACAAAGATAGTATGAGAGTCAATTCCTTCCCTTAATAGATTTTTTCTTGCATGTTCTGTGTATGGCAGGTTTATGTCTGAGGTATGATCGACTATTCTTCGATTAATTTCTTCAGGAACTCTATCATCAAAACATCTGTTTCCGGCTTCCATATGAAAAACAGGAATTTTCATCCTTTTGGCAACAATACATGACAGTGCGCTGTTTGTATCGCCCAGGATTAGCAAAGCATCG
The DNA here is from genome assembly GCA_964453325.1 of uncultured Christensenellaceae bacterium. Lineage (GTDB taxonomy): Bacteria > Bacillota > Clostridia > Christensenellales > Christensenellaceae > JAZRGP01. The sequence goes on along the minus strand of CAYVOZ010000037.1, from coordinate 2,579 downwards.
GGTTTCTCTTTTCTCATTACAATTTCCGTTTGAGAAATTATTTTACCGATCTGTTCCCCGATGGAATCACTTTTTACATCCAGCAAATAATCAGGCTTTCTTAACCCGAATTCTTCAAAAAATATTTCGTTTAATTCATAATTGAAATTCTGATTCGTGTGAACGAAAATATGATTTGTGAAAGCATCCAGTTTTTTGATAATTTCTGCAAGACGGATGAGTTCAGGGCGGGTTCCGAGAATTGTCATCACTTTCAGATCTGCCATATATAATCACCATTTAGGGGAAGGACTTATTTTCGTCTCTCTTTCATTTTTTATAATTAGTTCAGGGATATGGAAACTATAATCATAATTTGCGAGTTCTTCTACCATTTCAGGCACTGAAGGCGGAAGTCCATAACCAGCGGATTTCCAGAGGTGCAGGTTTAAACCGTCATTAATAGTAGAAATGGTTCTGTCTATTGGAACCTCGACCTCAAATGGAGTTATCGAGAGATCTCTGCGATTGAAATACTTTGAAAAAGCCTTCAATAGGTCAAACTTCGTAATTTCTCCGCCAGGTACGATGTGTTGAAGGTGCAAAAGCTGAATATCGTTACTTATAATACCATAGCAAATTTTCGCAAAATGCAAAGTGGTTAACCCATTCCACCGGTGGTTCGTAAAACCGTTTACATGAGAATTTGTACTCTGACTCAAAAACCACTCCAGTAGAGACTTAAATTCCTTCGGCTCTGGGCCAATTATAGAGCACCTCAAATGAAAAACATTTGGAGAGTACACTTCTCCCAGGCTTTTTGTTTTTCCGTAAACGTCAAGGGCATCGTGGGCGTCAGTTTCTATATAGTGTCCTTTATCACCGGAATAAACACAATCAGTTGCAATTTGTATTACCCTGGAGCCTTTTTCCTGAGCCTTTTTTGCCAGTAGGTGAGGTAATAAAGAATTAATCCTGATAGCCCTTTCAACTTCATGAGAATTATCATCATGAATTAGTGGTTTTATAATTCCAATAGCATTAATAACCCAATGGTTTCCGCTTATCACTTCAAGTGCTTTATCTAGATCAGAAGAACTAGCATCGAAAACTTTCCATTTCACATTTGGGAGTTGAACTTCAAGATTTTTAGCAGTCTCTTCAGACCTTACTGTAGCTGTAATTTCCAAAGAAGGTTGTCTTGATAAATAGTCCACGAGCATGGACCCTAACATTCCGGTACCTCCCAGAACGAGAACACTTTTTCTAATAGAATCAACTCCCTCATTCTCAAAAGAAATTTCAATTTAGCAAGATGTATTGAATACTCCAATTTAATCCAATAAGCCAGCTAATTTAATAAGATCCAAAGAATCTTTTGCATCTAATATTTTTGTATTGGCAGATGTAAAAGGTTCAGGCATAACAACATCTTTACCGTGATAGAAATAGTCTCCAATATTAGCGTCAAGCTTTGGAATCTTCATATACTCAATGCCATCATCAGTAAACGTGGTCGCTCTGCAAAGCTCTTCAGGCGTAAGAAGAGTTTCATCCATCTTTTCTCCGGGACGAATCCCGATAACCTTCTTCTCAAGCTTTTTTCCATAATGCAATTCAAGTGCTTCTACAACAGTTTTGATTGTAGCTGCAGGAGGCCTGATAACAAAAAGATCTCCACTATGTCCGATTTCTAAACATTTTTTTGAGAGTGCAACGGCGTGGCTTAGAGGAAGCAAAAATCTTGTCATGTTTTCGTTGGTTATTGTAAGAGGAAGGTTGTTTTGAGCCTTGTCAATGAATAAAGGAATAACAGAACCTCTTGAGCCTATAACATTACCATATCTGAGGCTTACACAAACAGTGTCTCCTGTATGAGCACTCATTAATTTTTCAGCAAGAGCTTTACTCATGCCGTAAGCATTGATGGGATAAACAGCTTTGTCGGTGCTTAAATTTATGATTTTTTCAACACCACATTCTTCAGCAGCCTCAATGACATTTTTTGTACCTAAAACATTAGTATTAATAACCTCTTCAGGGAACTGTTCTCCTGTAGGTACATGCTTTAAAGCAGCTGCATGCATTACGTAATCAACATCTTTGAAATGCTTTAAAACTCTGCTCTTATCTCTGATGTCACCTACAACATACTCAATGTTATTGTCGTTTCTTTCAACAAACATATCATGCTGTTTTTTTTCGTCCCTGCTAAAAACAACGAATTTTATATCACAATCTTTTGAAAAATCAATAAATGCGTTCCCAAAAGACCCTGTACCGCCTGTAATTAATATTCTTTTTCTTTTTATAGAAATCATAAGAATCACTTTTAGAAGTTAAAAAAAGTTAGGAGTGAAATTATTTAAAACTGTGTATTAGAATACAGAGAAATATTGTTTAAACCGCCCTGGTATCCTTTGAAATTCCAGCTACAGTATGCAGCAAAATCCCTGTGAGTGCCATAAAAGTCCCTACAATAATAAACAGGATCATGAGCATCGTAGGCCCGAAATTCAGGCTTCCTCCTGCAAAGAAAATTTGTAGAAAATGAGCACCCATATACAGCCCGCCTACTCCAAGTGCAAGGCCGGGAGCTG